>JADGHX010000111.1 GCA_019683695.1 Steroidobacteraceae bacterium
GGCCGAAATCCTGGCCCGGCTCGAGCCGCGCGTGATCAGCGCACCCGCTCAAGCCGAGGATGAGGAGCAGGGCCGTGCGGTACAGAACCTCGACATGCTTGCTGCGCACGCGGACCACCGCAATTTCGGTTCGGGTTTGCGCTCAACGAAGCGGTGTGCGACCGGGTTCCGCAGACGGCGCTGGCCATGTCGTGGTTTGACGGCGGGCGCGCAAGGGCTGGTTGTGCCCGACTCGCCTATCATGGCCGCGGCTCATCGCGGGCCATCACGTACGCAACCGGGGGAGGATATGGGCGAGCACACACTGAACCGACGACAGATCCTGGGCGGCCTCGCCGTGGCGGGCGCGGCAGGTGTGGTGGGCGGTGTGGGCGCATCCCGGGCCGAAGCGGCCGGTGCCCCGGATGTCGGCGCCTCGCAGCCGCCGCAGATCACCGACGTGAAAGGCAAGGTCGCCTACATCACCGGCGGCTCGAGCGGTATCGGTCTGGGCATCGCGCGCGTGTTTCACGAAGCCGGCATGAAGGTCGTGATCGGCTATTACACCGACAAGCACATCGGCGATGCGCTGAAGCATTTTCCCGAGAACGATCCGCGCATCCACGCGATCCGGCACGACGTCATGGATCGGGATGGCTGGGAACGCACGGCGGACGAAATCGAGAAGAAGTTCGGCCCCGTGCACGTGCTCGTGAACAACGCCGGCGTCGGCCTGCAGGCACCCGCGAGCACCGGCACGCTGAAGGATTGGGAATGGGGTCTCGGCGTGAACCTCTGGGGCCCGATCTACGGCGTGCACACGTATGTTCCGCGCATGCTCGCCAGCAAACAGGGTTCGCACATCGTGACCACCACGTCCACGAGCGGCATCCTGCCGGGGAGCGGTGCGGGCATTTACACCGTGGCGAAAATCGCGGCCGTCGCCCTGATGGAAGAATTGCGGCATGAGCTGCGCGAGACGAACATCGGCACGTCCGCCTTCATCCCGGGACTGACGGCCACCAACATCGGTCAGAGCGAGAGTTACCGGCCAGAGTCCCTGAAAAACGACGGGCCGCCTGCCGTGGCACCCGGTGCACAGCCGCGGCGTGCTCCCGGCGCCGGTGCGCCGCCGCGCCCGCGCCCGTCTGGGAGCGCCGCTACGAGCCCGGCCAACGCACGTCCGCAGGATCCTGTCGTGGCCGCTCGCTACGTGCTCGATGGCATTCTCAACAACGACCTGTTCATCGTCGCCCAGCCCGAGTGGCGCGTGGGCGTCGAGGCCCGATGCAACGCGCTGCTGGAATCCATGGTGCCGTTCGCGCCGCTGCCGCCCGAGCTGCTGGGGGGCAACCGCTACCGCACGCCCATCTACCTGCAGGAAATCGCCCATCGCAAGGCGACGCGCAAGCGCGATATCGAAGGGACGTGAGTCGCATGAAGGCCCGTGCGCTGATCGGCACCATTCTTCTTTGCGCAGCCTCTGCAGTCGCGAGCGCGCACGTCACCGTGTGGCCGCGCGAGTCGCGCGCCGGGGCGCATGAGAAATACACCGTGCGGGTGCCCACGGAAGGGAAGGTGGCGACATCGTCGGTCGAACTGCAGATCCCGGAGGGCGTGACCGTCGTGTCGGTCGGCGCGCCCGCGGGCTTCACCTACGAGCTCAAGAAGCATGGCGAGCGAGTCGTGAGCATCGTGTGGACCCGGACGATCAATCCCGGGGAATTCGCGGAATTCGCGTTCATGGCGCGCAACCCGGCCCAGACCGGCGCATTGACGTGGAAGGCTGTGCAGCGATTCGTGGATGGCACCCGGACCGAATGGGTCGGGCCGGCAGGGGACAAGCATCCTGCTTCGGTCACCACGCTCATTGCTGCCGAATCGGGCCACGTGCACTGAGCGCCTGGCCCCGCTCTGCGACCCTGTTTCAGACGAAATCCCGCGCGCGACCGCGAAACGATGCGGTCACACGCGTCGCCCAGCCTGCCCGTGGGAGTCCCCAGGCGGGAGGCAGCGATGCTCACTCCGGTGCGCGACATGTGGCAGGCGGTGCGCGGGAATCTGCGGCGCGACTCCGGCGCGCGCAACAGCGCAATCGGGAGGCTGGGCTATCTCGTTGTGATCATGGACGCGGTGGTCGTGCTTCTGGCCGGGCTCGTGATCTGGCACCCCATGCTGTTCGAGTCCGAGCACATCGTACGTGTCTTCGCGGTGGCCGCTCTCGTGGCGTTCTTCGTCGTGCAAGTCGCGATAGCGCTGCTGATACCCCGTCTGCTGCTCACGCCGGATGATGATTGACGGCGCTCAGGCCGGGCGCGGAGCGGGCTCGAGCGTCACCCGGTCGACGTAGCACCAGGCCCAGTCCTCGCCGGGCTCGAAGCTGCGGATCAGCGGGTGCCGGCTCTCGCGAAAATGCGCGGTGGCGTGCCTGCCGGGCGAGGAATCGCAGCACCCGATGTGTCCACAGGTGAGGCACATGCGCAGGTGCACCCATCGACCTCCCGTCTTCAGGCACTCCTCGCAGCCTTGGGTACTCCGCGGCTGTACCGAATGCAGTTCCGCGACGTGCGTGCAGCCTTGAGCCATGAGCGTCCTCCTCGTGCGTGGACCGCTGGTCGGCAGCATCCGTCGTGCCGGGCTGCGCTCACGCTTTGCCGTACGGCGAGTCGCGGCGACGCTTGCGTGTGCCCCGATCGGGGATCACGCTGCCCTTCATCAGGGGAGGGAAGATCATGAACACGCGTGTCCTGCTTCGGCTCTCCGTCGTCGCGATTCATTTCGTTGCGGCAAGCCTGTCGGTCGCGTGCGCGCACAAGCCGCCCGAGCCAGTCGTCAGCGACAGACTCGTGCAGAAGACCGCAACTGTCGAGGCGGTGTACATGCCGAGCCGCATGGTCGCATTGCGCAGCGAAGACGGTGTGCGATCGGCAGTGGTCGTCGGGGCGGGGGTCCGCAATCTGGATCAGGTGAAAGTCGGTGATCGCGTGGTCGTCAGTTACTACGAAGGCATCGCCGCCGAAGTGAAGAAACCCGGCACCGGCGTCGAAGGTGTGCAGGAGGAAACCTCCACCGCGCAAGCCCCGGAAGGTGCACGCCCCGCGGGCGCCGTCGGATCGGCTGTGCGCACGACCGTGAAAATCGAATCCGTCGACACCTCCGTCAACACGGTCACATTCCGGCGGCAGGATGGTCTGGTCCGCACGCTGGCAGTCAAGACGCCGGAGGGGCAGCGTTTCATCAAGGGCCTCCGGCCCGGCGACGAAGTGGAAGTCACGTACACGGAAGCCGTCGCCATCGAGGTGCGTCCGGCCACCTGACCGTGCGTTGCGCACGGGCGATTTCAGGTGCAAAGCGTTACGATCCGGGTCGTGCTCGCTTGTACCCGGAGGCGTCCATGAGAAAAGCGCTTGTATTCGGTTTGTGCCTGATCACGCTGATGTGGGCCGAGACCGCGGCGGCCGATGCGTATTCCGACACCATCGAGCTGTTCCGCAACGCCGGCCAGAGCGCGGAGTTCTTCAAGAACTGCTACGGCTATGCCGTCTTCCCGACTGTAGGCAAGGGCGGCTTCATCCTCGGCGGCGCGCACGGCAAGGGGCGCGTGTACCAGCAGGGCAAGTACGTGGGCGACACCTCGGTCACGCAGGTGAGCCTGGGGTTCCAGGCGGGTGGCCAGGCGTACAGCCAGATCATCTTTTTCGAGGATGCGAGCGCGTTCCATCAATTCACGCGCGGAGACTACGAGTTCGGCGCGGACGTGAGCGCCGTCGTGATTACAGCCGCCGCCTCGGCACGCGCGGGCACAACGGGTGCAACGGCCGGCGCCAGCGGTGGCCGGAAAGACGCGCGCACGGCCGGCACGTACTACAAGGGCATGGCCGTGTTCACCATTGTGAAGGGCGGAGCCATGTACGAGGCGTCGGTCGCAGGCCAGAAGTTCACCTACAAGCCTCTGGGCGCGAAGCGGACGAGCGCCAATCGTTAAAGCGACAACAGGTACTGCTCGAGGTCTGCGCGTTCCTTCGCGGTGAGCCCGAGATCGAACGTCTCGTCGTAATGCGCAATCACGTCCGCAAGCGTTGCAAAGCGCCCGTCGTGATAGAACCCGCCTCGGGTATGCGTCCAGAGCCCGCGCAGCGGCGTCGTCCGGTAGCGCTCGTCCGGTGAGCGGCTGGCTTGGAAATTGTCGATACCGATCTCCTCTGCCGTATGCATGTTGAACCCGGGCTCGGTGAAGAGCGGCGGAACGTGGCACGTGGCGCATTCGGCCTTGCCGTTGAAAAGTTTCTGGCCGCGTTCGGCCGCTTGTCGATTGAAACTGCCGCGGGGCGGGGTCGGTGCAGGTAACGCGAGCTGGTACAGCTGAAGCGAGCCGAGCAGAGGCGTGATCAGATCCTCCTCGGCGCGCACGTGACCGAATCGTTCGCGGGCCGCGATCGGGAAGCGATCCGCGTCGTCGAGGCGCGGATCGTAGAACGTGCCCTGGCCATGCATCTCGAGATTGGCCACGAGGGCGTTCCAGTGCGTGACGCCGCCCCATCCCGTCCACGTGTGCAGGTTCACGCCGGCGAGGCCAAAGGCCGGCGGAATGAGCGTGGCCGCCGTGCGACCGTTCGGCTGAACGGCCTTGCCGTCGAAGAACAGCTCGGCGTCGAACTTGCCCGGTCCCCATTGGTTCAGCACCTTGCGCACGTCGTCGACGCTCACGCCGAGCAGATCGGCAATCGGCTCCAGGTGCGGCGCGAATGCGATGATCGCGCCCACGTTCAGATCGCGATTCGCCCAGCCATCGAGTCGCCGGCCGATGCCCGGTGCGAAGGAGTCGTCCACGGTGGAATGGCAGAGCGCGCACTGGATGCCGAACGAGCTGAGCTCGCCTTGCTCGTTGAAGAAGCCCGTCACGCCCACGACCGCATTCGCGCGCAGCAACGTCAAGGTGACGGACGGGTCGGAGAGGTCCACTTCACCTGCGCGCAGGGCCCGCACGACATCCTTCGGCAGGCTTTCAACGTCGACCTTCAGCCCGAGATCGAGCGCAGCCTTCGGGCTCAAACCCGGGCCCGTGCCGCCGTTGGCCGCACCCGCGACGGTTTCGTGCAGGCCCAGCACGCCACCCCAGAACGCCTCGTCGCCAAACGTGGCGTAGCGGAAAGTCTGCCGCCCCTCGCGAATCTGCTCGACCGTGCGCTTCTCAACTGCGTGATCATTGGTCGCGCCCGCGCTGATGGTTGCGGTGGAAGACCATGTAGCTGCCGCGGCCAGCGCAGCAAGAATTGACGACCTGTTCATAGGGGCTCCTCCACGCGCGAGACGTGCTGCTCCTGTGCGCTGGATGCACGCGTCACGAAGAACGTTCCCGCGGTTCGCGATCCGCTTCGAGGGAACGTCAATTGCCGGTGCCGGGCATCTCCAGCAGGGCAGGAGCGCACCATGAATGACACCACGACACCTGAAACTCAGGCGCCGCCTGTTGCGCGCCGGCGTGCACAGGCAAGGAAAAAGCAGGCCGCCGCGAACGCGTCGTTGCCGATGCGCGGGCCCACCGAGGTGGATGTCACGCTGAAGATCAACGGCGTCGAGCAGGTCGCGCGCATCGAGCCGAGAGTGAGTCTTCTCGACGCACTGCGCGAGCATCTTCTGCTGACGGGAACGAAGAAGGGATGTGATCAGGGCACCTGCGGAGCATGCACGGTCTGGGTCGATGGCCGCCGCGTGCTCTCCTGCCTCACGCTTGCGATGGCGTGTGAGGATCACGAGGTGACCACGATCGAGGGATTGGCGAAGGGTGGCGAGCTGCACCCCATGCAGCGCGCATTCATTGCGCATGACGCATTCCAGTGTGGCTACTGCACGCCCGGGCAGATCATGTCGGCCGTTGCGCTGATCCGTGAAGGTCATGCGTCAACCGATGCGGAGATCGCGGAGTGGATGAGCGGAAATCTGTGCCGCTGCGCCGCGTATCCGAACATCCGCGCCGCCATCCGCGATGTGCGCGACTCCGAGGCGGGAGGGAATGATGCGTCCGGTTAGCTATGCGCGAGCCACGAGCGTTGCGGAAGCGATCGCGGCCTTGAGAGCCCATCCCGATGCCGCGTTCCTCGCTGGCGGAACGACCGAGATCGATCTGCTGCGACTGGACGTCGTCCGACCCAATGCGCTGGTCGACATTAATGCGCTGCCGTTGTCGCGAATCGAGGATCTCGCCGATGGCGGGTTGCGCATTGGCGCGCTGGCGAGGATGAGCGATGTCGCAGAGGCTCCAGCGGTCGTAGAGCGATTTCCAATGCTCATGCAAGCGCTGCTGCTCGGTGCGTCTGCGCAGCTGCGGAACATGGCGACGATCGGGGGAAATCTCCTGCAGCGGGTCCGTTGCAGCTACTTCCGCGATGTGGCGTCACCGTGCAACAAGCGCGAACCGGGGACGGGTTGTTCTGCGCTGGACGGTATCAACCGTGGCCACGCGGTTCTCGGCACAAGTGATCACTGTATCGCGACCCATCCATCCGACCTCGCCGTGGCACTCATTGCGCTCGACGCTGTTGTGCGCACGGAAGGGCCGCGCGGAGCGCGCGCGTTTCCCATCGATGAGTTTTTTCTTCTTCCGCGTGATACCCCGCATCTGGAGCATCCGACGGAGCACGGCGAATTGGTGGTCGCGGTCGATGTTCCGGCCGCGCCGATCGCCCGCCGCTCGCTGTATGCCAAGGTGCGGGACCGGGAGTCCTACGAGTTCGCCCTGGCATCGGTGGCGGCGGCAATGGACGTGCAAGGTGGCGTGATCCGCGCTGCGCGCGTCGCGCTCGGCGGTGTCGCGACGAAGCCGTGGCGTGCCCGTCGCGCGGAGCAGATTCTTGTCGGCGCGCCTGCGCAACGGGACACATACGCGCGCGCGGCGCGCGAGGAGCTGGCATCTGCCAGGCCGCGCCAGCTCAACGCATTCAAGGTGGAGCTCGCCCAGCGTGCGATCGTTCGTGCACTCGAGACTCTTGCTGAAACGGGAGGTCCCCAATGACTGCCACGATCGGAGCGCCTGTTGAACGGGTGGAAGGACGAGCGAAGGTTACGGGCGCGGCGCGCTACACCGCAGAAATCGCGGCAGACCGACTTGCGTATGCCGTGCTCGTGGGTGCACGCGTGGCAAGCGGACGTGTGAGTTCCATCGATACGCGCGCGGCTGAGCATGCGCCGGGCGTGCTCGCCGTTCTCACGCACCTGAATCTCGCCAGGGTGGCAGCGGTTCCCAATCTCTTTCCTTCGCTCTTCGGGCGTGCCGCCCCGGGCGAAACGTTTTTTCCCATGCAGACGGACGTTGTGCACTACGCGGGCCAGCCCGTCGCAATGGTGATTGCGAGCTCGCTCGAGCGGGCACAACACGCCGCGACCCTGCTCCGAATCGAGTACGAATCCGCTCCACCCATCACCACGGTGGAGCAGGGGCGCACGCGCGCATACGAGCCGAGCCGGATCTTCGGCGGCCTGATTCCCGGGCGAACGGTTCGGGGGGATGTGGAAGCGGCGCTCGCCAGGGCGGAGCTGCGCATCGACGCAACGTTCCGCATGGCTGCCAATCATCACAATCCGATCGAGCCCTCCGCGACCACCGCGTTTTGGGAAGACGGCAGGCTGATGCTGCACGATGCAACCCAGGGCATCACGGCGACGCAGATGACGGTGGCCGCCTTTCTCGGCCTGAGCCCGGCGGACGTGCGGGTCAGGACGCAGTTCGTGGGCGGCGGCTTCGGCTGCAAGGCCATGATATGGCCACACGTCACGCTCGCCGCACTGGCCGCGCGTCACGTCGGCCGGCCGGTGAGGCTGGCCCTCACGCGCGAGCAGATGTTCACATCGTGTGGCCACCGCGAAGAGCAGGAACAGCGGGTCGTGCTCGGTGCGACGCGTGACGGTCGGCTGACGGCGATTCGTCATCACAAGCTCTCGCCCACCTCCGAGTTCGATGACTGGGCGGAGCCCTCGCTCGGCAGCTCCGAGCTCGCCTACAGCTGCCCGAACTACGAGGGCGTCTACCGGCTCTTTCGCTCGAACACCATGACGCCGACGTTCACGCGCGGGCCGGGCGAGTCCACGGGCATGTTTGCGCTCGAGTGCGCGATGGATGAGCTGGCGAGCGCATTGGGCATCGACCCGCTCGAGCTGCGCCTGCGGAACCACGCGGATGCCGATCCGTCGGGCAAGCCGTGGTCGAGCAAGAGCCTGAAGGAGTGCTATCAGCTCGGTGCCGATCGCTTCGGTTGGGCGCAACGAAATCCGGCGCCGCGCTCACAAGGCGACGGCCGGTGGCTCATCGGTTCCGGCGTGGCCACCGCGACGTATCCCGTACCGGCTTTACCACACCTGCAAGCGCAGCGCGCACGGGCGCGGCTGTACGCAGATGGAAGCGCCATCGTGGAGTGCGCCACTCAGGAGTTCGGCACGGGCGCGGCAACCGCGATGGCGCAGGTAGCGGCCGACACGCTGGGGATTCCGTTCGAGCGAGTGCGATTCGTGTATGGCGACACGGATCTGCCCAACAGCGCGGCGGCTGTGGGCTCGGCAGGGGCGGGCATGCTGAGCAGCGCGGTGTATGCCGCAACGAGTGCTCTGCGCGATCAGCTCGTGCAGCTCGCCATCGCGGATGCCGAGTCGCCGCTTCACGGCGCCGAACCGGCCGCCGTGGACGTGAAGGACGGGCGCCTCACGCGTCGCGATCAACCAGACAGAAGCGAAGCGTACGGCGATCTGCTCCAGCGCCATTCGATGCGCGACGCCGAAGCAGTCGGAACGTGGATCCCCACCGGCTGGGATACCGGCTACGCGATGACCACGTTCGGTGTGCAATTTGCGGAAGTTGCCGTGGATGCGGAGCTGGGGCTCGTTCGCGTGCGCCGCCTGCTCGGCGTATTCGCGCCCGGCCGTGTGCTCAACCCCAGAACCGCGCGCAGTCAGCTCATGGGCGGCATGCTGTGGGGATTGGGGCAGGCGCTCCTCGAAGGGACGCTGATGGATGTGCGCACCGGACGCTGTGGCTTGGTGCTCTTCTGACCGCCGCGCGCCGGAACCAGAAGCCGTGAGTTGGCTTTGTCGGGGCGAGAATCTGGCGTATTTCCGCAGCGTATACATTAACGGAGAGAGGCTCATACGGTTTGGTCTGTGCAGGCTACGACACGCGACTTTCAAATACCTCGGCATGGATCTGGTGGTTGCGTCCATCGCCGATGGCTCGTGCGTGCGGGCTGAATGCCACTCCGGCTCAGAGTATGAGCTGTACGTTGAAAAGGTCGGCGGTGATGACGCCTAACAAGCAGTTGAAGCCGACCGTGATACCCGATCGCTGGCGCGTAGCAAGCGCGCCGTTTCATTATGGGCTTGCTGCGCGCTGGACCGCGCGGCGCGTGACAGCTGAACTGCGGCGTTAGACGCGGGGCACTACTACTGTGCCAGTTACCGATCACGATCTCGAAGCGTGGGCAGCTCGGATTCGACCTTACTTCGAGGCAAGGCTGCAGGACGTAGCCGAAACTGTAGCAGCTGTACTTGTCCGTTACGTCGGCTCCCGGATAAAGGATCTCCGGCCTGAAACGCGTATGGCGGAGGTTTTGAGTTGGCTCAAAGAGGACGCGCGAGCGTCCTCGCTGGACTGGGTAGAGATCCTGATGGCGGCGGAGGAAGAAGCATCAAGCGAATCGACGGATGCATTCGCTGAGACGCTCGAGCAGCGTACATTCCGAGAATATGTGGAGCACCTGAATGCTAACCGGCGCGTCGTCTAACCAGCAGTTGCAGCGGACTGTGATACGCAATCGCGCGTGCGCACCGCTCGCCGTTGGCGCGCACGTGTTCACCGCCGGTTATGGTGAGCGTTAGGCCGCATACCATCAGCCCCCCGTTCCTTCCCACCCGCGATGGCAAACTCAGAGACCACTGATGCTCCGGAAACCCCGCGGGTCTTGGCCCCACCTCCGGTCATCTTTCTGGGTGCCCTGGCCCTGGGCCTGATTTTCCAGATGGTGTGGCCGCTTTCGCTGTTTGCCGGGAGTCTCGCGGCCCGAATTGCGGGCGGATGCATGATCCTCGGCGGTCTTGTTCTGAGCGGTGCGGTCATGTACCACTTGGGCAAAGCAGGAACGCCGGTCACCCCCTGGAAAAGAGCGCAGCGGCTTGTGACGTCGGGGCCCTATCGCTTTAGTCGTAACCCCGACTACGTGGGCCAGGCCTTGTTTGTGGGCGGATTGGCACTTGTGCTGGCTATCCCTTGGGTATTTCCAGCGCTGCTGCCCGCGTTGCTAATCGTGCGCTATGGAGTCATCGCGAGAGAGGAGCGTTACCTGGAGCGTCGTTTCGGCGAGGAGTACCGGCGGTATTGCGCCCGCGTACGTCGTTGGATTTGAGAGTGTTTGATCGCTGGACCGGGAGCTCCGAGGCGGTGATCGCGGTGATGGGCGGTTCCCCGGGGCAGGTCAGCAACTCGGGCGCAGACAGTGGTGGTTTGCCGTGATGTCATGCCAAGTCACTCGTGACTTGGAAATGCCGAACGGCACGGCTACATCGGTGCGCTGAAATTGCGTGACGGTTCGTGCAGTGACGTCGCCTTGCCTGAAAGGGTAAGCAAGCGGTCCAGCGGCCGAGATTTCCTGATTTGCTGAAGGTGCAGCCAGCGTCGATGCGGTACCGCGGCCCACCACTTGCCGCCACTGTCTGCGCCACGATGAGCAGCACGCGCTCATCCGAGAGCTTGTATCCTTCGCCCTTCGGCCCTGCCAGCCGGACCGCCGTGTCGGTCAGCGGCAAGACGCTGCTCCGGTGTGATGCGGGAACCCAGCCCAGGGGGAAACCTTTGCCTCGTGTACGAGGTTCGCGTCCCTGTTCGAACCGGGGCCGAAGTGACCCTCAAATCGACCCCACAGCCGAATCGCGCTGGCGTGAGCTGGAATGAGACGGCCTGAGCCGCAAAAGAAGAGAAAAATCTTGAGAAATGAAGCGCTTACAACAGCCCCTGAGCCGGGGCGAGACGTCGTGAGACCAGGGGAGATGTCCCGTCTGGTGCCCGGGAGAGGACTCGAACCTCCACGGAGTTACCCGCTAGCACCTGAAGCTAGTGCGTCTACCAATTCCGCCACCCGGGCAGGGTGCGAAGGCGCGGCAATGTACGCAGGGGGTCGAGGGCTGTCAAATTGAATAGGCGACGAGGCAAGTTTGGCCGCCGAAGTGGGGGGCGCGGAGCGTCGGGCAGGGGCGGCGGCGGCAACGGATACGACGGCGAGAGTCGCTCAAGAGGTTCAGTCAAGGGCATCCGGGCGAGGCGATCGCGTGCCGGAGACGGCGGTAGTCGTTACCCATCCGCCGGCAGCCGTTCGGGTACGCGAGGTTCTAGGGACCGCACCGGTGGGTCGACCTCGCGGCGAGGCGGGCCAGTCGGCCGTGGCGCAGGTCCGATCACCGCGGGCGGCATCGTTGAAGGCACGGTCAGCGCGCATCGCGCGGGATACGGCTTTCTGCGTGTCGAAGGAGCCACCGAGAGCGTATTTCTTCCCCCGCGCGAAATGCGCGGCCTCATGCATGGGGACCGCGCGCGTGTGCGCGTCAGCCGGGATGCAAGCGCTCGCTGGCTGGGCGAAGTCGAGGGTGTTGTTTCGCGCGGGGTCAACGCGTTTCTGGGAACGGTTGAGGTGCACGGGCGCAGCGCCTGGGTCACTGCCGCGGATCGCCGTCTGCAACTCACCTGCACCGTGGCGCCGGCGGATCTGAACGGCGCACGCACTGGGGACTGGGTCATCGCGCGCATCACACGCCACGCAACGAACGGCGCTCCCCCGCAAGCTCGCATTCAGAAGAAGCTGGATCCGGATCGCCCGGTGGAGCTGTCCACGGAATCCGCCATCGCGAGATTCGAGCTGCCCTCCGAGTTCTCCGGCGCAGCACTGCGCGAGGCGCAAGCGTTCGGCAGCGAGGTGGACCCGCGCGAGGTGGAAAGACGCGTGGACCTGCGCGATATCCCACTCGTCACCATCGACGGTGAGGACGCGCGGGACTTCGACGATGCCGTGTACGCCGAGCCGCACCCTTCCGGTTTCCGGCTCATCGTGGCGATCGCGGACGTGAGCCACTACGTGCGCCCCGGCACGGCGCTCGACGATGAGGCCGCGGAGCGGGGCACCTCTGTGTACTTCCCCACACGCGTGCTTCCGATGCTCCCCACAGCCCTGTCGGACCACCTCTGCTCGCTCGCGCCGAACGTGGACCGCCTGTGCTTCGCCGCGGACATGGTCATCTCGCGGCAGGGCGCGTTGAAGTCGGCACGCTTCTATCCGGCCACCATGCGCTCGCATGCACGGCTTACATACACCCTCGCCAACGAAGCGCTGTTCGAGGGCAAGATCGCCGCGCGCAACCAGCTCGGGCCGTTGCTCGACAAGCTGCTCGTGCTGGTAGACGTGTATCGCGCTCTGTACAAGGCACGCACGCGCCGCGGCGCGTTGGATTTCGATGCGGCTGAAGCCGAGTTCGTCATAGACGCTGCAGAACGCGTGAAGGCCATTGAGCTGCGTGCCAGGAACGACGCGCACCGGCTGATCGAGGAGTGCATGATCTGCGCGAACGTGGCTGTCGCGCGCGAACTGGAGACCCGCGGCGTCCCTACGTTGTACCGCGTGCACGGTGAGCCGGAGGAGCAGAAGGTCGAGCGGCTGATCAGCGTGCTCGCCTCCCTGAACATCGACGCGCACCTTCCGGAGAAGATCACCACGCGCGATCTGCAGGCCATCACCAGGCGCCTCGGGGATACGCACGACCGTCCGTTCATCGAATCCCTCATCGTCCGCGCGATGCCCCAGGCCATTTACCAGCCGGAGAACATCGGCCACTTCGGTCTGGCGCTCACGCAATATGCACACTTCACCTCGCCGATCCGGCGATATCCGGATCTGGTCGTTCACCGCACGCTGAAAGCGCTCATCGGGGATCGCAGCGGTGCCGCCGTCCAGTACGACACAGACACGCTGGTCACGCTCGGCGAGAAGACGTCACGCCTGGAGAAGAGGGCGGACGAAGCGGACCGCTATGTCGCCACGTTCCTCAAGTGCACGTACCTGCGCGAGCGTGTCGGGCAGACGTTCCTGGGGCTCATCACCACGGTCGTGGAGTTCGGCTGTTTCGTGACGATTCTGGACGTGATGGTGGATGGCCTGCTGCACATCGATAACCTGCGCGACGACGAGTACGTGATGGATGACGACGGCCATGCATGGGTCGGAAGGTTCACCAAGCGCAGGTTGCGCACGGGCAGTCACGTGCACGTGATCGTCACGTCTGTGAACCCCATCGAAGGCCTCGTGGATCTGGACCTCGTTCCCTTGCCGGACGCTGACGGTGCAGACGGCAAATGAGGTTCCGGCCACATGTCTGCCACACTCGCACCGGGTCACCACGGCGCCGCGGCTCGGCACCGGAGCAGCGGCTCGGGCTCACGGCTGCTGATGACATGCAGTCACGTGGTGGGTTGCGAGCAGGTCGAGCGTCCAGATACTGACCCGGATCACGAATGAAGCCCGTCGAAACGATTTACGGACTGCACGCCGTACGCTCGATGCTGACGCGCTACCCACAACGGGTGCGTGCCGTTCGCGTCATGGAAAGCCGGGACGACCCACGCGCGCGGGAGATCGAAGACCTTGCCCACCGAAGTGGCCGCCCCGTTCAGCGCATCGATGCGCGCACGTTCCGGCAAGCGCTCGGTGAGGTGGCGCACCAGGGTGTGGCGGCCGACATCGAGCCGCTGCCACCCTGGACGGAGGACGACCTGCTCACTGCGCTCCAGACCGCAAGAGACCCGCTCGTTCTGGCGCTCGACGGTGTGCAGGACCCGCATAACCTCGGCGCCTGCCTGCGAACGGCCGACGCCTGCGGCGCGCTCGCCGTCGTCGTTCCAAAGGATCGAGCCGCTCAGCTGAATGCCACCGCGCGCAAGGTAGCGGTCGGCGCTGCCGAAACGACACCGGTGGTGTCCGTGACGAATCTCGCCCGCGCTTTGAAGCTCCTGAAGGAGGCGGGTCTGTGGGTGGTCGGCGCAGATGCGGAAGGCCCGAAGCTCGCCCACGAGGTGGACCTGCGCGGGGGCACGGTGCTGGTCCTGGGCGCAGAGGGGAGCGGGCTACGCCAGCTCACCCGCCAGACCTGCGACCTCATTGTCCGGTTGCCCCAGATGGGCGCTGTGGAGAGCCTGAACGTATCGGTCGCCGCCGGCATGCTTCTGTATGAAGCCGTGCGCCAGCGACTGACGGTGGGGCAGGGCTGACGCAGGCCGGTGACGTCGCCTGCCGCCGCGGTGCCGGTCATCGCCGCCCGTCCAGGGTCCTCGGCCGGCCATGTGCCAATCGAGCCGATGCCGCCGGCATCGCCCGTCGGTTGAGGTGCCCAGTCCATTTCAGTAGACTTCGCGCCCCCGCTGGACCGCCAGCCGGGCCGGGATGCCGCGCCGACAGGGCCGGGGACCGGTCTCCTTGCCACACCACGCAACGCCTCGCGATGGGTGGCTCAACACCCGTGAGGAGGACACATGAGGCATTACGAAATCGTGTTCCTGGTTCATCCGGACCAGAGCGAACAAGTCCCCGCGATGATCGAGCGCTACAAGGGCATCATCCAGGCCGATGGCGGCCGGATTCATCGCCTGGAGGACTGGGGTCGCCGCCAGCTCGCGTATCCCATCGCGAAGGTGCACAAGGCGCACTACGTGCTCATGAACATCGAGTGCGACCAGAAGGCGCTGAATGAGCTGACCGGCGCCTTCCGCTTCAGCGACGCCGTGCTCCGGCACCTGGTCGTGAAAATGAACGAGGCCGTCACCGAGCCCTCGCCGATGGCGAAGGCCGAGGATGACGACGGAAGTGGCGGTGAGCGCCGCCGCGAGCGTCCCGCCCGCGAGGCGAGCTCATCCGACGAACAGGCCGCGCCGGCTCCCGCCGCTTCAGAGGGTTGATACACATGGCCACGAATGGAAAAGGTTCCGGCGGCGGTAGCCGTTTCTCCCGCCGCAAGAAGTTCTGCCGCTTCACCGCCGAGGGCGTGAAGTACATCGACTACAAGGATCTCGCCACGCTCAAGGGCTACATCACCGAGACGGGCAAGATCGTGCCGAGCCGCATCACCGGCACCAAGTCCTTCTATCAGCGGCAGCTCGCCGTGGCCGTGAAGCGCGCGCGCTTCCTGGCCCTGCTGCCGTATACCGATCAGCACTGACGGGGCGGTCGCAATGGAAGTCATTCTGCTGCAGAAGGTTGCCAACCTCGGCAACATCGGGGACCGCGTCAAGGTGAAGTCCGGCTTCGGCCGCAACTACCTGCTGCCCCAGGGCAAGGCCACACTCGCCACGCCCGCGAACGTCGCGAAGTTCGAGGAGCGTCGTGCGGAGCTCGAGAAGCTCGCGCGCGAGCAGCTCACCTCCGCGACGGAGCGTGCGGAGGCGCTGAAGGACTACAAGCTCACGATCCGCGCCAAGGCCGGCACGGAAGGCAAGCTCTTCGGGTCGGTGGGCACCGCGGATATCGCGGAAGCCCTGAACCGCGAGAACTTCAAGATCCAGCGCAGCGAAGTGCGCATGCCGAACGGGGCGCTGCGCACCGTCGGCGAGCACGTCGTCACTCTGCATCTGCATGCAGACGTCGACGTGCAACTCCCGGTCATCATCGTCGCAGAAGAGTAGCCGCGGCGGCGGCTCGTTACAGAGACGCCCGTGGCCGAAACTGCCAAGACCCGGCGTGGCCACGGCGCCCCCCCCCCGGGGCGCCCCGCCCCCCCCCAGCCCGCCGCCGCGCCGGCCCGGGGCGGGGGGGGCAGGGT
>JADGHX010000112.1 GCA_019683695.1 Steroidobacteraceae bacterium
GAAAGCCAAAGCGCTCGATAAGTGGGCGGAGCCCCGGCGGCCCGCCCAAACTCCCCCACCTGTGGCCACTTGAAATCCCCTACCCTTGAAGTGAGCGCGGCGCCAATCGGTGCCGGGGCTCGAGTTACGGCGGGACGTTACGCTGCCCTTTTTTGTACAGGGGCGCAGGGGTTGAACGTCTCGAAGCCGCACTTACGCGTCACGATCCAGACGCTGCTACAAAACGGGACCAGCCAACGCAAGATCGAGCGATTGACCGTCGTGGATCGCAAGACCATCCGCCGCTACGGGCGAGAAGCGCTTGGGTCCCAGGCAAATTCCCCCGGGGTGGCCACCGGCTCAGACACGGGAAAAATCGCGATTCTCGCGGTTGCAACTCCTCCACCACGGCCACCGGCTGCCCCGATGCGACCGGCTCAGCCATCGAAGCAGGCGCGCTCGCCCTGCGAGGTTAAACCGTGAGTGGATCGAGTGCCAGGTCCAGCAGCCCCGCAATGCCAGATCAACCAGTGGCGCTTTTCCTGGCTTCATCATGCGCCGGGCACATCCAAACTCGCATACGGCAGCAGATACCGCAGCAAACCATGTGCCCTTGCGTAGCTGAACCCAGTTTGGGGGAGACATCTCTGCGTCTAGGCGTTGAGATGCAGCGGATAGCAGTTGCGCCATCCGCGGAGCACCAGCGCCGACCGCGCATTCGTTTACCACGCGGGTCCGGGCGAGTGGACGCTGAAAATCCGGTCATTCAGGCCTAAATCGACCTTACTGGCAGGCAGCTCGGTGATCGAGCAGCATCAGTGCCTTCCGGACTCAAATCACGCGTTCGGCCTCGGCGGGCGGGCACACAAGAGCGGAAGCTCGTCTGTGGACCTTCGCGTCTTCCTGTGCCAACGTGAGCAAGCGCGAACTTAAGAGCCATGCCGACGAATTCATTCACATTCCGCTTCCGCACGTGCGAAGCCATCATCACTTTCGAGGCGCGGCCGGGTCGAAGGTCGACGTGAACGTGCCCTGATCGTGGAAATGGAAAGCACCTCTTCTGAATCCTCGCGCCTCATCGAGAGCGCGCACGCGCTGGACGTTGCCCTTTCGCGGGAGGCGGCCGGGAAGCTCCTGCGCCTGCTGAATGAGCTGTCACGCTGGAACAAGGCGCACAACCTCACCGCGATCACCCAGCGGGAGGAGATGATCACGCATCACCTGCTCGACAGCCTGTCGATTCATTCCGCGCTCCACGGGGAAACCGTCGCGGATGTGGGCACGGGCGCCGGTTTCCCGGGCCTGCCACTGGCCGTTGTGAATCCGCAGCGGCGGTTCACGCTCATCGATTCGAACAACAAGAAGGTGCGCTTCGTGGCACACGCCGCGCGCACGCTCGGCCTCTCGAATGTGGCCGCGGTGCATGCACGCGCCGAAGCGCCCTGGCCCGGCAAGCCCTTCGATACGGTGGTGGCTCGCGCGTTCGCGGCCCTGCCGGAGCTGCTCGCGAAAGTGACGCCGCTCTGCGGGCCCGACACTCACGTGCTCGCGATGAAGGGCCGGCGCCCCGATGACGAGCTTGCCGCCGTGCCGGCCGCGTGGCGCGTGATCGAAGTGCGGCCACTCACGGTGCCTCACTTGAACGAGGCGCGGCATGTCGTGATTCTTCGCCCCGCGTGAATGAACCGGTTCGAGCGGAGCGCTCGACCAGGCATGAGTTACCGAGGAACAGCACTTTGGCCCTGACCCCTTTCCATATCGCCGTGCAGGTGAGAGATCTCGAAGAGGCCCGCCGCTTTTACAAGGACGTGCTCGGCTGCACCGAAGGGCGCAGCTCCGACAAATGGGTGGACTTTAATCTCTTCGGCCACCAGTACGTCGTGCATCTGAACCCCTCGCTCGGCAGCAACGGCAAGGTGAGCCAGCACCACAATCACGTGGACGGTCAGGGCGTGCCCGTGCCCCACTGCGGCGTCGTGCTCGAGATGGATACGTTCGAGCAGCTTGCCGAACGCATCCGTCGCGCTGGCGTGAAGTTCGAGATCGAACCTTACATCCGCTTCAAGGGTCAGCCCGGCGAGCAAGCCACGATGTTCCTGCTCGACCCCTCCGGCAACGCGCTGGAGTTCAAGGCGTTCCGCGATATCGAGCGACAGCTCTTCGAAACCTGAGCGGGCTCATCAGAGCGCGCGAGTGCGCCCATTCCTTGCGAAACAAGCTGTTCGGGCGCTTTCAGCGCGCCGGCAATTCCGTGCGATCGCTATGCGCGACTCGTGCGCCGTTCAGCGCCGGCTCAACGGCAGCGCGGTGGTCTCCTTGATTGTGGAGAGCGCGATCGAGGAATGCACGGATTCGACTCCCGGCATCTTCGAGAGGTGATCGAGGAAGAAGGCCTCGTACGCCTTGATGTCGCGCACGCAGATGCGCAGCAGGAAGTCCGTATCGCCCATGAGCGTGTAGCACTCGAGCACTTCCGGGTGCTCACGCACGGCCTGCTCGAAACGCCCGAGCGTGTCGCGCCCGTGCGCAGCGAGCTTCACGCGCGAGAAGACGGTGACGTTGAGCCCGACCTTCTCGCGATCCAGCAGCGTCACCCGGCTCCGGATCACGCCCTGTTCCTCGAGCCGCGTGATGCGCCGCCAGCACGTGGAGGTCGTCATGCCAACGCGCTCGGCCACCTCGGCGGCCGACAAATTGCCATTGGCCTGCAGGACTTCAAGAATGCGGATATCGCCCCGGTCGAGCTCGACTTGCATGGCATGTTCCGTACTGTGCCTCGACAGTGGGATAAATATTTCACCGCCGGCTCAGTTTAGGCAAGTTTTGTAACGCGTCGTGCGCCCTGCCGGGCGTACGCTGAAGCGCCTCGAGCCAGGTGACCAGGAGCCTCGCAATGAGCCCCTTCGATAACAGGGAATTCAACGGTCACGAGCTCGTCGTCTTCAGTCACGACGAGTCCACCTCACTTCGCGCCATCATCGCCGTTCACTCCACGGCGCTGGGCCCCGCCGCCGGCGGCTGCCGCCTGTGGCCCTACACGAGTACGGCCGCGGCGGTGACGGATGCGCTGCGTCTGTCACGTGGTATGAGCTACAAGAACGCCATGGCCGGGTTGCCCTTCGGCGGTGGCAAGGCCGTCATCGTGGGAGATGTCCGGCGGAAAACGCCTGCGTTGTTCGAGGCCTTCGGCCGTTTCGTCGATTCGCTCGGTGGCCGCTACATCACCGCCGAAGACGTCGGCACCACCACCGCAGACATGGAAAGCGTGGCGAAGCACACGCGCTTCGTCGCTGGCCTGAACCGCCGCCCCGGCGAATTCGGCGGCGACCCCTCTCCCAAGACGGCGCTTGGCGTATTTCTCGGTATCAAGGCGGCTGTCCGCTTCCGCCTGGGGCGCACCAGCCTCGAGGGCATCCGGGTAGCGGTGCAGGGTGCGGGTGGCGTGGGCTATCACCTCTGCAAGCTGCTCGCACAGGAAGGCGCCAAGCTGCATGTCGCGGATGTGCGTGCGGAAGCCGCGCAGCGCGTGCGCGATGAGCTGGGCGCGAATGTGGTCGCTCCGGAAAGTGTGCTCATGGAAGAGGTGGACGTTCTCGCCCCGTGTGCGCTGGGCGCCGTGCTGAATGAGCGCACCATCCCCGCGATCCGCGCCCCCATTGTCGCGGGCGCCGCGAACAACCAGCTCGCGCGCGATGCGGACGGCGCCGCCCTTCAGGCCGCGGGCATCCTGTACGCGCCGGATTACGTCATCAACGCCGGTGGCATCATCAGCGTGGCGCGGGAATATCTCGGCGGCAGCTCGGAGTCGCAGGTCGTTTCCGAGATCGAGGGCATTCCAGCGCGCCTCACGGAAATCTTCGAGCGCGCCCGGCGCGAGAACCGTCCCACCAACGTCATCGCCGATCAGCTCGCGCGGGAGCGCATCTCGCACGGCCCGCGCCGCCTCGTCGCCTGATGGCGACGCTCGGTCACGAGCCCCGCGCCGGACGGAAATCCTGAGCCGGCGGCGCGGGCGGCGCACCGGGCAGTTACAACCGACCCCGGATTGGGCGACACTGTCGCGCAATGAAGCGCGTCATTGCCATTGCGAACCAGAAGGGCGGGGTCGGCAAAACCACCACAGCCGTCAATCTCGCCGCTTCGCTGGCCGCCACCAAGCGCCGCACGCTCCTCATCGACATGGACCCGCAGGGCAACGCGACGATGGGCTGCGGCATCGACAAGTCGCAGCTGCAGCGCGGCGTTTGCGAGGTGCTGCTCGGGGAAGTCGCCGTGGAGGACGCGCTCGTTCCGCTCGAAGGCCCCGGCTTCACGATGCTGCCCACGAACCAGGACCTCACGGCCGCCGAAGTGCGCCTGCTCACGATGGTGGCCGGCCGGGAAGTGAAGCTCGTGAACGCCCTGCGGCCGGTGCGCGATCGGTTCGACGTCATCCTCATCGATTGTCCGCCCGCGCTGAACATGCTCACCGTGAATGCGCTCGTGGCGGCGGACAGCGTGCTCATTCCCATGCAGTGCGAGTACTACGCCCTCGAAGGGCTCTCCGCGCTGCTGTCCACCATCGAGCAGATCCGCGGTGCCGTGAACGCTTCCCTGGAGCTCGAAGGCATCCTGCGCACGATGTTCGACCCGCGGAATAATCTCGCGAACGAGGTGAGCGCCCAGCTCATCATGCATTTCGGGGACAAGGTTTTCCGCACGGTCATCCCGCGGAACATCCGCCTCGCCGAGGCGCCCTCGTTCGGCAAGCCCGTGCTGATGCACGACAAGGAATCGCGCGGGGCGCTGGCGTATCTGGCCCTCGCGGGCGAGATGATCCGGCGCGAGGACGAGCAGCGCGCCGCCCAGGCGGCCGCCGCCGCCGCTGCTGCAGCTCCCGCCCCCAAGACCGCGGCAAACGATGACCCGACCACTCAGCCCGTGGCGCACACCGAAGCGCACGCGGAGCGCTGATGAGCGCGCAGCATCGGCACCGCCTTTCGCTATGATCCCGCACCCATGATCCAGAAGAAGCCCACGCTCGGCCGGGGACTTGCGGATCTGCTCGGCCAGAGCGTTTCGCGACCCGTTCCGCTTGCTCCCGTGCACGGTGGCGCGCCGGCCGCGACGCCCGCCCCCGCACCGGGGGATGAGCTGACGAAGCTCCCCGTCGACCTGTTGCAGAGGGGCAAGTATCAGCCGCGCGTGGACATGCGGCAGGAGTCGCTGCAGGAGCTGGCCGATTCCATCAAGGCGCAAGGCGTGGTCCAGCCGATTGTCGTGCGGCCGGTGGGCACGCCGGCGCCCGGGGAATCTCAGCGCTACGAGATCATCGCGGGCGAGCGGCGCTGGCGCGCTTCGCAGCTGGCCGGGCTCAGCGAAGTGCCGGTGATCATTCGCCGCATTCCCGATGAAGCGGCCATCGCGGTGGCGCTCATCGAGAACATCCAGCGCGAGAACCTGAACGCGCTCGAGGAAGCCCGCGCGCTCGAGCGTCTTATCAACGAGTTTCAACTCACACACCAGCAGTGCGCGGATGCCATCGGGCGCTCGCGTGCCGCGGTGTCGAATCTGCTCCGGCTGCTCGAAGCGGCCCCGGAAGTGTGCGAGCTGGTGGCCAGCCGGCAGCTCGAGATGGGTCACGCGCGGGCGCTGCTCGGGCTTGCCAACAAGCGCAAGCAGGCCGAAGTGGCCGCCCTGGTCGCGAAGAAGGGCCTGTCGGTGCGGGATACCGAAGCGCTGGTGCGCCGGCTGCAGCAGGGAGAGGCGGCCGCGAAGCCGGAAAGTGCCGCACCGGCGGACCCGAATGTGTCCCGTCTGGAGCAGGAGCTTGCCGAGAAGCTCGGCGCGAAGGTCTCCATCCAGCACAGCCGCTCCGGCAAAGGCAAGGTTGTGGTGACCTACAACAGCCTGGACGAGCTGGACGGCATCCTCGCGCACATTCAATAACCTGCCACGTCATCGCTTCGCGGCGGGCGAGCCGCTAGGGTGCGCCTGTCCGGGCCGCGCAGGTGGGCTGGACGGTCGCGCGAGATGCGCGCCCGGACCGGAAAATCACCGCAGGAGATTTTTGATGGTCCGACCGCCGTCTTCGGCCGCGCACGATGTGGAATTTCCGAAAGTGCGTCTCTATAATCCCGCGGCTTCGCGCCGGACCACCGTAAGTAGTTGTCCGTGCATACGTAAAAGCGAAGCCACTTCCCGGCTCTGCGATGGGCCTCCCAAAGGGTCGCAACGCCAGGAAAGTGGCTTTTTTAACGCCTCGAGCGCAGATGACCGTGGCTCCAATCGACGCCTCGCAGGCGCGCCGGATCGCATATTCCGTCGTGCTGTGGCAGGCGGCCGTGACCGCAGTCGCTGCGCTTCTGAGCTATGTGATCGCCGGTCGCCTCGCTGGGGTTTCAGCGCTGCTAGGCGGCGGCATCAGCACACTGGCGAGCCTTGCGATGGTCGTCCTGGCGTTCAGGGCGTCCTCCTCTGCGAATGCGCAGAGCGCAGCGCGCGCGTTCTTCGTCGGAGAAGCGGCGAAGCTCGTCACGCTCGTGGTGCTGTTCGTGGTGGTTTTGCGAACACTGAAGGTCTCGCCGCTGGCGATGTTCGCGGCCTACTTGGCGACCTTCTTCGTGTACTGGGTTGCGCTGGCGAATGCGCTGCCGTCCCTGAGGGGTGGCGGCTCCGCGCGGCGCGAGAGTTGAACGTGGAACGAGCATGGCCGTAGAAAACGCCGCAGAACATGGGCACAGCGCCGCTGACTACATCGTCCATCACCTGACGTTCCTGTCGAACAAGGAAGCCGGGAGCATCATCGACTTCTCGGTCATCCACTGGGACAGCGTGTTCTTTTCGGTGTTGCTCGCGGTGGCGTTCGGCGGGTCCTTCTATTTCGCGGCCCGCAAGGCCACGAGCGGCGTGCCGGGCAAGTTCCAGGGCTTCGTCGAGCTGATCGTGGAGTTCGTGGACAACCAGGTGAAGGAAAGCTTCCACACCCGAAGTCCGCTCATCGCTCCGCTTTCGCTCACCATCTTCTGCTGGGTGTTCCTGTTCAACTTCATGGACCTGATCCCGGTGGATCTGCTGCCGACGATCGCGGGAGCCTTGGGTATTCCGTATCTGAAGGTGGTTCCCAGCACCGACGTGAACGTCACCTTCGCGCTGTCGATCACGGTGTTCCTGCTCACCATCTACTACAGCATCAAGATGAAGGGGCTGGGCGGGTTCGTCGGCGAGTTCACGCTGCAACCCTTCTCGAGCAAGAACAAGTTCGTTCAGGTGCTGCTGATTCCCGCGAACCTGGTGCTCGAAATCGTGCCCTTCGTCGCGCGGCCCGTGTCGCTCAGCCTGCGACTCTTCGGCAACCTGTTCGCGGGCGAGATGGTCTTTCTGCTGATTGCCCTGCTCACGCTCGGCGGAATCGAAAAGCTTGGGACCGTGAGCGGCTGGCTCGGCGTGTTCGGCCACCTGCTGCTGGGTCTGGTGTGGGCCATCTTCCACATCCTGATCATCACCCTGCAGGCCTTCATCTTCATGGTGCTGTCGATCATCTATCTCGCGATGGCGCACGAGCATCACTGATGCCCCGCGGCCCGCAACACCAACGGCTTCACATCCGATTTTTCTCGTAGGAGGGTTGAATGGAAAACATCGCACAGATCCAGGGCATGACCGCGCTTGCCGTGGGCATCATCTTCGGCCTCGGCGCGCTCGGTACCGCCATCGGGTTCGGCATCCTGGGTGGCCGGTTCCTGGAAGGCGCCGCCCGGCAGCCGGAGCTCACCCCGATGCTGCAGACCAAGATGTTCATCGTGGCGGCGCTCGTCGACGCGGTGGCCATGATCGGTATCGGTTTCGCGCTGTTCTTCACCTTCGCCAATCCGTTCGTTCCGGCAGGTTGATTGAGAGTGTGGAGCGACGCCCGGCAGGTCCGGGCCGGTTAGCGAGGAGACGACCGTGAATATCAATCTCACGCTCATCGTCCAGATGGTGGTATTCGCCGTGCTCATCTGGTTCACGATGAAGTTCGTGTGGCCCTTCATCATCGGTGCGATGGAAGAGCGCGCGAAGAAGATTGCCACCGGGCTCGCCGCGGCCGAGAAGGGCGAGCGGGAGCTCGCGCAGGCACGGGCCAATGCCGACGCGATCATTCGCGAGGCGCGCGAGCGGGCCTCGCAGATCATCGATCACGCGCAGCACCGCGCGAACGAGCTCATCGAGCAGGCCAAGGCGGCCGCCACGCAGGAAGGGCAGCGGCTCGTGGCCGCGGCCCAGCAGCAGATCGATCTCGAAGCCAACCGCGCCCGCGAGGCGCTGCGCAAGGAAGTGGCGGAGCTCGCCGTGACCACGGCATCGAAGCTGCTCGAGCGCGAGATCGACGCCCGGGCGCACGCGGATCTCATCAGCAAACTGGCAGCCCAGATCTAGTCATGGCAGACAAGAGCACCATCGCACGACCGTACGCGCGCGCGGCTTTCGAGGAAGCCAAGGCGAACAATCGCCTGGCGGCCTGGTCGGAGGCCCTGCGTCTCGGCGCCGCGGTCGTGCAGGACGAGCGCGTGCAGAAACTGCTGGGCAACCCGCACGTCACGCCGAAGCAGCTGGCGGAGCTGGTGCTGGAGATTGCCGGTCCGCAGCTCGATGAGCCGGGCCGCAATTTCGTGCAGACCCTGGCGGACAATCACCGCCTCGCGTACCTGCCCGAGATCGCGGAGATCTTCGACGAGCTGAAGGACGCGGAAGAGGGCATCGTGGATGTCACCGTCACCTCCGCCGCTCCCCTCGACGACGAGCAGCGCCGCACGCTGGCCGACGCCCTGGCGCGCAAGCTGAAGCGCGAGGTGCGCCTGCACTGCGATATCGACAAGTCGCTCATCGGCGGCGCCGTGCTGCGCGCGGGCGACCTGGTGATCGACGGATCCCTGCGCTCGCGGCTGGATCGCATTGCTTACGAGCTGACCGCCTGAGGCGCCGTCGGCACAACGAATTTCGAACGAGGTTTTCCCATGGCCATCAAGGCAACCGAGATCAGCGATCTGATCAAGCAGCGGATCGAGAACTTCAAGTCGGTCACCGAGGCCCGCAACGTCGGCACGATCGTGTCGGTGACGGACGGCATCACGCGCATTCACGGCCTGGCCGATGCGCGCTACGGCGAGATGCTGGAGTTCCCCGGCAACACCTTCGGCCTGGCGCTGAACCTCGAGCAGGACTCGGTGGGCGCCGTGGTGCTCGGTGAGTACAAGCACCTGCGCGAAGGCGACACCGTCAAGACGACGGGGCGTATTCTCGAAGTGCCCGTGGGCCCGGAGCTGCTCGGCCGCGTGGTCGATGCGCTCGGCCAGCCGATCGATGGCAAGGGCCCTGTCAAGACCACGAAGACCGCTCCGATCGAGCGCGTGGCGCCGGGCGTGATCTATCGCAAGAGCGTGAGCCAGCCGGTGCAGACCGGCTACAAGGCCATCGACTCGATGGTGCCGATCGGCCGCGGCCAGCGCGAGCTGATCATCGGCGACCGCCAGACCGGCAAGACCGCGCTCGCCGTCGACACCATCATCAATCAGAAGACCTCGGGCATTAAGTGCATCTACGTGGCCATCGGCCAGAAGGCCTCGACCATCGCGAACGTGGTGCGCAAGCTCGAAGAGCACGACGCGATGAAGCACACCATCGTCGTCGCCGCGTCGGCCTCCACCCCGGCCGCCATGCAGTACATCGCCGCCTACTCCGGCGTGACGATGGGCGAGTACTTCATGGACAACGGCGAGGACGCGCTCATCATCTATGACGACCTCTCCAAGCAGGCCGTGGCGTACCGCCAGATCTCGCTGCTGCTGCGCCGTCCTCCGGGGCGCGAAGCGTTCCCCGGCGACGTGTTCTATCTGCACTCGCGTCTGCTCGAGCGCAGCGCGCGCGTGAATGAGCAGTATGTGGAGATGGTCACGCAGGGCCGCGTGAAGGGTAAGACCGGCTCGCTCACCGGTCTGCCCATCATCGAGACGCAGGCGGGCGACGTCACCGCGTTCGTGCCGACGAACGTCATCTCGATCACCGACGGCCAGATCTTCCTCGAGACGGACCTGTTCAATGCCGGTATCCGTCCGGCCATGAACGCGGGTATCTCCGTGTCCCGCGTGGGTGGTGCCGCGCAGACGGACATCATCAAGAAGCTGGGTGGCGGTATTCGCCTCGCGCTGGCGCAGTATCGCGAGCTGGCGGCGTTCTCGCAGTTCGCGTCGGACCTCGACGAGGCCACCCGCCGGCAGCTCGAGCGTGGCCAGCGCGTCACGGAAGTGATGAAGCAGAAGCAGTACTCGCCGATGTCGGTGGCCCAGATGGCCCTCAGCATCTACGCGGTGAACAACGGCTACATGGACAAGGTGCCGATCAACAAGGTGGTGGACTTCGAAACGGCCCTGCAGGCCTTCGCGCAGACCAACCACAAGGCCGTGCTCGATGAGATCAACGCCAACCCGAAGCTCTCGAAGGAGAACGAGGCGGCGCTGAAGAAGGTCATCGAGGACTTCGTGGCCACGGGCACCTACTGAGGCGTCGCGTCACGCAGGGGCACACGCAATGCCGGGCACGAAGGAAATCCGCAGCAAGATCGCGAGTGTGAAGAGCACTCAGAAGATCACCAAGGCCATGCAGATGGTGGCCACGAGCAAGATGCGCCGCGCACAGGAGCGCATGAGGCTCGCGCGTCCCTACGCGGAGAAGATTCGCAACGTCATCGGTCACCTGAACTACGCGAATCCGGACTACCGGCATCCGTTCCTGGTCACGCGCGAGCCGAAGTCGATCGGCATCATCGTCATTTCCACTGACCGCGGTCTCGCCGGCGGCCTGAACGCAAACGTGTTCAAGCAGACGCTCACGCTGGTGCGCGAGTGGGAAGCCAAGGGCGCGAAGGTGAGCCTGTGCCTCATCGGCAGCAAGGGCCTCGCGTTCTTCCGCCGCCTGAACCTGCCGATCCTCGCGAACGTCACCGGCCTCGGAGACCGGCCGCACGTGAACGATCTCATCGGCACCGTGAAGGTGATGCTCGATGCGTATCGCGAGGGCAAGATCGACCGGCTCTTCATGGTGCACGCGCAATTCGTGAACACCATGACGCAGAAGCCGAGCGTCGAGCAGCTCCTGCCGGTGGAAAGCGTGGACACCTCCGGGCTTCAGGAGCACTGGGACTACATCTACGAGCCGGACGCGAGGGACATCCTCGACGGCCTGCTCATGCGCTACATCGAATCGCAGGTGTACCGCGGCGCCGTCGAGAACGTCGCCTCGGAGATGGCCGCGCGCATGGTCGCCATGAAGGCCGCCACCGATAACGCCGGCAAGCTCATCAACGAACTGCAACTGATCTACAACAAGGCACGCCAGGCCGCGATCACCAAGGAGCTCGCGGAAATCGTCGGCGGCGCTGCTGCGGTTTAGAGGAAATTCACATGGCAACGGGCAAGATCACCCAGATCATCGGCGCAGTCATCGACGTGGAGTTCCCGCGCGACTCCATCCCGCGCGTGTACGAGGCGCTGAAGCTGAAGGACGTGGACCTCACGCTCGAAGTGCAGCAGCAGCTCGGTGACGGCGTGGTGCGCACCATCGCCATGGGAACCTCGGAAGGCCTGCGTCGCGGCCTTGCGGTGGAATCCACCGGCGCGCCCATCAGCGTCCCCGTCGGCAAGGCCACGCTCGGGCGCATCATGGACGTGCTCGGCACCCCGCAGGACAACCGCGGCCCCGTGAAGGCGACGGAAGTGCTGCCGATTCACCGGCCGGCGCCGACGTTCGATCAGCAGGCGGGCGGCAGCGATCTGCTCGTCACGGGCATCAAGGTCATCGACCTGCTCGTGCCGTTCGCGAAGGGCGGCAAGGTCGGCCTCTTCGGCGGCGCCGGCGTGGGCAAGACCGTGAACATGCTCGAGCTGATCAACAACATCGCCAAGCAGTACAGCGGTCTGTCCGTGTTCGCGGGCGTGGGTGAGCGCACCCGCGAGGGCAACGACTTCTATCACGAGATGATCGAGTCCGGGGTCATCGACAAGGACAACCTCGAGAACTCGAAGGTGGCGATGGTGTACGGCCAGATGAACGAGCCGCCGGGCAACCGCCTGCGCGTCGCGCTCACCGGCCTCACGATGGCCGAGTACTTCCGCGACGAGATCCAGGCGAACGGCAAGGGCCGTGACGTGCTGTTCTTCGTGGACAACATCTACCGTTACACGCTCGCCGGCACCGAAGTGTCCGCGCTGCTCGGCCGCATGCCTTCCGCGGTGGGCTACCAGCCGACGCTCGCGGAAGAAATGGGCGTGCTCCAGGAGCGCATCACCTCCACGAAGACGGGCTCCATCACCTCGATCCAGGCCGTGTACGTTCCGGCGGACGACCTCACGGACCCGTCGCCCGCCACCACGTTCGCGCACCTCGACGCGACCGTCGTGTTGTCCCGCCAGATCGCCTCGCTGGGCATCTACCCGGCGGTGGACCCGCTCGACTCCACGAGCCGCCAGCTCGATCCGCTCATCGTGGGTCAGGAGCACTACGACGTGGCGCGCGGCGTGCAGGCCGTGCTCCAGCGCTACAAGGAGCTGCAGGACATCATCGCGATTCTGGGCATGGACGAGCTGTCGGCCGAAGACAAGCTCACCGTGTTCCGTGCGCGCAAGGTGCAGCGCTTCCTGTCGCAGCCGTTCAACGTCGCGAAGGTGTTCACGGGGCAGGATGGCAAGATCGTTCCGCTCAAGGAAACGATCCGCGGCTTCAAGGGCATCATCAACGGCGAGTACGACTCGCTGCCGGAGCAGGCGTTCTACATGGTCGGCACGATCGACGAGGCGGTCGAGAAGGCCAAGACGCTCCAGTGATTCGGAACGGGCGGGCAAAGTCGCGCCTTTGCCCGCCGGCAACGCAAGCGTCGTGCAAGAGCGCGATCGCAGGCGATCGGTCCAGGTAAAGAAGGTTCACCATGGCGGAAGCAGCACCCAACACCATTCAGGTCGACATCGTCAGCGCCGAGGGCGAGATCTTCTCCGGTCCGGCGAAGATGGTGTTCGCTCCGGCATCGCAGGGTGAGATCGGCATTGCGCCCCGCCATGCGCCGCTCCTGTCGATGCTGAAGGCCGGCGAAGTGCGCGTGCAGACGCCGGACGGCGAAGAGCAGTTCTTCTTCGTCGGTGGGGGTGCCATCGAGGTGCAGCCCCGGCATGTGACCGTGCTCGCCGACACCGCCCTGCGTGCCAAGGACATCGACGAAGCGGCCGCCCTGGCCGCCAAGCAGCGCGCCGAAGAAGCCCTCCGGGACAAGACGGACCAGATCACGCAGGCCGAAGCGCTCGCGGAGCTGGCCCGGGCCGCCGCTCAACTCAAGGTGCTGGAGCGCCTGCGCAAGCTCCGCCGCTGAGGCGGCGCACGCGGAAAGCGCCGTTTCCTGCCAGCGCACCGCGCCTGACGTTGGGCGCAGGCCCGCTCTCTACGGCTGCGCGCTGCGCCGTCGGTATCGGACGTTAGCCAGGGCTCCCCAGTAAGCGCCGATGAGGCTGAGTAGCGGTGCGCACGCGCAGTGCTGCTTATCGCCGTCCAAGTTTCGCTACGGGAGGCGACTGATGCGGGCTGGGCATTGGGCTGTCTCACCGCCGACCGGTGCGTACGGTCCTTAGGCGTACCCCATCGGCGAGCCGGACGACGTGGCGGACGCCGCTTCGAAGACTTTGCCCATGTCGTCATCGAGCCGTCTGCGGATGACCTTTCGGGGGCGGTTCGGAGCTGCGACGCCGGCTCATGGCTTCTGAAGGTTCCCGCGTTGAAACTTTCAGTGGTGGAACGTCCAGCGCTGGAAGTTTGGCAGACGGGCCGCGGGTAACGCCCGCCTGTTTCCCTCCGTCCGGGGAACGCGTGCCCGTCACGGCTGACAGAGCACCGTGGGGCTCGAGCCCACGCAGTCTCACGGCCCTCTGCAGCGGTCCATTACAATCCGCGCATGCCATTGAGTGTCGTCATCCTCGCTGCCGGGCAGGGCAAGCGAATGAAATCGGACCTGCCCAAGGTGCTCCAGCCGCTCGCCGGACGACCGTTGCTCAAGCACGTCATCGATGTTGCGCAGTCGCTGGAGCCAGCGGATGTGCACGTTGTGTATGGGCACGGTGGCGAGCGCGTGCGCGAGGCTCTGCGGGACGAGAAGGTCAATTGGGTGCTGCAGGCCGAGCAGCTGGGTACCGGGCACGCGTTGATGCAGGCGATGCCGCACATCGCCGCGGACCGCACAGTGCTGGTTCTGTATGGCGACGTGCCTCTGATTCAACAGTCCACGCTCACGCAGCTCGTGGAGCTTGCCGGGCCACGCACGGTCAGCCTGCTCACGATGATGGCGAACGATCCGAACGGCTACGGTCGCATCGTGCGCAACGCGCGCGGGCAGGTGCAGAAGATCGTTGAGCAGAAGGATGCGACGAAGACTCAACTGAAAATTCGCGAGTGCAACACCGGCATCCTCGCCGCGCCCGCGAAGGCGCTGAAGAGTTGGCTCAGCCGCATCAAGAACAACAACGCCCAAGGCGAGTACTACCTCACCGACATCATCGCCCTGGCGGTGAAAGACAAGGTGAAAGTCGCCGCACTCGTTTCACCTACAGTGGCCGAGGTGCTCGGCGTGAACGACAAGGTGCAACTCGCCGAAGTGGAAGCGCTACGCCGCCAGCAAATCTGCCGCGATCTGATGCTCGCCGGCGTGACGCTTGCGGACCCGGCACGCGTGGATGTGCGCGGAACGCTTCGCCACGGCTCCGACGTCTTCGTGGATGTGAACGTCGTCTTCGAGGGAACGGTGGTTCTCGGCAATCGCGTGCGCATCGGCCCGAATTGCGTGATTCGCAACGCGCAGATCGGCGATGACACCGAAGTGTTCGCGAGCTGTGTGATCGACAATGCGAACATCGGCCCGCGGTGCCAGATCGGCCCGTTCGCCCGCTTCCGCCCCACGTCGACCCTCGCGGAAGGCGTGCACATCGGCAACTTCGTCGAGGTGAAGAACTCGTCCATGGGCGCAGGCTCCAAGGCGAATCACTTGTCGTACGTAGGCGATGCGCAGGTGGGCAGCCGCGTGAACATCGGCGCCGGCACCATCGTCGCGAACTACGACGGCGCCAACAAACACCGCACGATCATCGAGGACGACGTGCACACCGGCTCGAACAGCGTGCTCGTGGCGCCCATCACGGTGGGCAGCGGCGCCACGATCGGCGCGGGTTCCACCGTGGCGAAGCAGGTGCCACCCGGAAAACTCACCGTCGCGCGCGCACGGCAGGTCACGATCGAAGGCTGGCAGCGGCCGAAGAAGCAACCGAAGGCGAGCTGAGGCGAGGCCGCGGGATTCGTCCCGCGCTCAGCTGGGCCGCGCGCCCCGCTGCTGTGCAGCGACCCAGAGTGTTGTCGCGTTCAGCAGACGTCTGCTCGATGTCGCCGAACTCTACGCGTGCGAACGATGGCGCCGTCGGGGCACGCGGTTGCTGCGGCAACGAGAACGCGTCTAGGCGCTGCGAAGCGTGTCTACGCGCGCTGTGATGGGACGGCGCACCGTCGAACACAGCCCTACCAGGCGCGCCTGGCC
>JADGHX010000010.1 GCA_019683695.1 Steroidobacteraceae bacterium
GTTCTGGACCGCACGCAGGGCGTGGACCTCGGCACCTATCTGATGGACGCGCTCGCGGTGTGTGCCACCGTGGTGCTCGTACGCCCGCTGTGGTGGATGCCGTGGAATACCTTCGTGCGCTGGCGTATCCGGCGGTATGGTGCGCGCCTGCCGCGGCCGACGATGCTGCCGAGTGCGGGCTCGGGCCTTGTGATCTCGTGGGCCGGCATGCGCGGCATCGTGACGCTTGCCGCGGCGCTCGCACTTCCGCCCGATATGCCGCATCGGGACTTCATCCTCCTCGCCGCATTCGCTGTCGTGCTGAGCACGCTGGTGCTGCAGGGGCTGACGCTCGGGCCGTTGATGAATCGGGTGTGCCTGCACCCGGATGATTCCGTGGATCGCGAAGTCAGCCTCGCGCGGGTGGAAACCTCGCGCGCCGCGCTCCGCGCCCTCGAAGATGCGGACGATGACGGCGCCGCCGAGATCCTGCGGGCCGAATACGAAGCGCGCATTCAGTCCGGCAAGCGCGCCTCCGAAACGAACGCGGGCACGCCCGAGACCTCGAGCCTGGCGCGCCTGCAAAGCGTGGCGGTCGCTGCACAGAGACGCGAGCTGTTCGACCTGCGGGAACGCGGCGTGATCGGCGATGACGCGTTCCACGCAATCGAGGAAGAGATCGACGTGCTGGAGCTGACCGCCAACGCGCGCATCCGGCCCGATGTCATCCAACGTCCTCGGCAGTAACGGAACCGTCGACGCCGCCGAAGTGGGCTCGCCCCCGGATCGCTCTTCCGTGCCCGAATCCCGGCTCCCCTGGCCAGCGCTTACACGCGCTGCGCAACAGCGGGCACAATGGCCGGAGCCTCAACGAAACTCCCGGATCACGCCGACATGCAAACGCTTCCCTACGGCACCTGGCCTGCGCCCATCTCGGCCGCGGACCTTGCCCGATCCTCCATCACGCTCGGCTATGTGCGCACGCTGGATGGCGTGCCGTACTGGGTGGAAAGCCGGCCCGATCAGGGCGGGCGCTACGTCATCGTCACCCCGGGCGAACACGGAAAGATTTCGGAGCTTACACCGAACGGATTCAACGCCCGCACGCGCGTGCACGAATACGGCGGGCTGCCGTATGCCGTGGCTCGCGATGCAATCTATTTCAGCAATTTCGCGGACCAGCGGCTGTACGTGCAGCCGCGCGGCGAGGCACCGCGCGCGCTGACACCGGAAGGCTACCGATATGCGGATTTCGAGCTGGACCGCTCCGGCACGCGACTCTTCTGCGTACGCGAGGACCACACCTCCGCCGGCGAGCCGAAGAATGCCGTCGTCTCCGTGCCTGCGGCCGGCGGCACGGCGGGCACGGTACTGTTCGGCGAGAGCGACTTCGTCGCCTATCCGCGTGTGAGCCCGGATGGAACGCGGCTCGCGTGGATCGCCTGGAATCATCCCGACATGCCGTGGGATGGCACACGGCTGTACGTAGCGAATCTCGTTCAGGATCGCCTCGAGCACGTCACCCTCATCGCGGGCGGACCGCGCGAATCTGTGCTGGAGCCCGCGTGGGACCGCGATGGCACGCTCTACTTCATCTCCGATCGTTCGGACTGGTGGAATCTTTATCGCTGGACGGGCCAGCGCACCGAGCCGGTGCTCGCGACGAATGCGGAATTCGCCACTCCCCTGTGGGTGCTGGGTCAGTCGAACTTCGCGCTCACGGGCGACGGACGCGCGGTCGTGCGCTATGGCGTGCGCGCGCAAGACAGGCTCGGTGTGCTCGATCTGCGCTCCGGCCAGTTGCGCACGCTCGATACTCCGTTCGTGAGTGTTTCCAGCGTCGCGCTGCTATCGCCCGAATCGGCCGTGGCCATCGCGGCCTCGCCTGTCTCAGAGTCCGCTGTCGTTCGTTTCGATCTGAATACGGGTGCGTGCGAGACGCTGCGAGCCCCGGGCCAGATGCGACTCGGGCCCGCAAGCATTTCCTGCGCGGAACCGATCGAGTTTCCAACCGATGACGGGCGCACCGCGCACGCATTCTTCTATCCGCCGAAGAATGCCGAATTCACCGCGCCCGCCGGGGAACGCCCGCCGCTCGTGGTGAAGGTGCATGGCGGGCCCACGAGCCACGCCCGTGCGGAGCTGAGCCTCGCCACCCAATTCTGGACGTCGCGCGGCTTCGCGTTTCTCGATGTGAACCATGGCGGCAGCTCGGGGTTCGGGCGCGCGTATCGCGAGCGGCTCGAAGGCAACTGGGGCGTGGTGGATGTGGCGGACGTCGTTGCGGCCGTGAGGTACCTCGCCGCCCAGGGCCGCATCGACATCAACCGCGTGGCCATTCGCGGCGGCAGTGCGGGTGGATTCACGGTGCTCGCGGCACTCGCCTTCCATGGTGTGTTCAAGGCAGGGGCGAACTACTACGGCGTGAGCGATCTCGAGTCGCTCGCGCACGACACGCACAAGTTCGAAAGCCGCTATCTCGACCGGCTCGTCGCGCCCTTGCCCGCCGGGCGCGCGCTGTACGAGGCACGCGCGCCCATCCGACACCTGGACCACTTCCGCGAGCCGCTCATCACGTTCCAGGGCGCGGAAGACAAGGTCGTGCCGCCGAGCCAGTCGCGCGAGATCGTGGCTGCGCTTCAGCGCCGGGGCGTGCCCGTGGCGTACGTCGAGTTCGAGGGCGAGCAGCACGGATTTCGCAAGGCCGAGAGCATCGTGCGCTCACTCGAAGCCGAGCTCGCCTTCTACGGCGAGGTGTTCGGATTCACGCCAGCCGGCGCTCTGCCACCGGTTCCGTGGCTCGAGGGGAGCCCGCGCCCGCGCACGCCAGCGGGCTGATGATGACGGACGTGCCGGGCGCCAGAGGCTGGAGGTGGCGCAGCGGAGATCTCAGGGGCAGCCCACGTACTGATCCGGCGTCAGATGGCGGCGTTCGTCCGCGGCCCTGCTGCGCTCACGATGACTTGCGGGCTCGCCGGGCGCGCACGCCTGCCGCGCGGGCGCGCGGCTTCATGTCCGTGATCCTTTTCCGCTCAATGGCTTCCTTCAGCACAACGGCATGGTTGTGCTCGGGATCCCGCGCGCCATAGAGCAGCGTAACGGGCTTTTGTCTCGCGAGCCGCCGCAGCTGATCGAGGGCATCCGGATGGGTTTTCAGCTCCGCGAGATAGCGGCGGCGAAACTCCTGCCAGCGGTTCGGGTCGTGGCCGAACCACTTGCGCAGCGGAGTGCTCGGCGCGACCTCGCGTTGCCATTCGTCGAGCGCCGCACCTTCCTTGCGAATGCCGCGTGGCCAGAGACGGTCCACCAGCACGCGCACGCCGTCGGCGGGATCCGCCCGGTCGTACACCCTCTTCACGCGAACGCCGCGGGACTTCGATGAGCTCACGGTCGACTCTCACCTCCTGCGCTTGGGTTCCGGCTGCATGACGCGCGAACCGGCGACATCCGATGATACGCCGTCGGGTTGCGCGTTCGTGCACGGTGCGGGCTGCGCGCTCAGGTCGAGCCGCCATACGGACATGTGCCCACCCGCTTGAGCGAGGCGGTACACGGCACTGTTGACTCTGGACCATGGTCCGGAGTTTAGGATGGCGCCCGCAAGAGCCTCGCAATGTTTCAACCATGGACTCCTCCATCAGCATTGGCGCCCTCGCGCGGCGCGCGGGCGTAGGCGTCGACACAGTGCGCTATTACGAGCGCGCGGGCTTGCTCGCACCCCGTACGCGGCTGCCCTCCGGCTATCGCCGTTACAGTGAGCTCGAAGTGGCGCGACTGCGCTTCATCCGCCGCGCACAGGCCCTGGGCTTCACACTCAGGGAGGTGCGGGAGCTGCTGGGCTTGTCGGCCCGCCGGGACGTGGCGCGCATCAAGCGCTCCGCGCAGGCGAAGCTCGCCGACGTGGAGGCCCGCATCGCCGATCTCCAGCGCATCCGCGACGGCCTCGCGCAGCTCATCGCGGCGTGCCCGGGGCACGGGCGCGCGGCGGACTGTCCGATCCTGCGATCCCTCGAAGGAGACCCCTCGTGAGCGCTTCCCATTCGAGCCATGCGGCGCACCGGCACGATGCGGCGCACGGGCCCGCCGAAGGCGCACGCATCGACCCGGTGTGCGGCATGCACGTCTCGGCGGAAACGGCCCATCGCACCACGCATGGCGGCCGCGAGTACGCATTCTGTTGCGCCGGGTGCCGCACGAAGTTCGTCGCGCATCCGGAGCAATACGTGGATGAGCACGGAAATCGCCGAGCGGCGCACCGCCATCACACGGGCCACGCTGCGCATGCGCACGGCTCATCCCACGCGGGCTGCAGTCACGCGCACGCCACACATGGGCACGCGGCCGCCGCGCCGCGCGCGCAGACCGGCCCGGCCACCACGAACGCCGTCTACACCTGCCCGATGCATCCGGAAATCCGGCAGATCGGCCCGGGGTCCTGCCCCATCTGCGGGATGGCTCTCGAGCCGCTGATGCCGACCGAGGCGGAGGACGACAGCGAAGTGCGCGCCGTCCGCCGCCGGTTCTGGATCGCCGCTGCGCTCACCCTCCCTGTGGTGATCGTCGCGATGCTGCCCCACCTCTTCGACCTGCACCTCTCGCTCAGCACGGCACGCTGGCTGCGCGCGGCAGAGCTGCTTCTCACCGCGCCGGTGGTGCTGTGGGCCGCGGCGGACTATTACCGGCGCGGCTGGCTCGGCGTGGTGAACCGTTCCCCGAACATGTACACGCTCATCGGTCTCGGCGTCATCGTGGCCTTCGTCTACAGCGTGTTCGCAACGTTCGCCCCCGGGGCGTTCCCGCCGGAGATGCGCGACGCGCATGGCATGGTGAGCGTCTATTTCGAGACGGCCGCCGTGATCGTCGCGCTCGTGCTGCTCGGCGAATGGCTGGAGCTTGCCGCGCGCGGCCGCACGAGCGCCGCCATCCGGCAGCTGCTCGGGCTCGCGCCGAAGACCGCGCGGCGCATTCGCCCGGACGGCACCGAAGAGGACGTGCCGCTCGACGCCGTGGCCGTGGGCGACCGTGTGCGCGTGCGGCCCGGCGAGAAGGTGCCCGTTGACGGGCGGATACTGGAGGGCGAGTCGAGCGTCGACGAGTCGATGCTCACGGGCGAGCCGCTGCCCGTGGACAAGGGCCCGGGCGACCGGGTCGTCGGCGCCACCGTCAATCAGACGGGCGCGCTCGTGGTGCAAGCCGAACGCATCGGTGCCGAAAGTCTTCTGTCGCAGATCGTCGCGCTGGTCTCGCAAGCGCAGCGTTCCCGGGCGCCACTGCAGCGGCTGGCGGACCGCGTGTCAGCGTGGTTCGTGCCCGCTGTAATCGCGGTCGCCGTGCTGACGTCCATCGTCTGGTGGTTCGCCGGCCCCGAGCCGCGGCTCGCGTATGCCGTGGTGAATGCCGTGGCGGTGCTGATCATCGCCTGTCCGTGCGCGCTGGGCCTCGCCACCCCGATTTCCATCATGGTGGCGAGCGGACGCGGCGCGCAGCTCGGCGTGCTGTTCCGGGATGCGAGCGCGATCGAAGCGTTGCGTGAGATCGACACGCTCGTGCTCGACAAGACCGGTACGCTCACCGTCGGCCGGCCCACGCTGGATCGTGTTCTCACGGTCCACCCCTGGAACGAAGCGGAGCTTCTCGCGCTCGCGGCCGGCCTCGAGCGCTCGAGCGAACACCCGCTCGCGCGCGCCATCGTCGAGGGGGGCGCGGCACGCAATGTCGCTCCGCGCCAGATCCAGAGCTTCCAGTCGGTAACGGGCCGTGGTGTCACAGGTCGCGACGGGGAGCGGTCGATTGCGCTCGGGAATCGCGCGCTGATGCGTGATGTGGGCGCCGCCGTCGATACGCTCGAAGCCGAAGTGCGGGATCTGCTTGCGAGCGGGCGCACGGTCATGTTCCTCGCCGTCGATGGCGCGCTTGCGGGCGCGATCGCCGTGGGCGACGCCATCAAGGAAAGCACGCCAGCCGCGCTGCGGGCGCTGAAAGAAGACGGGCTGCGAATCGTGATGCTGACGGGCGATGCGCGCGCGACCGCGGAGTCCGTGGCCCGGACGCTGCAGATCGACGAAGTGATCGCGGAAGTACACCCTGCGGACAAGGCGGCCGTGGTGGAACGGCTGGAACGGGAAGGCCGCCGCGTCGCCATGGCCGGCGATGGCATCAACGATGCACCCGCGCTCGCACGCGCGCATGTGGGCATTGCCATGGGCACCGGCACCGACATCGCCATGGAAAGCGCGCAGGTGACGCTCGTGCGCGGCGACCTCAACGGCATCGTTCGTGCGCGCCATCTGAGCCGCGCCACCGTCCGGAACATCCACCAGAACCTCGCTTTCGCATTCGGCTACAACGCGCTCGGCATCCCGATCGCGGCGGGTGTGCTGTACCCGGTCGCCGGGCTGCTGCTCAGCCCCCTGATCGCGGCACTCGCGATGAGCTTTTCCTCGGTGTCGGTCATCAGCAATGCACTTCGGCTCCGGAATGTGCGAGCCTGATGCACGGGCCGGCATGCCGAGGGTCTGAGGTCGAATGAGCACACAGGGGATCGGGCGCGAAAAGTGGACGCACACCCACACGTTTGATGAAGGCAATCCCCTCGGGGAACGGCGCACGCTGTGGGCCGTGATCCTCACGGCCGCCATGATGGTGGCGGAGATCACGGGCGGGTGGCTCTTCAACTCGATGGCGCTGCTGGCCGACGGCTGGCACATGAGCTCGCACGTGATGGCGCTGGGCCTCTCCGCCCTCGCCTACGCCGCGGCCCGGCGCCTGAAGCACGACAGCCGGTTCTCCTTCGGCACATGGAAGATCGAGGTGCTGGGCGGCTACACGAGCGCCGTGCTGCTCGTGCTGGTGGCGGTGGCCATGCTCTGGCAGTCCATCGAACGGCTGCTGGAGCCCGCGGCCATTCACTATCGCGAAGCCATTCCCATCGCTTTCGCCGGCCTTGCCGTGAACCTCATTTGTGCGTGGCTGCTGAAGGACGGGCATACGCATCACACGCACCACCATGACCACGGCAACGCGCATCACCACCCTACGCATCACCACCATGCGCACCACAGCCAGGGTCATCACCACCACCATGACCTGAACCTGCGTTCCGCCTACCTCCATGTCATGGCGGATGCCGCAACCTCGGTTCTGGCCATCCTCGCGTTGGTCGGCGGGCTGTGCTGGGGGTTTCGCTGGCTCGATCCCGTGATGGGCATCATCGGGGCCGCGCTCGTCTCGGTGTGGGCGTTCGGCCTGCTGCGCGATGCAAGCCGGGCGCTGCTCGATGCCGAGATGGATGCACCCGTGGTGGATGAAATCCGGCAGGTGATTGCGCAGAGCCCCGTGCCGGCGGAAATCTGCGATCTGCACGTGTGGCGCGTGGGCAAGGGCAAGTATGCGTGCATTCTTTCCCTGGCCGCTGCGCCGCCCGCCACGCCGGACTTCTTCAAGGAGCAGCTCACCGTGCACGAAGAGCTCGTGCATGTGACCGTGGAAGTGAACTTGCTGCGCGCCGCCGAAGTGCGCAGAACCGCCGCCGCGCGCTGAAAGCGGGGGACATGGGCTGAACCTTGGCGCCGCCCCGGTCATCGGCGGCATGCTGCCCTACCCGCCCGGTCGAGATGTGCTCCGCTCAATGGGAAGGCGCATGAAACTCCGCACCGCTCTGTACCTGGTTCTCGCGCTGCTCGCCCTGGTGTTCGTGCTCGCGAACTGGGAGCTGCTCACCTCGCCCACCGCCATCGATCTGCTCATCACCACGGTGCACATTCCCGCCGCAATCGTCGGGCTCATCATCGTGGGCGCGGTGCTCGCCATCGACTGGACCACGCATGCCGTCCATCGCCGCGCGTGGGAGCGCGAGCGCCGCGCGCTCGCTCAGGAGCTCGAGCGCATGCGCCAGCAGGCCGAGAACTCCGAAGCCTCGCGCCTGCGCTCGCTCGAGGAGCGCTTCGAGCGCGAGATGGCGCACATTCGCGTGCAGCTCGACCGACTGGCCGGCCCGTAGCCGTGCCTCACCTCGCGTCCGAGGTGGCCACCGGACCGCGGAGCCGATAGTGGTACTCGGTGCTGCCCTCGCCGGACGGCCGGGTTTCCATGAGCTGCGGCTGACCCGTCAGCTCGCGCAGCACGCCATCCCGCCGGCCGAGTGGCACGCGCACCGTGGTGCCATCTGCAATGGGCGCGGGCCGCACGAACTCAACGAGAACCTGCTGCTCGCCGCCCTCGGCCTGGGGGTCGCGCGCCGTGCCGGCGGCGAATTCCAGCTTGCGCAAACCTGTTCGGATTTCGAGCGGTGACATGAAAACTGGCTCCGGTCGCGTTGTACTCGAGAGCAGGCAGCTTCGCGCGTGCGCGATGCGGCCGGCCCGGTCCCACGCAGACGACCCCCCGTGCAACTGTCGCCCGCCTGCGGTGCGGTGCCGTATCTGAGAAGATTCGCCCCACGAATGCAAGGTGTCGCTGGTTGGCGTCCCCTGGAGCAGTGTCACGGATGACGACTGGGTTGCGCTGGCGCTGCGCATGACGACATCGCTGAGGCCAGGCCCGTGAAGAGCGCCTGCGCGCCCGGGCACGGCGGCTGCGTCATGCACAGGAGGGTCGAAAGCAAGGAGGGTGTGCTCATCGTGCACCTGCCGAAGACACAGGCCTCGGCGCCGAAAGCGAAGCAGATCAAAGTCGAGTAACAGCCTGGAACACGCCCCGGTTCGCGCTGGCAGGCAACGTGCGAACCGGGGCTGTTGCGCTCATGCGCAACGCCAGCAAGGTCTGCGAATCACGCCGGTAGCCGTCTGCGCGCGCCGCAACGGTGGCCACGATGAGCAGGATCAAGGCGGCAAGGGTCGCGACGGCCACGTGCCGATGATGAGGCTTCATTCATCGCTCCTTCGGTTCCCGTTCTTCCACGCCAGGAACCCTTCGGGAGCACGCGTGGTTCCTACGCTTGAGCGCGGGATAGTGTTCGCGCGCAGCGCTCGCGAACGGACTTCAGCATGAGCCTCGCCATAAAGGCGAGCGCGACTGACGTGACAGGTGCGAGCCGCTTCATGCGTGCTTGCGATCGGGCGCAAACAGGCGCGAGATAGGTTATGGCCCGAACACCGGCGGCGCTCCTCGGGCAACCGGACATGCACGCGGTTGACGTATGAGCCTCGAACACCGCCCGATCGAGCTGACGGACGCGGCCTCCGCGCCCTGCACGCTCGTGGAGGCGCTCGAGTGGCGCGCCTCCCGAACGCCTGATCGCATCCACGTGCAACTTGCGGACCGTGACGGCCGCGTCCGCGACATCCCCTTTCGCGCCCTGCGCCGTGAAGCCATCGCGGTGGCGGCCGGGCTCCGGCGTCGCGGCGTCCGGCCCGGCGATACGGTCGCGATCATGTTGCCCACGGGGTACGAGTTCTTCGGTGCCTTCTACGGCGCACTGTACGCCGGTGCCATTCCCGTGCCGCTGTATCCGCCTGCGCGCGCGACGCATCTCGAGTCTCACCTCAAGCGGCTGACAGGCATCCTCGCGAATGCGGACGCGCGCGTGCTGCTGACGTTCGGCCGTGCGAGGCTCCTCGCCCCGCTTCTGCGCATGCGCGGTGCACACCTGTGCACCGTCGCCACAGTCGAAGAGATCGCCGATCGACAGGCCTCGCTGGCACCGCCCGACCTCGATCCGGAAGACACCGCCTTTCTTCAATACACCTCGGGCAGCACAGGGCAGCCGAAAGGCGTAGTGCTCACGCATGCGAACCTGCTCGCCAATCTGAATGCGATGCAGGAAGCCACAGGCGTCACGGCATCGGACTGCTTCGTCTCGTGGCTCCCGCTCTACCACGACATGGGACTCATCGGCGCCGCTTTCGGGTCGCTGGTGTTCGGCTTCCGGCTCGTGGTGATCTCGCCGCTCGACTTCCTCGCGCGCCCGGAGCGCTGGCTGCGCGCCATCCAGCAGCAGCGCGCAACGATCACGGCCGCGCCGAACTTTGCCTACGAGCTCTGTGCGAACAAGGTGGACGAGCATGCCATGCTGAGGGTGGACCTGAGCTCGTTGCGGCTCGCGTTCAACGGGGCGGAACCGGTGAGCGTGCGCACGCTGGACCACTTCACGCACCGCTTCGAGCTGTGCGGCTTCCGTCGCGAAGCCCTCATGCCCGTGTACGGTCTGGCGGAATGCGCGCTGGGACTCGCCTTCCCGCCACCGGGACGAGGGCCGCGCGTGGACCGGGTGAATCGGGAAGCGTTTCTGCGGGAGGGCGTTGCGCGGCGCGCGGCGGAGCACGATTCCGCGCCGCTGTGCGTGGTCTCCTGCGGCCACGCGTTGCCGGGACACGCCATTCGCATCGCAGACGGCGACGGCCGTACGCTGCCGGAGCGGCGGCAGGGGCGCATCGAGTTCAGGGGCCCGTCGGCGACGCGCGGCTATTTCCGCAATCCGGAGGCGACCGCGCGCCTGTACGACGGCGACTGGCTCGACACCGGCGATCTCGGCTACCTCGCGGATGGCGAGCTGTACGTCACCGGCCGTGCGAAGGACATCATCATCCGTTGCGGGCACAAGATTCATCCGCAAGAGCTGGAGGAATGCATCGCGCGGCTTCCGGGGGTGCGCAAGGGCGGAGTGGCGATATTCCCCGCGACGGACCCCGAGCATGAGACCGAGCGCGTCGTGGCACTCGTCGAGCTCCAGGAGCGGCGCCTCGGTCTGCGCAACGATCTCACCGCTCTGCGCAACGAGCTCACCTCGCAGATCAATCACCGCGCGCTGGAACTGATCGGCATGCCCGTGGATGAAGTGGTGTTCGTGGCGCCGCGCACGGTACTCAAGACCTCGAGCGGGAAGATCCGCCGTACGGCGTGCCGCGAGGCGTACGAGCGAGGTGAGTTCAGGAGCTGAGCTCATGGGCGCGCTTCTTGCGCCAGGTCAAGTGAGCTACGGTCGACGTCTGTGCCGGAGACGGGAATGAGCGCACTGGCTCCGATCACGTTCGAGCTTCATCCCCATCGCACGCTCAGCGACAGCAGTGCGCGCTTGTTCCTCGCAAGCGTGTTCACAGTGAGCTTCACAGGCGCCGCTATCGCAGCCGCGTACGGTGCATGGCCGGCACTGGTTTTCGCGGCCCTGCAGTTCGCCGGCATCCGCGCGGCGCTCCGCCACAACATGCGGGAACGGGACGACCTCCATCTCATCATCATTGGTGAAGACACGGTGACCGTGCAGATCACCGAACGGGGCCGCACCACGACCGCCCACCTGGCGCGACACTGGACACGCGTACGGCTGTGCCCGTCCCCGTTCGCGCTGCACCCCGCGCGTCTGATGGTGGAAAGCGAGGGCCGCGCCTACGAGATCGGTTCGTTTCTCACCGACGAGGGGCGGCGCGCGCTGAGCCGCGAGCTCACGCTCGTCATCGGCCGCATGGGCGAGTCGCCGCAACTTCCACTCCATTCCGCGGTCGCGCAGACGGCCGCCACACTGCCGCCGGCGGCACCCGCCGGAAGGGACGCATGATGAGCACTCCGCTTTCGCCTCCACACGCCGAAGCGCCCGCTCTCCACGACGAGCACGCAAAGCCGCACGGCTGGCGGCGCTGGGTCTTTGCGACCAATCACAAGGACATCGGCACGATGTACCTCGTGTTCTCGTGCCTCATGTGGATCGTGGGCGGCGCGTTCGCGATGCTCATCCGGCTCGAGCTGTTCCACCCGGGGCTGCAGTTCCTCGATCCGACGTTCTTCAATTCGCTGACGACCACGCACGGGCTGACGATGATCTTCGGCGCCATCATGCCCGCGTTCGTGGGACTTGCGAACTGGATGGTGCCGCTGCAGATCGGGGCGCCCGACATGGCGCTGCCGCGCCTCAACAATTTCAGTTTCTGGATCCTGCCCTTCGCGTTCGCGATCCTGCTCGGCACGTATTTCGTTCCGGGCGGCGCGCCCGGCACCGGATGGACGCTCTACCCGCCACTGTCGCTGCAGCAGGGCGATGCGTTTCCGATGACCATCTTCGCGATTCACCTGATGGGCATTTCCTCCATCCTGGGCGCCATCAACATCATCGTGACCATCATGAACATGCGCGCGCCGGGCATGACGCTGCTGCGCATGCCGCTCTTCGTGTGGGGCTGGCTGATCACCGCGTACCTGCTCATCGCGGTGATGCCCGTGCTCGCAGGCTCGGTGACGATGCTGCTCACCGATCACTACTTCGGCACCACGTTCTTCACCGCGGCCGGGGGTGGCGATCCGGTGATGTACCAGCACCTGTTCTGGTTCTTCGGGCACCCCGAGGTGTACATCATGATCCTGCCGGGGTTCGGGCTGATCTCCGAGATCATTCCGGCGTTCTCGCGCAAGCCGATCTTCGGCTACGAGACGATGGTGTATGCCATTGCCTCGATCGCGTTCCTCTCCTTCATCGTGTGGGCGCACCACATGTTCACCGTGGGCATGCCGCTCGCGGGCGAGCTCTTCTTCATGCTCACGACGATGCTCATCGCCATTCCCACGGGCGTGAAGGTCTTCAACTGGACGGCGACGATGTGGCGGGGAAGTCTCTCGTTCGAGCCGCCGATGCTGTTTGCGGTCGCCTTCATCTTCCTGTTCACGATCGGCGGCTTCTCGGGCCTGATGGTCGCCATCGTGCCGGCGGACTACCAGTACCACGACACGTACTTCGTCGTGGCGCATTTCCACTACGTGCTGGTCACCGGCGCGTTGTTCGCCATTCAGGCCGCCGTCTACTACTGGCTGCCCAAGTGGACGGGCAACATGTACGACATCCGCCTTGCCAAGTGGCACTTCTGGCTCTCGGCCATCTCCGTGAACGTGCTGTTCTTCCCGCAGCACTTCCTGGGCCTTGCGGGCATGCCCCGGCGCATCCCGGACTACCCGGTGCAGTTCACGGACTGGAACATGGTCTCCTCGATCGGCGGATTCGTGTACGGGGTGTCGCAGTTCCTGTTCGTGTACGTCATCTGGAAGTGCGTCAAGGTGCCCAACCCCGTGGGCGATCGCGCCTGGGAGGGCGCACGCGGCCTCGAGTGGGAGCTCAGCTCACCGCCCCCGTATCATTCCTGGGAAACGCCACCTTCTCCCGCAATCGTGGCGCGGGGCGCAGAGCACTGACGACACAGCCCCGGCGGATGTGCGATCCTGCGCCGGGCCGTGTGCGCACCGCGCACACGGCATCGGTGCAAACGTTCGCTCACTGCAAGCTCCGCAATGATCTATCACATGTGCCGCCGCGAAGAGTGGGAGGCGGCGCTCCGCGCTGGAACCTACGCCGGATCCTCACAGGATCTCGCGGATGGCTTCATTCACTTTTCCACGGCCGAGCAGTTGCCCGGCAGCGCACGCAAGCATCGCGCGGGCCAAACCGGGCTCGTGCTCCTCGTGGTGGATCCTCAGGCGCTGGGCGCAGCCCTGCGCTGGGAACCTTCCCGCAACGGTGCGCTGTTTCCACATCTCTACGGCAACCTGCCGCTCTCCGCCGTGCGCGCGGTACATGACCTGCCGCTCGGTGCGGATGGCGTGCCCATCCTGCCCGCGCTCGACTGAGCACACGAAGCCGCCTGCCCGGCTGAAAACGCTAGACTCCGACGTTCGCAAGCTACCCGGTACGGGCAGCGTCCTGAAATTTTGCACAGACGATGGAAGACCACGGTTCCGCACCCCGCAACGATTTGTCTCTCACTCGCGTTCTGGCGGCGCTCCTTTTGAGCCTTGCGCTGGTCGCCTGCGCGCCCCAGCCGCAGCGCGCGCCACCGAAGGCGCCCGTGCCTGTCGTGCCCACTTCGCCTTACGAGCGCGCGAGCTGGTCCCAGCTTCCCGGCTGGCAATCGGACGCCCTCCACGAGGCATGGCCGGCGATGCTCGCCAGTTGCCGTGCGCTTCGCTTCCGCGCGGAATGGAGCGTCCCCTGTACAGCCGCACAGGGCGTGACGGGCGCGACGGCCGACGAGGTCCGCCGATTCTTCGGGCAGTACTTCGAGCCCTACCAGGTCGTGAAGTACAACGGCACCGTGCGAGAGGACACGGGCCTGGTCACCGGCTATTACGAGCCGCAGTTGCTCGGCGCTCGCACGCCCTCCGCACAGTTCCATACGCCGCTCTATGCGCCACCGCCGGACCTGCTCACGATCGACCTCGCCTCCGTCTATCCCGAGCTGAAAGGCCTGCGCCTTCGCGGCCGGCTCGAAGGCAACCGCGTTGTGCCGTACTACAGCCGTGCGGAGCTTGCGAACAACCCTGCCGTGCGCGGGCGCGAGATCGTGTGGGTGGACAACGCGCTCGATGCGTTCATGCTGCAGGTTCAGGGATCCGGCCGCGTGCTGCTGACCACGGGCGAGGTCATTCGCCTGCAGTACATGGATCAGAATGGGCACCCCTATCGCTCGATCGGCCGCTATCTCGTGGACAACGGGTTCCTGACGACGGAACAGGCCACGATGCCGGGCATCCGCGCGTGGCTCGCGAGCCACCCGGACAAGCTGCAGGAGGTGCTGAACGCCAATCCGAGCGTCGTGTTCTTCCGCGAAGAGCCGATCACCGACCCGGCGCAGGGCCCGAAGGGCGCTCAGGGCATTCCGCTCACGCCCGGCCGCTCGATCGCCGTGGACCCGGCATTCGTGCCGCTCGGCACGCCGGTGTTCCTCGCCACGACCTTTCCCGCCTCGACGCAGCCGCTCGAGCGGCTGGTCATCGCACAGGACACCGGTGGCGCGATCAAGGGCGCGGCGCGCGCGGACCTTTTCTGGGGCACCGGGATCGGTGCCGGCGAGCTCGCGGGCAAGATGCGCCAGCCGTGCCGCATGTGGATCCTCTGGCCGCGCAACGTGCCGCTGCCACGATAGCGTTGTCTAGTAATTGGCCGTGAAGACGACGCGTGCCACGCGTGGCGAGCCGGGTGTGATGTTCGTGTTGTTGTGCGCGAACTCGAAATACTCCTCGTCCGCCACGTTTTCCACGTTGAGCTGCACGCGGAAGCGCTCGCTGATCGTGTAGTACACGGCAGCGTCAATACGCGTGTAGTGGGGCAGCGTCACGTTGCTCGCAGGCGTCACTCGATTTTCCGTCGCGGCGAGAATATCGCCGCGATGGATCACACCCAGGCCCACCGCCCACGCGGGTGACAGGTCGTAGCGGTTCCAGAGCGAGAACGTGTGCCTGGGGAGGCTCGCAAGCCGCGCACCCCGGCGGATGTTGTTCGCCTGGTCCGAGAGGATCTCGCCATCCTGATACGCGTACGCGCCGATGACGCTCCACCGGTCCGTCACGCGGCCCGTGAGCCCGAGCTCCAGTCCTTCAGTGCGCTGCCCATCCACGAGAATGGACCCCGCGGCGGGATCGTTGGGATCCGCCGGCGCAATCACGTTCGTGCGCTGGAGTCGAAAGACGGCTGCGGTGAGCGACAGATCCGGCAGCGCGTCCCACTTCGCGCCGATCTCGTAATTCGTGAACTCTTCGGGCTCCAGGGACTCGTTGCTCGCCGAGAGCGAGCTCAACTGATCTCCGGCGCGGGGCTGGTGTGTGCGGCCGTAGCTCGCATACACCGACATCTGCTCCCACGGCTTGAACACCACACCTGCGCGCGGCGAGAACAGATCGTCATCCGAGCTGAAATCGAGCCCCGTGCGGTTGTCGTGCAGATCCACCTGGAAATCGTCATAGCGCACGCCGGCAACGATCATCCATTTCGGCGAGAGGTGAATCTCGTCCTGCACATACAACGCGGCAATCTTCGCCGTGCCGTCGTTGTCGGCATCCGAGCCGCTCGGGCGGAACGTCACCGGCAACGTGGTGCGCGGATCGCTGACCGGCACGATCACGTTCTGTGCCCCGCCGGGGAAGAAGCCCGTCTGGCGCAGGTTCTGCGTGTCCTGCCGGCCGAGCTCGAGCCCCGCGAGCAGCTTGTGCTCGATGCTGCCGCTTGCGAGCGTGAAGGTCAGGTCCGTCTGATTGAACAGGTTCTCCCGCTCCATCGCATTGTTGTAGGCCTGGATCTGTACGCTCGTCCCGCCATCGCCCACCGGCCCCGGATAGACGTTCTGATAGAACTTGTCGTAGTGTGCGAAGCGCGTGCGGTTGCGCAGAACGACGTCGTCGCTGAATTGATGCTCCACCAGCGCATTCGCCATTCGCGCGGTGGTGTGCGTGGGGGACTGGGCCGGGTCGCCGAAGAATGTGGAAGGGTCCGTGTCGAGCGGCCGGCCCTCGAACGAGGAAACGCCACGATCCGCCACGCGCTCGTCGTGGAAGTATTCGACGCCGAAGGTGAGCTGCGTCCGCTCGCCGGCACGCGCGCTCACGGTGGGATTGAAACCGTATCGCTCGAGCGTCACCGAGTCCCGATAGCTGTTTGAATCTTCGTACATGCCGTTCACGCGGAACGCGAACCGGTCGTTCACGCCCTGCCCGACATCGGCCGAGATGCGCGAATTGCCGAACGACCCTCCTTGCAGCGTGAGCTGCCGCACGGGGCTCCACACCGGCTGCTTGCTCACGCGATTGATGACGCCGCCCACGCCGCCGCGCCCGAACAGCATGCCGTTCGGGCCCTTGAGCACCTCGACCCGGTCGATGTTGTAGAGGTCGCGGTAGTACTGGACGTCGTCGCGCAGGCCGTCCAGAAAAAAGTCGCCGGTGGAGCTGCTGCCGCGGATGACGGGTGTCTCACGATTGCCCTCCCCCTGCATCATGCTCACGCCGGGCACGTAGAGCATGGCATCGCCGATGTTCTGCACGTTCAGGTCGTCCATCATCCGGCGCGTGACGACGCTCACCGAGAGCGGCACATCGATCAATGGCGTGTCCGTGCGAGTGAGCGAAGGCGCAAGCGGTGCGCGATAGCCTTCCTCCTCCGCCGCCACGGCACTCACCTTCGGCAAGGTCGTCACCGAAGTGGCGGCGGGTTCTTGCGCGAAAGCCGCGGCGGATAGCGCCGCGAGCGCGGCAACGCACCGGGAGCTGTGCTTCATGGCCTGCCTCGACGGGATGGGCAAATGCAAGTCGTTCACGAATGAGAACGGCTCTCATTTTAAGCCCGAGGCCGCGGGGCACAAGATCCCCTGGGTGCGCGCTGCGCCGCGCGCGGTCGGCGCGTTACAGGCTCGGCCTTGCCGGCTCCCCGCCACCGTTCGTGGGCGTTGCGGTGGCGTGGCGCTGGGGCTGCGGATGCGTCCGGGTGGCCGCATCGCGCGGCAGCTTGCCCGTTTCCAGGAACACCTTCATGCGCAGCAGATCCTCGTCCATCTCCGATTTCGGATCGGCATGGAACAGCTTCGCAAAGACGTGCCCCAGCGCGCCTGCGGGCGGGTTGTAGGTCATCTGGATATCGAGCCGCGTGGTGTGCTCGTCGATGGGACGGAAGCGGATGATGCCCGCGTGGTCCACCTTCGAATTCGGCACGGTGCGCCAGGCGAGCACCTCGTTCGGCCTGCGCGCGGTGATCACCGAATCCCACTCCACCGGCATACCCGCAGGCCCGGCGACCACCCAGTGCGAGCGCCCATCCGCATGACGACGCACGTCGAGCACGTTGCGCGTGAAGGCCGGGTAGTCCTCGAACGTTTCAAGTAACTCGTACACGCGCGCCACCGGCGCGGCCACGGTGAGAGACTTGTGAATGTCGATCGCACGCCGCCCTTCGATTCCTGCGAGCCGTTTCACCGGCACATTCATGATCGAGCGAGTGAGCACGACGGCACCGGCAGCCGCACCTGCAATCGCCGGCAGCGAGCGGCTGCGCACTCCATTGATCATCAGCGCACCACCGGCCACTGCCATGATCAGTCGCGTGGCCGGCGACCAGTTCTCCTGCAGAAGGTCGAACGGCTGCCTGCGGCGCGGGCGCCCGCCCTGCAGGGACGAAATGGACGCGGAGCTTTCGTGCACGGCAAGCCGATCATTCACCGCATGCACGCCAGGCACCGAGCGCATGGCGCGCAGCAGCTCTTCGTGCTCGCGCGCGAGAACGTGGCCCGTGAGGGTGATCGTGCCCTCGTGAGCGGACACATCGATGGCTCCCGGATGCGAGACCACACGGCCGAGCCGCGCCCGAACGCGCTCTCTCAGGGTGTCGTCGGGGGCCTCGTCGGACCGGAACAGCGAGCGCGCTTCAGCAGCCACACCTCGCAAGCGATGGGACAGGTCCCGGGTTGCAACCCGCACGCCACCATCGAGCTGCGTGAGCGTGCTCAGCAGCCGGTCGCGCGCAATCGCGCGTCTGCGGCGACCACTCGTGGGGTCGAGGAAGTACGTTGCCCCCACGGTCAGGGCCATGCCCAGGATGGACTGTGTGGCTCGCTTCATGCGCATCTCCCCGTGCACTTCGCGTCGCGTGTGCCGCCATCGAGCAACAAATGTTCCGCTTGTGCGCCCGGGCGCGGGCTTGAGCCCGGCTCACCGCAGGCCTGCGACCCCGGCGCATGCGGTCCGCGCATTCGAGCGCCGTCTCCGGCGTCTCGTGCAGCGGTCCTCGCCGATGTCTCGTGCGGCGCCCTCCCCGCTTCGTGTGCTCCGCCAAAGTGGCCAGCCGCAAACGTTCTTGCGGACGCGCGAGGCCGCTCTGTGAGAGGCTCTTGCCGGGGGGAAAGCGGCCTGAAAGGGGCACGACTGATGGATTGCGCCGAGAGCTACCCGCCGCGTCGCACGGCCTGGTACGCCCTGCTCGTTCTGACCGTCTGCTACACCTTCTCGTACGTCGATCGCCAGATCCTCGCGTTTCTCGTCTCGCCGCTGAAAGAGGATCTGCTCGTCACGGACACGCAGATCGGGCTTCTGCAAGGTCTCGCATTCGCGATCTTCTACACGATGTTCGGTCTGCCGATGGGCATGCTGGCGGACCGCTACAGCCGGCGGAACATCATTCTGGCGGGATTGCTGGTGTGGAGCGCCATGACGGCCCTGAGCGGCGCCGCGCGCAGCTACGCATCCCTCGCCCTCGCGCGCATGGGCGTCGGGGTCGGCGAAGCCGTCATCAACCCTTGCGCCTTCTCGATGATTGCCGATTACTTCCCGCGCGAGCGCCTCAGCACGGCGCTCAGCGTGTACATGATGGGCATTCAGCTCGGCGCAGGCCTCGCGCTCATCATCGGCGGCGTGGTCGTCCATGCGATCACGAGCATGCCGCCCGTCGAGCTCGGCGGCAGCGTGATTGCGCCGTGGCGAATCGTGTTCGTCGTGGTGGGCGTGCCCGGACTCCTGATCGCGTTACTGCTGCTCACCGTGAAGGAGCCCGCGCGGCGCGCGGTGCGAGCGCTGGATGCGCGGCAGGGCCTTCCCTTTCGCGTCGCGAGCAAGGAAATCCTGGCGCGCTGGCAATCCGTGCTGGGCATTGCGCTGATGATCGGCTGCCAGGCCATGAGCAACTATGCGCTGCTCGCATGGTCCCCGGCATTCTTCGAGCGTGTGCACGAATGGCCGCGTAACCAGACGGGCCTGGTGCTCGGGCTCATCACCCTGGGCTCGGGGTGCACCGGCCTGATCGTCGGCGGGCGCCTCGCGGATTACTGGCAGCGCGTCGGCGTCACGGATGGCACGCTGCGCGTGGGGCTCATCGGCCTGATCGGCGTGGGGCTGACACTGCCCGTGGCCATGCTGCTGCCGCAGGCGGGCGCCACGGTGGCTCTGCTCGTCGTGACGGTGCTCTTCGTGGGGCTGCCGATCGGCACCTCCTACGCGGCCGTGCAACTCATCTTCCCGAATCAGCTGCGCGGCACGGCCTCGGCCGTCGTGCTCTTCATCGTGAACCTGATGGGCCTGGGGCTCGGATCACTCCTGCCGGGGCTGTTCAACGACTATCTCTTCGGGGACGAAAAGATGGTCGGCCATTCGATCGCGCTGACCGTGGGGCTGTCGAGCCTCGTCGGCGCCACGATCGTCACACTGACACTGCGCCCGTACCGCCGCCACTACGCGCTGCTGCAGGGCGCGCTATCGACCTGAGGGCTTGCGCCCTCCTGCGTCAGGCCGGCCTTGCGGCAGCGGTCTGGCCGGCAACGGCGCGCACCTTTGCGGGCGCCGTCTCGACCAGGAACAGACACAGCACGCCACCCAGCGCCGCGCAGCCGATCTGCAGCAGCACCGGCGTCGCAAGACTCGACAGGTCGGCGAGCTTGCCCGCGAGGGAGGTGATGCCGAAACCGCCGATCACCTCACCTACGCAGACCACAAGGCCCATCGCCGTGGCCGCATATCGCCGCGAGATGGTCTCGCCGGGGATCACGCCCATGAAGAGCGGGAACGCACCGGTCGCCGTCCAGCCGAGGAACATGAGCACGCCGAGGACGACCGGCGAGCCATGGAAATACAGCGCGGCCATCGGCGTGATCACGCCCGCGAGACAGAACGCAATCATCACGGGCTTGCGCCCGATGCGATCGGAGAGCCACGGCGCGCCGAACCCGGAAACGGCGGAGGCCACCCCCAGGGTGGTCATGAGATACGCCATCGTCTGCGCCGGCAGGCCGCGATACTCGGTGAAGAACCTGGGCAGGAACGTCCACCCGAGAATCATCCACGCCACGAGGAACACGGAGATGGCCGAGCAGAGCGCAATGTTGCGCACCTTCAGCATGTCGAACACGCGCATGCGGGGCGCATTCGCATCTGCCGCTTCCCCGCCCACGGCAGCCTGCGCGGCGCGCGTCGGCTCGCGCACCCAGAACATCACGGCCACCGCGCAGAGCAGCCCCGGGATGCCCGCGATGAAGAATGCCGCGCGCCAGCCGAAGGCTTCGGCAATCGGCACGAGCACCAGTGGCGCGACACTCTGGCCCAGCAGGGCCGCGAAGAAGTTCTGCATGAAGCCGGCGTTCACGCCGCGGCGATGCTCGGAGGACTCCACGGCCATGATGGCCAGACACACCGGCAGGAACGGCCCCTCAACGGCGCCCATGATCATGCGCGAGAGGAGGAGCACGGGGTACGACGTGGCGAGCCCCGCGAGGATGGAGCAGCCCGAGAAGATCAGCAGAAAGGCGAGCAGGAAGGGCTTGCGGGCCCCGCGCGCGTCCGACCATCTCGCGATGAGGAATGCACCGAGCGCCCACGTGATGGCAAGCCCGGAGCCGAGGAACCCGACCTGCGTGTTCGAGAGGGGAATGTCCCGCGTGATGAACGGCACCAGAATGCCGGCGGCGTTTCGATCGAAGAACGCGACGCCGAAGGAGATGCCGAGCAGCAGCAGCAGCCCGTTCTCGTACGTGAAGATGCCGGTTCGTCTGGTCATACCGCTCTTGCCTCCCTCCCGGCCCATTTCTTCGCTGGGCTCCGGGCCGATCATAGAGGAATCCCACGGCCGGGCAGCACCAACGGGACCGATGGCCGCTGCTTGCACAACCTGACGGCGACCCTCCGGCGGGCGCGCCCTTGCCTGCCCTTACGCTCGCGGTGCTGCGCGCAGCGTGAGGCCGCGGCTCTCGAGGTGCCGCGTGACGGATGCGAGAGCGTTGGGGTCCCGCGTATCGACGGTGATCACATCCAGGCTTTCACCCGAGCCAATGGGCTCATGCTGGCCGAGCTGCCACTCGAGGACGGCGAGGTCCGCCTCGGAAGCATCCCGTCCGGAGCGAGTGCGCGCCGCGATGCGCTCCTTGAGCACCGCGGCGGGCGCATCGCAGTGAACGACGAACACCAGCACGCCGAGATGACGCGCCCGGCTCGTGACGGTGTCGCGTTGGGCGCGCCTCAAGAACGTGGCATCCACGATGACCGGATAGCCTCCGGACAGAACCTGTTCGACGACGTCGGCAAGGCGCGCGTAGGTCTGCTCCGTGACGCCCGGCGCGTAGAGCCCGCGGCCCAGCGCCGAGCGCGAAGAGGCAAGCTCCCCGAGCCCGGCGGCGCGCTTACGCTCCACATCGGAGCGCACGTGAATCGCGCCGATGGCCGGCGCGAGCTGCCGCGCGAGCCACGTTTTTCCCGATCCGGAAAGGCCGGACATCAGGATCAGCGCTGTCGGCCGGGGCTGCAGCGCGCGGCGTGCAACGTCCACAAACGCTGCGTGATCGCGCCGCATTGCCTCGAGCGCGGCGGAGCTGGCCGATTGGGGATTGCGATGCCCTTCAGCAAGCAAGCCCTTCACCTCGAGCGCCGCCACCTTCGCACGCACAAGCGCGCGATGAGCCTTGTACAGATCGAGAACCCGGCACGCTTCGAAATCGCCGGACACATCGAGATAGCCGGTGAGAAATGCATGCGCGTGCGCGGGCCGGTCGTGCGCTTCCAGATCGGCAATAAGAAACGCGATCTCCTCCGCAACGTCGATCCAACGGAACGCGGGCTCGAATTCCATGCAGTCGAAGGCCACGAGCCGGTTCTGCAGCCATACCACGTTGCGCGAGTGAAGATCCCCATGACATTCGCGCACACGGCCCGCATCCCGACGTGCGCTGATCAGCGGCGTGAGAGCGCGCAGTCGTGCGGTGAGCGCGTGCTCTATCGAGGAGAGGCTGTCGTCGGCGCTCGAAAGCGGATCCGGATCGGCGTCCGCGCTCCTTCGAGCCTGCTCGGCGGTCACCTCGGCAACGATGGCCGCATAGCTCTCAACATTCTCCGTGAGCACTTTCGCGACGCCCTCCGCTCGTCCCCATGGCTCGTCGGGCCGGGGCACGGGCAGACGCTCATGAATGCGGGCCAGCTCGCGGCCGAACGCATCCAGGGATTCCGTGCCGATGGCATCGCGCGCGAGCAGGCGATCGAGCTCCTGATCCGGCGGGAACTGCCGCATGTGCACACAGCGCTCGAGCACACGGCCGGTGCCGCCGATCGCGGCGAGCCCGTTCCGCTCCGTGATGTCGCAAACGTCCAGATACAGGTCGGGCGCGAAGCGGCGATTGAGCCGCACTTCCTCGGCGCAAAAGAACGCCCGGCGCTCCGCGGAGGTGAGATCGACGAAGGGATAGCGCACCGGCCGCTTGATCTTGTACGCGTACTCGCCGGTGAGCAGCACCCACGAGACATGCGTCTGCACGAGCGTGACCGCGCTGACCGGATGCGGATAGGCCCCGGGCTGCAGAAGTCCGGCGAACTGTTCGGGCAACTGGGCCATGAGCAGTCAACGTGCAGCGGCGCTGCCGCGAGAATACTGGAATCGCGGCGCGGGCTACCCGCCGCCGCTCAGCTCGTGCGTGCGATGGCGACCGCGGCGCCGGCCATTGCCGTCGCGCTCCCGCGGTTGACGAGGCGGATGGCGCGCGGGCTACGCAGCAGCCGTCGTGCACGGGCCGCCGCATAGGCGTACACGCCCAGCACCAGAGGCAGAACGAGGGAAATGACGAGCGCGATCTCGACAAACCCCGCCACCGTCAGCGTTTCCAGCTTCACGACCGTGGGCAGCAACGCCAGGAAGAACACCATGGGCTTCGGGTTGCCGAGTGTCAGCGCGAGGCTCCCGAGAAACAGGCGCGACGGGGCTTGTGACTGATCCACCGCCAAGGCTTCCACGGGCCGCGGCTCCGAGGTCCACATGCGATAAGCGAGCCAGAGCAGGTACGCCGCACCCGCGTACTTCACCACCGCGAACACCGTGTGCGCGGACTGCGCCAGAGCGGCGAGCCCGGTCGCCGCCACGGTGAACCACACGAGGTCGCCCACGAGAAACCCGGCGATGAATGCGGGCGCGCCCTGCGTGCCACGCACAAGCGAGCGCGCAACCACGGCAGCAACGCCCGGCCCCGGTGAGAACACCGCAAGGCCGTACACCACTGCAAACACCGCCAGCCCGTAAACGCTCATGGGCACCTCACCGCCCGTAAATCAGAACGGGTCGATCTCCCCCGTCGTCCAGTTGGTAATACGCCCGGAGCGCTCCATCGTGAGCCCATCGATCTCCTTGATGAGCTTCGCGATCTCCTCCTCCACCGGGCGCGCCATCGGATTGCTGCCCGCCACGCCCGGCTTGCTCGCCACCAGCACCGGCTCCATCAGGGCGACGATGATGCCCTTCGGCTTCACGGCGTGCGAGAGCTTGCGCGAATACATGTTGAGCGCGGCCTTGCTCGCGCCGTAGTTCATGCCCATGGCCGAGTCGCCGCCGAAGCGCCCGAACGAGCCGATGAACGAGGTGATGTTGACGATCTTCTTCTGCTTCGAGCGCTCCACGTGCGGCATGAACGCCTGGATCATGCGCATCGGCCCGAGCGCGTTCACGTCGAAGTCCGTGCGCGCAGCGTCGAAGTCGATCTTCTCGAAGGGCGTGTTCACCTTATCGAGGTCCGCCTGGAAGGTGGCCTCGACGTTCGCGGCATTGTTGATGAGCACGTCGATGGGCTGATCGCGATACTTCTCCGCCACCGCGCGAATCGTGCTCGTGTCGCTCACGTCGATCCGCTCGATGACGAGCTGCGGATGCTTCGCCTGAATGGCACGCAGGTCCGCAAGGCCCGGATCGTCCGCCTTCCGGCGTGTGGTGGCGATGACATTCCAGTCCCGCGCCGCATACTGCCGCGCAAGCTCCAGCCCGATGCCGCGATTGGCACCGGTGATGATCACCGTGGGCGCTCCCGGTTTCAGCGCGGCTTGCGCGGCGAGCGGAGCGAGAACGAGGGCAATGAGAACGACGAATCTGCGCAACATCTAGTTCACCGTGACGACGATTTTTCCGATTTGTTGATTCGATTCCAGGTAGCGGTGCGCCTCGACGATCTGCGCGAGCGGAAAGGTCTTCGCGATCACCGGCTGCAGATGGCCTTCGGCCAGTCCCTGGAGAATGAGCTTGTGGGCCCGTGCGTAACGTTCCGGCTTTCCCCAGATCTGCGAGGCGACCCACCCCCGCAGGCTCAGGCCCTTCAGTGCCGCGGGCCAGTGCGGAAAGACAGTGGGCTGGCCGCTCAGGCTGCCATAGATGAAGAGGATGCCCTCTTCGGCCATCGCCTGCGCAAGCTTGTCCACTTCCGGACCACCTACCGGATCGAACACGAGCCGCGCGCCCTTGCCGCCGGTGATGCGCATCACTTCCGCGACGAGATCGGTTTCTTCCGTGGCGATCACATGCTGCGCGCCATGGGCTTTGAGCGCGGCCGCCTTGTCACTGCGACGCGTGCACGCGATGGAAACCGCGCCCGCCCAGTTCGCAAGCTGAATGGCCGCAAGCCCGACACTGCTCGAGGCCGCCCGAATCACCACGTGATCCCCGACGGTGGCATGTCCCACTTCGATGATGGCCAGCGCGGTGAAGTACTGCATCCAGATGGATGCCGCCTGCACCGGAGTGAGCCCCGGTGGCGGCGGCAGAAGGCTGCGCGCCGGCACGATGGCCTTCTCCGCATACAGGCCGTATTCGCCCTGGCGAAAACTCGGCACGACACACACGCGGTCGCCCGCCTTGAACCCCTGCACATCCGGGCCGATCGCCTCGATGACGCCGACACCTTCGTAGCCGATGAGTGTGGGGAGCGTCGGTTTCTGAAGGTACATTCCGCTGCGGAAGGCCGCTTCCGCGCGATTGAGCCCGATCGCTTCCACGGCGATACGCACTTCGCCCGGCCCGGGCTCGCCCACCTCGAGATCCTCGATGCGCAGCACTTCCGGTCCACCGTGCTGGTGAACACGCACCACCTTGCTCATGGTCTTGCGCCTCTGTGAAGTTCGCGGGCGGCTCGCCCGCGAGAGTTAACACCTGCGCGCGGAGCTTACCGCGACCACTGCACGCTGAGTGACGGAATGAGGGGAAGCCAGTCCACGGCCCGCGTGGAGAACGTGGTCGTGCCGTCCGGGTTCTGGGTCGCCATGAGCTCGCGGCAGCACGAGTTGTTCTGATCGAAGGCGTTCGTGAGCTCGAAGGCCAGCGACAGCACGCTGCGATCGAAGAGCCAGCTATGGCGCACCCTCATGTCCACGGAGAAGAACGTGGGCACGCGATCGCCGCTGCGCGTGCCGAGCGTGGCGCCGGACGCATCGGTGAGGAGTTCGGTAATCGGCCAGCCCGTGTGCGCCGTGCCCGCGATGGCGGCATCCCATCGGCCGCGCGCCCACGCCAGCCCGACGGTGAGAGCATGCCGCTGATCCCAGCTGCGAGGCACCTCGACGCCATCGAACTCATCCAGCGCCTGCGACCACGTGTACGCCGCCCACCAGCTGAAGGGATGCACCTCGCCGCGCGCGCTCAGCTCCACGCCGCGCAGCTGCGAGGAGTCCGGCGCGATGCGCACGCGATCCGGCTCCAGCTCGGGGAGGATGGAAAGCCGGTCGAACAGATTCTCGAAGCGCTCACGCGGATCGAGCTGACGCTTGCTGAACGCTTCGGCGCGCAGCGTAACGCCTGTGGGCGTGACGTGATCGAGGCCCACGATCAGGTGATCCGATCGCTGCGGGCGGTCGAACTGCGTGACCCCGTCCTGCACACGCAGCTCGTTCACCTCGTCGGACTGGTGGAAGCGGCCCCACTGCAGGCGCAGATGCGTGTTCGGGCGCAGGGCCCAGCGCAAGGCAAATCGCGGATCGACGAGGTTCGCACCCTCGAGGCCGAAGCCCGAATCCCGCTCCAGGCGAACACCGGTCTCGGTGAGCAGCGTGGGCGTGATATCCCAGCGATGCGCAACGTACAGATGCATTCCGTGGATGCTGGGGTTTTCAGTGAACCGGTTCAGGGACTGCACGGGCTTGCCGAACAGATCCGCCACCGCCTGCGTGTATCGGATGACGCTGGTGTAGTCGTAATCCGCCGAGCCCGTGGTCCATTCGGCCCCGAGCTGGAGCTCCTGCGTGACGCTCAGGGGCATGGTGAAGCGCGCGCGCAGATCCCAGATGTTCGCGACGCGCCGGTCGTCGAGGAAGCCGCGGCCGATCAGCGGATCGTTCGCAAGGCCGGCGCGGAAATTCTCGAGGTGCGTGTTTCCCAGCCAGAGGGTGAGCTGCGAGCCATCATCCCAGCGCTGCTCGCCCCGCAGCCACAGGTAATGGGACTCGCTTTCGAGCCGGGCATGCTCCGTGTCGAGCGAGTTGTCGATCTTCAGCGCGTCCCGCGAATAGACGAGATACGCGGCGATCTCGCGGTCCGCCGACGGCAGCCACCGCAGGCGGCCGACGAAGTCCCCGTACGTGGGCTCGCCGGTATCCGGCGCCAGGGCGTCGAGCACGAGGCCGAGCGTGCCCAGGCGCCCCATGCCGAGCCAGTCCCAGCCGTCCGCGCCGCGCACGGAATCCGAGCCCCGCAGGCTGGCGTTGTAGAAGCTCATGCCGACGCCGCGCGTCGACACGCCATAGCGGTCCGGCAGGTGCATGTCGAAGACGCCGCTCATGCGCCCGCCAAAGCGCGCCGGAAAGCCGCCCGTGAAGACGTCCATGCGCGCAAGCAGCTGCGGGTCGATCAGGCTGAAGACGCTCTGGTAGCCCGAGAGGTGATACGGCTGGCGGATCGGAAATCCATCGAGCAGCACGAGCAGCTCGTCCACGCCCCCGCCGCGCACGTGGGGGGCGGCGGAGAGGCCGTTCTGGGTCACGCCGGGCAGGCGGCCCGCGCTGCGGAAGACATCATCCCGCAGACCCGGCTGGGAAATGATCTGGGCGCGCTCGAGCAGGTGATGGGTGGCCACGTCCGGGCCTTCGCCACCCTCGCGCGAGCCCTCGACGATGACGTCGGCCTCGAGATCGGGACGGGGGGCCTCGGCTTGCGCCTCGATGCGCACGACCGGCTCGGTCGGCGTGAGGATGATGGAGGCGGACGGGCTGACGGGCTCCGGAACCTGGGCCGCGCTCGCGCCAGCCCCGAGCAGCAGGCCGCCGAGCAGCATGCGACCCGGCCACCGGATCGCGGCCGGTGCGCGCTCGATCCCCTGCTGTCTCCCCTCGGCGCCCACGGGCCGAATCGTAACCGGAGCACTTGGCCGGAGTCACGGCCGCGAGGCGCCGCTCTCTCTTCCGGGAGAGTCGTTCGTCGGCCGCCCGGCGGGCCGGAAATTCATAACGCGTGATATAAACTCACGCGCGATGGTTACGGGCCCGCCCCGCTGGCCAGTGGATACGGGGCAGGCAGATGGATCCCCTTCGCAATCTCGGCTTTCACCTGAAGAGCGTTTCGCGCCTGTGGGTGCGGCTGTTCGAACAGCGCGCGTCGCAGCTCGCCATGACGCTCTCGCATGCCAAGGTGCTCGTGTATCTCGAGCGCCATGAGGGCACCACGCAGGCGCGCCTCGCCGAGATCACCGACACGGAACCCATGACGCTCGTGCGCCTGCTCGATCGCATGGAGAAGGATGGCTGGCTCGAGCGCCGTCCGGACCCGGAGGACCGCCGGGCCTATCGGGTGTTCCTGAAGCCGGCGGCCCACCCGGTGCTGGCGGAAATCCATCGCATCGCGGACAAGGCGCGCGCCGAAGCCCTGGCGGGCCTCACGGCGGAGGAGCGCATGCAGCTCGTGCATCTGCTCGATCGCGTTCAGCAGAACCTGCTCGCGCTCGTCGCCGCCGCGCCCGACACGGCCCGCACCGGCGCCGCCCCAACCGTATCGACCCGCGCGCGGGACGCGCGCGGCAAACCACATTCCCGACGCAAAAGGGCGTCCTGATGAACGACTCCGCAAGAATCTCGACTTCTGACCACGACACGCGGGTGCAGTCTCCGCCGCCTACGAGCGGCGAACGTCTGCGTCGCGTGCGGCTGCCGATCATGATCGGCGGCTGCGTGCTCATTCTGCTGATCGCAGCCTATCTCTACCTTGCCTCGCGCCGGTTCGAGTCCACGGACGATGCGTACGTCAGCGCCGCGCGCGTCACCATCAGCACGAACGTGCCAGGGCGCGTCGTGGAGCTCCTGGTGCGGGACAACCAGAAGGTGAAGCGCGGAGACGTGCTCTTCCGGCTGGACGATCGCCCGTACCAGATCGCCGTGAGCCAGGCGCGAGCGAAACTCAACTATGCGCGCCTGCAGATCGAGGCGTTGAAGGCCACGTATCAACAGAAGCTCAGCGAGCTGCGCTCGGCCGAAGAGACGCTCGCGTACCAGCAGCGTGAGGCCGAACGCCAGGAGCGCCTGCACACCTCGGGCATCTCATCCCAGGCGCAGGTGGAACGTGCCATGCACGCGCGCGATGCCGCCGCCCAGGAAGTGGCCGCCGCGCGTCAGGCGATTGCGAGCGTCGTGGCAAATCTGGGCGGCGACCCCACCATCGACCCTTCGGCGCATCCGGCCGTCCAGCAGGCGCAGGCGGAGCTCGATCGCGCCCTGCTGGATCTCTCTTACACCGAGATCACCGCGCCGGAGGACGGTGTGGTCACACAGGTGGAGCGCCTTCAGGTCGGGGATTACGTGAACGCCGCAAGCCCGGTGTTCGCGCTCGTCTCCACGCACGACGTCTGGGTGGAAGCGAACTTCAAGGAAGTGCAGCTCGCGCGCATGCGCGCCGGGCAACCCGCCACCATCAAGGTGGATACCTACGACGACCGCACGTTCAAGGGCCACGTGGTGAGCCTGAGCCCCGGCACCGGCTCGCAGTTCTCCGTGCTGCCCGCGCAGAACGCCACGGGCAACTGGGTGAAGGTCGTTCAGCGTCTTGCCGTGCGCCTGGAGATCGACGACCCGGATGACGCGCATCCGCTCTATGCCGGGCTGAGCGCCGTCGTGCGTGTGGATACACATGATGAGCAAGGCGCAGCGCTGGCCAACGCGCAGGCGCATGAACGCGCAGTGCCTGCCACCGCGAGCAGTGTGAACTGATGTCCGCAAAAGCCGCCATCGGGTCGCCGGCGCGGCCAGTGAACCGCGTGCTGATCACCGCCAGCGTGATGGCGGCCTCCATCATGCAGGCGATCGACACGACGATCGCCAACATTGCCCTGCCGCGCATGCAGGGCAGTCTCTCGGGCACGCAGGACCAGATGGTCTGGGTGCTCACGTCCTACATCGTGGCCACCGCCATCATGACGCCGCTTGCGGCATGGCTCGCCGTGCGCGTCGGACGCAAGCGCGTGTTCTTCACGTCCGTGATTTCGTTCACGATCGCCTCCGCGCTCTGCGGCATGGCCACGTCACTTGCGGAAATCGTGGTGTTCCGCACGTTCCAGGGGCTCGCGGGCGCCGCGCTGCTGCCGCTCTCGCAGGCGATTCTGCTCGACATCAACCCGAAGGAGCGCCACGGCCGCGCCATGGCGATCTGGGGCATGGGCGTCGTGCTCGGCCCCATTGTCGGGCCGCTGCTCGGCGGCTGGCTCACCGAGGATTACAGCTGGCGCTGGGTGTTTCTGGTGAACGTGCCGTTCGGCATCCTCGCCGCGATCGGCATCGCGGCCACCCTGCCGGAGACCCAGCCGAAGCGCTCGACCTTCGACCTGTTCGGCTTTGCCATGCTGAGCATTGGCGTGGGCGCGTTGCAGCTCATGCTCGACCGAGGTGAGCTCAAGGACTGGTTTGCCTCCACGGAGATCCGCATCGAGGCGCTGGTCGCGACACTCGGGCTGTTCCTCTTCATCGCTCACATGCTCACGACGGAACATCCCTTCATCAGTCGCGCGCTCTTCAAGGATCGCAATTTCGTCATCGGCAACGTGTTCATCTTCATGGTGGGCACGGTGCTCTTCGCAACCCTCGCGCTGCTGCCCGCGATGATGCAGGGGCTCATGGGCTACCCCGTGCTCACCGCGGGGCTGGTCATGGCACCGCGCGGCGTCGGGACGTGGGTCGCGATGGCGGTCGTCGGGCGGCTTGCCGGTCGGGTCGATGCGCGCTGGCTCATCGCGGTCGGGTTCGGGCTCGCCGCGATCTCGCTGGCCCAGATGGCCGCCCTCTCGCCGCAGACCGACGCCGAGCCGCTGATCACGAGCGGCGTGCTTCAGGGCTTCGGGTCGGGGCTCGCCTACGTCGCGCTCACGATCGTGTCGTTCGTGACGCTGCCGGCGCATCTTCGCGATGAAGGTGCCGCGTTCTTCAACCTCACGCGCAACATCGGCAGCAGCATCGGCATTTCGTGCATCCAGGCCTACGTCACGAGCGGCACCAGCCGCGCGCATGCGCATCTCACCGAGCAGCTCACGCCGTTCAACGCGGCCGCGGTCCAGCAGCAGGTGCTTCAGCCGCTCGACACCACTGCGGGCATCGCCGCGCTCAATCACGTGGTCGATGTCCAGGCAGGCTGGATCGCCTATGTGAACGCCTTCCACGTGATGATGCTGCTCACCGTCGTCGTCATTCCGCTGATCCTGTTCGCGCGTGGCGCGAAGCAGGGACGCAAAGCCAGCCAGGTCGCTCCAGAATGAGAATTCTCGTCTTCTCGATGATGCTGCTCCTCACCGCGTGTGCCGTCGGGCCCGATTTCGTGCGGCCCGAGCCACCCGCGACCGAACGCTACACCAGCGAGACTCTTGCGAACGTCAAGCTCTCTGCCGAGAGCTCGGCGCAGGGGCAATCGCCTCAGCAGGTGTGGTGGTCCATTTTCCAGTCACCGCGTCTCAATGACACCGTACGTGCTGCGCTCGAAGGCAATCGCAGCCTCGAGGCCGCCCGCGCAAACCTGCTCCGCGCGCGCGAGATCGCGGGCGCGAGCCGCGGCGCGCGGGGGCCGCAAGTCGATCTCGAAGCCTTCAACGCTCGCAACAAGTACGGCGCGGCGTTTCTCGGGGGCTTCGAGCTGGCGCCGTTCACGGCCTATTCCGTCGGGGCGAACGTGAGCTACCTGCTGGATTTCACGGGTGGCGTGCGCCGTTCCATCGAGCAGCAGCAAGCGCTCGCGGAGGCGCAGGAGCATGAGCTCGCAGCTGCGCGACTCGCCATCAGCGGAAACGTGGTTCTGCAGGCGTTCGCGATCGCTTCGGCCCGCGCGCGAATTCGCGCGGTGGAAGGCATTCTGGCCGAGGATGCGCGCAACGTTGAGCTCGTGCGCGAGGCTCTGCAGGCCGGCTCCGCCGCTCGCATGGACCTGCTGAGCGCCGAAAGCCAGCTCGCGCAGGACCAGACGCTGCTGCCTCCGTTGCATCAGGAGCTGAGCGTGGCGCGCCATGCGTTGGCCGTGCTCGTCGGGCAACCGCCCGGTAGCTGGACGGCGCCGGACTTCGACCTCGAGGACTTCGCGACGATCTCGCCGCTTCCGGTCAGCGTGCCTTCCGAGCTTGCCCGCCGCCGCCCGGACATTCTCGCGAGCGAAGCGCGGCTGCATGCCGCCACGGCCGCAGTCGGCGTGGCCACCGCGAACCTCTACCCCCAGATCCGGCTGACCGGATCGTTGAGCCAGCAGGCCCTCGACGCCTCCGACCTGTTCGAGAGCTCCGCCACCGCGTTCGGCCTTTCGGGCAACCTCACCGCGCCGCTCTTCGACGGCGGCCGATTGCGCGCGCAGCGCAGAGCTGCGGAGGCCGCGCAACGTGCGGCCCTTGCGAACTACGAGCAGACCGTGATCGCGGCGTTCGGACAGGTGGCCGATGTGCTCGCCGCGCTCGATCACGATGCCGAACAGGTCACCGCGCAACAGCGCGCGCTGGAGATCGCCGAGTCCAATCTCGCGCTCACGCGCGAGAGCTACAGCGTCGGCAACGTGGGCGTGCTTCAGGTGCTCGATGCAGAGCGCCAGGTGCAGCGGGCCAGCATCGGCGTCGCTGCCGCGCGAGCGCAGCGCATGCAGCACACCGCCGAGCTGATTGTTGCGTTGGGCGGGGACTCACCCCTCTCACCCGCTGCCGCGCCCACGGGCGCCAACTGATCGCCGCGGCGGGTCACGCCTCCCTGGCCGCCGCCATCGGCAGCCGGGCCAGAAGCGACGAGAGCGCATCCGGATCGAGCGGCTTCACGAGGTGCGTGTCGAAGCCCACCTCGCGCGAACGCCGTCGATCCTCATCCTGGCCCCATCCGGTCAGAGCGATCAGCACCGTGCTCTTGCCCCAGGGCTCGGCGCGGATGCGCCGCGCCACCTCGTAGCCATCGAGCTTCGGCATGCCGATGTCCAGCAGGATGACATTGGGTCGGCACTGCGCGGCCCGCTCCAGGGCCTCGGCACCGTCGGCCGCCGTGTGCACTTCGTGTCCATCGCACTGAAGCAGGGTGGCCAGGCTGTCGAGCGCATCCCTGTTGTCGTCAGCGAGCAGGATGCAGAGACCGGACCGCGTTGCGTCGGTGCCATCGAGAGGATGAGAGCTGGAGGTCATGGTCACTCGCGTTTGCCGCACTCGAAGCGGCAGTCGGATCAGAAATTCACTCCCGTGTCCGGGGCCATCGCTATACGCCGTGACGCTGCCACCGTGCATCTGCACGAGCTGACGCACGAGCGCAAGCCCAATTCCGAGCCCGCCCTGCGCACGATGCGCAGCGGCGTCCACCTGAGTAAAGAGCTGAAAGAGCCGGGGCAGCAGATCGCGCGGAATGCCGATGCCGTTGTCGCGCACGCGAATCTCGACATCCGTGCCCTCCCGGCGCACCGAGACGCGGATCGTGCCGCCCGGATCGGTGTACTTCGCCGCGTTGTTGAGCAGATTGCCCAGCACCTGGGTGAGCCGCGTGATGTCCCCGTCCACCTCGAGCGTCTCGTCGGCCATCTCGACGACGAGCTCGTGGCGCTGCTCGGCGATGAGCGGCTGAATGGTTTCGATCGCGCGCGCCACGATGGTGGCGACGGGCACGGCCTCGCGGCTGAGATTGATGTTGCCGCGCGTGATGCGTGAGACATCGAGCAGATCGTCCACGAGTCGCGTCAGATGCTTCACCTGGCGCTCGATGACGTCTCGCGACCACACGAGCTGCGGGTCCGCGAGCGCGCTGCGCCTCATGATCTCCACGGCGTTGCGGATGGGCGCGAGCGGGTTACGCAGCTCGTGCGCCAGCACGGCGAGGAACTCGTCCTTCTGCCGGTCCGCGTCCTTCAGCGCCGCTTCGGCCCGGGCGCGCTCGGCCACCTCGCTCTGCAGCACGCGATTGGTCTGCTCGAGCTCGGCATTCGCGCGCTTCAGATGCTTGTTGAGCCGCTCGAGCTCGCGCGTCTTCTCCGCCTGCAGATTGGTGTTCGCGAGCTCGAGCCGCGCATTCGCCTCGGCGAGACTGCGGTTCAGGCGCTGCAGCTCGCGGCGCTGGCAATGCAGCTCGACCAGCACCGACACCTTGCTGCGAAGGATCTCCGGCACGACGGGAATGTAGACGTAGTCCACTGCGCCGAGCTTGTAGCCCTTCATCCTGTCGAGCTCCGTGACGTGCACGCCCGTGACGAAGATGATCGGCGTGCGCTCGAATCGCGGGTGCTCGTGAATGAGGCTCGCGGTCTCGAAGCCGTCCATCCCCGGCATGCTCACATCGAGCAGCACCACCGCGAACTCGTCTTCCATGAGGCACCGGAGCGCCTCTTCCCCCGATCGCGCGAGCACGAGGTTCTGGCCGAGCTCGGCGAGGATCGTCTGGTAGGACAGCAGGCGCGCCGGCTGGTCGTCCACCAGCAGGACGTTGACCTTGTCCTCGCGCTGCGTGTCGCCGGCTTTGTTCATGAGCGTTGAACCGTTATCGTTGCAGCCACATGCGCACGAGCGACAGCAGCTGATCCGTGTTGACGGGCTTCGCCACGTAGTCCGACGCACCCGCCTCGAGGCACTTCTCGCGATCGCCCTTCATGGCCTTGGCCGTGAGCGCGATGATCGGCAGATAGCGGAAGCGCGGGTTGGCCCGGATGCGTCGCACGGTCTCGTAACCATCCATCTCCGGCATCATGATGTCCATCAGCACGAGCGAGAGATCCTCGGTCTGCTCGAGGAGATTGATGGCATCCCGGCCCGTGGTGGCGCTGATGACCTGCATGCCGTGACGCTCGAGCAGGCTGTTGAGCGCGAAGATGTTGCGGATGTCGTCGTCCACCACCAGCACCTTGCGCCCGCGCAGCAGCTCATCGCTCTCGTGGAGCTTCTGGATCATCTGCTGCCGGGACTCGGGCAGGTCCGTTACCACGCGGTGCAGGAACAGCGCGGTCTCATCGAGCAGGCGCTCGGGTGAGCGCACGTCCTTCAGCACCACGCTCTTTGCCTTCCGGCGCAACTCGCCCTCCTCGGCCTGCGTCAACTCGCGGCCGGTGAACACGACCACCGGTGTATCGCGCAGCCTGGGATCCTGCTGGATCTCGGTGAGCAGGTCGAAGCCGGAGACGTCCGGAAGCGTGAGGTCCAGCACCACGCAATCGAACGGCTTCTCGCGCATCTTGCTGAGCGCTTCGCCGCCGGTGGCCGCCTGCGTGATCTCCACATCGTGATGCCCGAGCAGCTCGGCGATACTCACCTGCTCGACCGGGTCGTCTTCCACCACGAGCAGGCGACGCATGCGCGGCGAGGCGAATTCCTTGATGCGGTCGACGGCGGCTTCGAGCCCGTCTGTCGTGAGCGGCTTATTGATGAACGCGAACGCACCGTGCTCGAGACCGTACTGACGCTCTTCCTCCACGGTGAGAATCTGCACGGGAATGTGGCGCGTGTTGGGGTCGCGCTTGAGCTGGTTCAGCACCGTCCAGCCGAGCATGTCCGGCAGGAACACATCCAGCGAGATGGCCGTCGGCCGGTGCTTGCGCGCGAGCACGAGGCCATCCGAGCCTGTCTTCGCCACGAGCCCCTTGAACCCACGGTCCCGCGCGAGGTTGAGCAGCACCTTCGCGTAGTGTGGGTCGTCCTCGATGATGAGAAGCGAGAGATCGCCCGGCTGGAGGTTCTCGCGATCGTCCGGCACGTCCTCGGAGCGCACCGCAGGCAGCACCTTCGGCTGAAAGGTCGCAGGCGACTGTGCCGGCGCTTCGATCCCGGCGGGCTGCCGCCCGTAGGCCGGGCCCGAGTACACGAGCGGCAGATACAGCGTGAACGTGCTGCCACTGCCCGGCGTGCTCGTGAGGCGGATTTCACCGCCGAGCAGGTTCGCCAGCTCGCGACTGATGGCGAGGCCGAGCCCCGTGCCGCCGTACTTGCGCGCGGTGCCAGCGTCGGCCTGCTGGAACGCCTCGAAGATGATCTTCTGCTTTTCCGGCGGAATGCCGATGCCCGTGTCGCTCACGGAGAACTCGACCACCGTGCCAGCGTTGCTGAGCACCGGGTGATCGAGAGACCAGCCGCCGGCGGTGATGCCCACATGCAACCGTACTCCCCCGTCGCTCGTGAACTTGAAGGCGTTCGAGAGCAGATTCTTCAGCACCTGCAGCAGGCGCTTCGGGTCCGTGGTCATCGAGCGGCCGAGATTCGGATCGAAATCGGTCGTGAACGAGAGCTTGCGCGACTCGGCCTCGTGCCGGAAGTTGCGCTCGATGGTCTCGCGCAGATGCGTGAACAGCAGGTCCTCCGACTCGACGGTCACGGTGCCGGACTCGATCTTCGAGAGGTCCAGGATGTCGCTGATGAGATTCAGCAGGTCCGTGCCGGCGCTGTGAATCGTCTTGGCGAACTCCACCTGCCGCGGCGAGAGGTTGCCGTCCGCATTCTCGGCAAGCTGCTGGCCGAGGATGAGGATGCTGTTGAGCGGCGTGCGCAGCTCGTGTGACATGTTCGCGAGGAACTCGGACTTGTACCGCGAAGTGAGCGCCAGCTCCGCGGCCTTTTCCTCGAGCGCGCGCCGGGCCAGCTCGATCTCCTGGTTCTTGCGCTCGACCTCGGCGTTCTGCTCCGCCAGGAGCTTGGCTTTCGTGGCGAGCTCCTCGTTCGTCTGCTGAAGCTCCTTCTGCTGCAGCTGCAGCTCCGTCGCGAGCTGCTGGGATTGCTTCAGCAGCGCTTCGGTGCGCATGTTCGCCTCGATGGTGTTGAGCACCACGCCGATACTGCCGGTGAGCTGCTCCAGGAAGGCAAGGTGGGAGGCGGTGAACTCGTAGATCGATGCCAGCTCGACGACCGCCTTGACCTCGCCCTCGTACAGCACCGGCAGCGCGATGATGTTGCGTGGTTTCGCCTGCATGAGGCCGCTGCGCACGTAAAGCGCATCGTCCGGAATATCCGAGAGCAGGATGCGCTGCCGATCCGCGGCGCACTGCCCGACAAGGGATTCGCCGACGCGATACACGCGCGGCTCCGCGCTGTCGTTCGGGTCCGCGTAGCTCGCGAGCTGCTTGAGATATGACGCGCCGTTCGAGCTCTCCATCACGTACACGATGCCGTACTGCGCGTTGATCAGCGGGCACAGCTCCGAGAGGAGCATCTGGCCGACGGCGACGAGATCCCGCTGGCCCTGCATCATGCGGCTGAACTTCGCGAGGTTCGTCTTCAGCCAGTCCTGCTCCATGTTGCGCGCGGTGGTGGCGCGCAGGTTGCCGATCATGGCGTTGATGTTGTCCTTGAGCGCGGAGACCTCGCCGCGCGCCTCCACCTGAATGGAGCGCGTGAGATCGCCCTTCGTCACGGCGGTGGCCACTTCCGCGATGGCGCGCACCTGCGTCGTGAGATTCGCGGCGAGCAGGTTCACGTTGGCCGTGAGGTCCTTCCAGGTGCCGGACGTGCCGGGCACGTTCGCCTGGCCGCCAAGGCGGCCTTCCACACCCACTTCGCGCGCCACCGACGTCACCTGCTCGGCGAAGATGCCGAGCGTGTCCGTCATGCTGTTGATGGTGTCCGCAAGCGCCGCGACCTCGCCCTTCGACTCCACCGTGAGTCGCTGGGTCAGGTCGCCCGTGGCCACGGCCGTCACCACCTTCACGATGCCGCGCACCTGGTTCGTGAGGTTGTTGGCCATGACGTTCACGTTGTCCGTCAGGTCCTTCCAGATGCCCGCCACGCCGGGCACCACGGCCTGGCCACCGAGCTTGCCTTCCGTGCCCACTTCGCGCGCCACGCGCGTCACTTCCGCGGCGAAGCCGTTGAGCTGTTCCACCATGGTGTTGATGGTGTTCTTGAGCTCCAGGATCTCGCCCTTCACGTCCACGGTGATCTTGCGAGACAGGTCGCCACGCGCAACGGCGGTGGTGACTTCCGCAATGTTGCGCACCTGACTCGTCAGGTTCGTGGCCATGGCGTTGACGGATTCGGTGAGGTCCTTCCACGTGCCCGCCACGCCGGGCACCACGGCCTGGCCGCCGAGCTTGCCCTCCGTGCCCACCTCGCGCGCCACGCGCGTCACTTCCGCGGCGAACGAACGCAGCTGGTCCACCATCGTGTTGATGGTTTCCTTCAGCTGCAGGATCTCGCCGCGCACGTCCACCGTGATCTTGCGGGACAGATCACCGCGCGCGATCGCGGTGGCGACCTCGGCGATGTTGCGCACCTGACCGGTGAGATTGCCGGCCATCGAGTTGACGTTGTCCGTGAGGTCCTTCCACACGCCGCTCACGTCTTTCACGTCCGCCTGGCCACCGAGCTTGCCTTCGGTGCCCACCTCGCGCGCCACGCGCGTCACTTCGGCCGCGAACGCGTTCAGCTGGTCCACCATCGTGTTGATGGTGTTCTTCAGCTCCAGGATTTCCCCGCGCACGTCCACCGTGATCTTGCGCGAGAGGTCCCCGCGCGCGATGGCCGTGGACACATCCGCGATGTTGCGGACCTGGCCGGTGAGATTGCTCGCCATCGAGTTGACGCTGTCCGTCAGGTCCTTCCACGTGCCGGCAACGCCCGGCACGTACGCCTGACCGCCGAGCTTGCCTTCAGTGCCCACCTCGCGCGCCACGCGCGTCACTTCGGATGCGAACGAACGGAGCTGATCCACCATCGTGTTGATGGTTTCCTTCAGCTGCAGGATCTCGCCGCGCACGTCCACCGTGATCTTGCGCGAGAGGTCGCCGCGCGCGATGGCCGTGGACACCTCGGCGATGTTGCGCACCTGGCCCGTGAGATTGCTGGCCATGGAGTTCACGTTGTCCGTGAGGTCCTTCCACGTGCCCGCCACGCCGGGCACGATGGCCTGGCCGCCGAGCTTGCCTTCCGTGCCCACTTCGCGCGCCACGCGCGTCACTTCCGCTGCGAAGCCGTTCAGCTGGTCCACCATCGTGTTGATGGTGTTCTTGAGCTCGAGGATCTCGCCCTTCACGTCCACGGTGATCTTGCGCGAGAGGTCCCCGCGCGCGACGGCCGTGGTCACCTCCGCGATGTTGCGCACCTGGCTCGTGAGGTTCGTGGCCATGGCGTTCACGGATTCGGTGAGGTCCTTCCACGTGCCCGCCACGCCGGGCACGATCGCCTGACCGCCGAGCTTGCCTTCCGTGCCCACTTCGCGCGCCACGCGCGTCACTTCAGATGCGAACGAGCGCAGCTGATCCACCATCGTGTTGATGGCGTCCTTCAGCTGAAGGATCTCGCCGCGCACGTCCACGGTGATCTTGCGCGAGAGGTCCCCGTTGGCGATGGCCGCGGCGACCTCGGCGATGTTGCGCACCTGACCGGTGAGATTGCCGGCCATCGAGTTGACGTTGTCCGTCAGGTCCTTCCACGTGCCGGCGGCGCCGGGCACGACCGCCTGACCGCCGAGCTTGCCCTCCGTGCCCACCTCGCGCGCCACGCGCGTCACTTCGGACGTGAAGGCGCTCATCTGCTCGAGCATCGTGTTCACGATCGTGGCCGAGCGCAGGAACTCGCCCTTCAGCGGCCGCCCGTCCACTTCGAGGCTCACGGTCTGGGAGAGGTCGCCCTTCACAACGGCGGCGATCGTGCGCGTGACCTGCGTCGTCGGCCAGAGCAGATCGTCGATGAGCGTGTTGACGGAGCTTTCCATGGCGCCCCAGGCGCCGGAGCGTCGCTCGAGAGAGACACGGTGGCGCGTGCGGCCTTCCTTGCCGACCTCCTGTCCCGCGCGCTCGAGCTCGTGCGCCATGCGCTCGTTGGCGCTCACGATCTCGTTGAACGTGTCGGCCACCTTGCCGGCAAGACCCGTCTGGTCGCTCGGCAGGCGCACGGAGAAATCGCCGTCGCGCATGGCCTGGAGCGCCCGCAGGAGCGTGCGCAGGGTGAGATCGGAATCCGGGCTGTCCGGTGACCCGTTGCCCATTGGCGGGCGAGGCTTGCGACGACGGGCACTGGGTTGTGCTTCCATGGGTGAGGTGACTCCGGAAAGCGTCAGGCGGCGCGCCTCATGAGGCCCGTGGAGGGCCGGGGCGCCACCGGGAAAAAGGTCTTGGAGCGGACGGACGCTGCGCAGTTCTGCGGGCAGCGCAAGGCAAGGCGCTGGAGCTGCGCCGTGGGCTTGCTCTTGTAGTTCACGGAGATCAGTCCCCCCGGGTCAGGCCCGTTGGCAGCTCCGTGCGACTAAAACCCCGAATCGATCGTATTGCTTTAATTCGGCCGCGCGAAAAATAGCAGAAGCATCCGGCCGGGCAAGGGAAATCTGCGCCCTGAGCCGCGCGCCCCATGCAGGAAACGGGCCTGGGCGCGCGAAGGTCCGTCGGACTGGCGTGGCCCCGCCATTTGCCCCCTGTGCAGCGGGCGGGTCCTTCTGCGAGACAGAGCCGCTCGCGGCAGTGTATTTTTCGCGGCCCGCCCGCGAAGGCGCGATCTCACTCCTCCAGGACACGATGCAACTCAGCACGCACCGCATTCTCACCACCCACGTCGGAAGCCTTCCTCGCAGCCAGGCCGTCGTCGATCAGCTCCTCATCAAGGAGCGCGGGGACACCGTGGACCAGGCCGTGTACGACCGCACGATGCGCGAGGGCGTCTCCGAGGTGGTGAAGCGGCAGGTCGACTGCGGGCTGGACGTGGTGAGCGACGGCGAAACCTCGAAGATCAGCTATGCCACGTACATGAAGGACCGGCTGTCGGGTTTCGCCGGCGATCACGAGCGCCTCATCGCGAAGGATCTGCAGCCCTACGCCGAATTCCGCACGCGCATGGCCGTGTTCGCGGGCAAGCAGACGTTCAAGCGCCAGGCGTGCGTCGGGCCCATCCGGGTCGTGGAGCGCGAGACCCTGCGCAAGGACCTCGAGAACCTCCGCGCGGCGGTCGACGAGCACAAGCCTCACGAGGCGTTCATGAACTCTGCCTCGCCGGGCGTGGTGTCGGCGTTCCAGCCGAACCACTACTACCCCACGCACGAGGCCTACGTGGAAGCGATCGGCGAGGCCATGCAGGAGGAATACGAGGCCATCGTCGCCGCCGGCTTCATCCTGCAGCTCGATTGCCCGGACCTCGCCATGGCGCGTCACACGGGCTTTCAGCAGGTGTCAGAGGAGGAATTCCTCAAGCGCGCCGAGCATCAGGTGGAGGTGATGAACCACGCCCTGCGGAACATTCCGGCGAGCTCGCTCCGCATGCACGTGTGCTGGGGCAACTACGAAGGGCCGCACGATCACGACATTCCGCTGCAGAAGATCCTGAGCATCGTGCTGAAGGCGAAACCCTCGGCCATTCTCTTCGAGGCCTCGAACCCGAGACACGCCCACGAGTGGGTCGTGTGGCGCGACGCGAAGATCCCCGAGGACAAGATCCTCGTGCCGGGCCTGCTCACGTCCACGTCGAACTACGTGGAGCACCCCGAGCTCATCGCCCAGCGCATCGAGCAGTTCGCGAACATCGTCGGCCGCGAGCGCGTCATCGCGGGCACCGACTGCGGCTTCGGCACCTTCGCCGGCATCGGCAAGATGGACCCCGGCATCTCCTGGCGCAAGCTCGAATCCCTCGTCGAGGGCGCACGCCTCGCCTCCGAGCGCCTCTGGCGCTGAGAGATACAACCGGTTTCGGCCGGGCCGCGCCCGGCCGGACCCTCATCTCGAAACCATTTTTTTTCGAGGAGGAGCCGCCGGCGCAGTGCGCTGTCGTGTAGTGACCCAGTGAAAACCTGGTCAAGTCATGCCGCTGAAGCAACGCCTTAGCGCCATGACTTTGAGCTGGTTGGAGTCGGTCACTACAACTGGAGCCAAGGACCTGCGTCAGACGAGCACCGACAAAACTGAATCGGCCGTCGGCGGGCTCCCGAGGTCAGCTGCTCCTGCCTTCCCGACCTGAGAAGTGTCTTTGCCATTCCATGCAAAGTTTTCGGAAGGATCTGCTTCTCTCGAACGCTCGTATCAGGTCCATTCGTGCCGAAAATGCGGGTTGGTCAGTAGTTTCGCCATAACTGCCACCCTCAATACGTGTCTTCAACCAGCCCTTGGCGTCGCGAATCGACTCACAATCTAGGTGCTCCGGAGCATTGAACACGAATCCGCGATAACCGTGGAGCGACTCGGCGGCGGCGACGAACCACGATTCGTACTCACGATTTGCGAGCACCACCGAAGTCCGTCTATGACCCAGGCAAGCCTCCGTACGATCCAGTATTTCCCTGGAGAGCTCTGCGGGACAATCATCATCCGCATCGAGCAGGATCAGGATCTCCCCATCAGTACCTGACTTCGCTGCTGCGAGAAGCAAAAACCGTCTGAACTCGTCATCGCGATTGAGAAACCTGTCTCTACGCACGCGAATAGGAGTTGGAATTTCGACGTACAGTCCAGGCGTACGCCATTCCGACAATCGCCGCAACAACACCGGGAGCGCCGCGACTTCGCCATCGCCCTCGACAATCGAAACCAATCTCATGGCTGTTCGCCAAACAAATCTGGTTGCCTTGCCAGTTGCTCAGCGAGTACGTCCCTATCGGGAGCAAGCTGATTAAGGCGCAGCAGCTCACCCGCGGAGAACAACTGCTCGCGCATAGTTTTGCGGGAGGCCTCATCCAAGGGGGCTATCCGCGTTTCCCCGGCCTCAGACACCACCGCTAGAAACGAGTCAGAACTCAACGCGCGATCGTCCAGCAAATCCGGACTGTGGCTGGTCACGACCACTTGCGTCTGCCGCGAGGCTCGGACAAGTGCTTCCCGCAAAGCAGTGGCCGCAGCCGGATGCAATGCTGTTTCAGGCTCTTCGATGCCCACAAGCGTCGGAGCGTAGTCACGGTTGCCTTGGAACAGTGCCACCAACACACCCAAAGCCCGCAATGTCCCGTCAGACATATTCTGAGCCAGGAAACGCCACGGATACTTCGATCCAGCCATATCCTGTCGGAACTCAAGCGTTTCCATCGGGCCGATAGCCTTGCGCTCTACTCCTTGCACCATCGGGACGACGGTCTGCAGGTACTCCTGAATGATTCTCAGCTGATCAGGAGCAACGCGCTCCAAGTGACCTACGGCGCTCGCGATATTCTCGCCCGCGGGCCTCAGCAGGCGCCCTTCCTGGGGCTTTTGCAGTTCCCGCATGACTTTCGGATTGAGGTTGTAAAAGCTCATTGCGGCGAGCATGTCATAAACGGGTCGAAATGCTGAAAGACCCGAGGCTGCCACGAGAGCAAGCCGATCAGCTGTCACCGCGGGAAAGGCGGGCTCACTAGTGGCACGGAGCTTTCCCCGATCAACTTGAAAGAATGGCCCTTTCCCTCGGCCGCTGATGACGCACTCCTCTGTCTGGACTTCGTATCCCCGATCTTTCAAGGCCCCGATGTTGAACGCATAGTGACCTTGCTCCCCGGAAGGAAGCGTGAATTCCAGACGGATGCCGAAATGTGTAGGGTGCCCGCTAGAGCGTCTTCGCACCTCACTGAGTCCACCTCGCTCGTTAAGCGCACTCTCTAGTGAGCCGTTGAGCGCATCTCGCACCAAATGCAGACCGTCAAGGAAATTACTCTTGCCCGATCCATTCACACCCACGAGGTACGTGAGAGGGCTTAAGCGAACGTCACAAAAGCCAATACTCTTGTAGTTGCGTAGCATGACGCGGTTGATCGGAACAAACTCGCCCATGCATCGGCTCCGTCGTGCTGGTGTAACCTGCCGCTAGTCTACCCTACGCCCCTAGGTCGGATGCCTTGCTCAGCGACACAAGACCTCGACCGGGGCTCGGTGTCTCGCTCGCGCCTCAGAAGCACGAAATAAAAAGGGCGGGTGAAGTCACCCGCCCTCCTCTACTGGATCACGCGTCGTCCGCGTGAGATCGCGTTGCGCGCTTACTGCGCCGCGCGCCAGCCGCCGTCCGCGTAGGACTTGCGGGCGACTTCCGCATACGGCACCGGGCTCACCATCGCACGGATTTCGGTCATCACGTGCGGCTCCACCGTCGGGCGCACCGAGTTCGGCTCGCCCCAGTGGAAGATCACTTCCGTGCCGGGCTCGGCGTACTCGACATCCACCATCGCCAGCGTGAGCATGCGACGCTCGTTCGAGCTGTAGCCCACCCAGGTGGAGATACCGATCGTCTTGCCGTCCTTCGTCACCTTGTCGTACGGCAGGGTCGCGTAGACGGACGAAGGCATGTCGAAGTACTTCGCACGCTGGTCGCCACGCTGGAACATCGTGGCCATCGCCTTCAGCACGTCGTCGCTGTGCAGGGCCAGCGTCACCTTCTTGCGGCGCGGGTTCTTCGCGTGCTTCTCGAGCGCGGAGCGGCCGATGAAGTCATGGTCGAACTTCACGAAGATGCCGTAGCCGAGGTCGTACGGCGTGAGGTAGTAGTCCTCGATGTTCGGCGAATCGAAGCTGCCGCCGAGCGAGGCATTGCCTTCGTAGCCGTTGGCCGGCAGCCACTGGCGGTAGTCCTTCAGCTTCTCGCCCGAGTAGATCGCGGGCATCGGCGAGGGAATCCAGCCGGACTCGAGGGTGTTCGAGGCATAGGTGCGCGCGCCGACGGGCTTCAGGCCAAAGTCCTTGCCCGCTTCCAGAATGGCATTGCGCACCTCGGCCTTCTCTTCGTACGGGCCCCAGAGCTCGAAGCCGGGTTGGCCCGCCATGCCGTGGCGCAGGGCGCGCACCTTGCGGCCGGCGATCGTGAACTCGGTCATGTGGAAGAACTTGAGCTCCGGCGGCTTCTTGCCGAGCACCTTCTCCATGGTCGCAAGGGCGTTCGGACCCTGGACCTGGAAGCGGTACACCTTGCGCTTCACCTGCCCGCCCTTCTGGTCGGCGGCGCGGTCATCGCGCTCGAGCTCGACGTTGTACTTGCCCTTCTCGGCGTGATAGGTCACCCAGTTGTGCACGGAGGGACGGCCGATGAGGTTGAAGTAGTCCTTGTCGAGGTACGTGAGGATCACGTCGCCGACGACATAGCCATCCTCGGTGCACGGCGCATACTGCTTCGCCTGGTTCACCTGGAAGCCCTTGAAGCTGTTCGTGCCGAGATCGGAGAGCAGCTTGAGGGCGTCCGGACCTTTCACGTACAGGTCGGTCATGTGGTAGGACTGGTCGAACAGCACCGCGGTCTGCTGCCACGCGCGCTGCTCATCGCGCCAGTTCGAGAACTCCGGCGGCACCACCGGATACACGTGCGCACCGGTCTGCGACGTGCGCAGCATCTTGAGCGCGCCGCCTGCAGCCTGGATTCGATCTTCCAAAGATTTGACGGTCATTGTCTGCAAACTCACTTGAGGGGTTGGGTTGCGGCGGGCGTCGGGTGCGCCCGCCACGTTCCGGTTCGGTGGGCGCACCGCCGGAAGGGGGTTCCGGCGGCGTGCCCGGTTCGGATCAGACGGTACGCTTGCGCCAGCCGTCCGCGTAGGTCTCGCGAACCACGCTGCTGAAGGGCACCGGAGAGACGCGCACGCGGACCTCGAGCTGCTTGTGGCGCTCGACCGTCACCTTCTTCGTGCCGCCATTCTCTTCGCCCCACACGAGCGTCAGCACATCGCCTTCCTTGATGTCGGAGTTCACCACGCCGAGCGACAGGGCGCGCCGCTCGTTGTAGCTGTAACCGCCGAACATGGAGTAGCCGACCACCTTGTCGCCCAGCTTCACGGCATCGAACGAGGAGGAGCCGTAGTTCGCGAGCGGCAGGTCGAAGAACTTGTAGTTGTCCTGGCCCGGCTGGAAGAGCGAGGCGTAGATCTTCGCCATGTCCTCGCCGTTCCACTCGAAGGTCACCTTGCGGCGCTGCTTCTCCGGCTCCTTCGCCATCTTCTCGAGCGCCTCGCGGCCGATGAAGTCGTGGTCGAACTTCACGAACGGACCGTAGCCGAGGTCGTACGGCGTCGTGTAGTAGTCCTCGATGTTGTCGGAGACGAAGCTGCCCGCGATGGAGCCCGTGGCTTCGTAGCTGTTCGCCGGCAGCCACTCGCGGTACTTCTTCATCTTCTCGCCCGTGTACACGGCCGGCAGCGGCGAGGGAATCCAGCCCGACTCGAGCGTGTTCGACGCATAGGCGCGCGAGCCGACCGGCACGATGCCGAACTCTTCACCGACCTTCAGGATCGTGTCGCGGATCAGGTCGCGGTCCTCGTAGGGGCCCCAGATCTCCAGGCCCGGCGCACCCGCCATGCCGTGACGAAGCGCGCGCACGCGCTTGCCGGCGATGTTGATGTAGTCCATGTTGAAGAACTTGATCTCGGGAACCGGACCGCCGTTCAGCTTCTCGATGATCTTCCAGGCGTTCGGACCCTGGATCTGGTAGCGGTAGTGCCGGCGATACACGGCATTGCCGCGCGGATGCGAGGGCGAGCGGTCGTCGCGGATGTATTCCACCTTGAAGCCGCCCGTCTCCGCATGGAACTGCAGCCAGTTCACCGTGGGCGCGCGGCCCACGAACAGCAGCTCGTTCTCGGCGAGGTAGAACAGAATGCCGTCGCCGATCACGTACCCGTCGTAGGACACGGGCACCATCTGCTTCGCCTTCTCGGGCGTGAAGTTCTTGAAGGTGTTGATGGTGGTGTAGGAGCAGAGCTTCAGCGCATCGGGGCCCTTGATGGTCAGTTCCGCCATGTGATGGGACTGATCGAAAAGCACCGCACTGTCGCGCCACGCCTTCTGCTCGTCGCGCCAGTTGTAGTACTCGGACGGAACCACCGGATAGACGTACGCGCCGATCCGCGAATTGCGCAGCATCTTGACCGGGTTACCCGCGGCCTTCAGTACGCTCTCCAGATTTTGATGACTCATGACTTCAGGACCTCTTCTGATACAACTTTTCAGGTTGGTTGAACGTATCGGTTGTCCGTACCGCTTGCGCGATCAGGCGATGGGAACGCCCTTGCGCAGGTAAGCGGCATCCACGGTATTCGACAGCAGCATCGCAATCGTCATGGGGCCGAGGCCGCCGGGAACCGGCGTGATCCAGCCGGCCCGCGCCGCTGCGGCGGCGTAGCCGACGTCTCCCACGAGCTTCCCGTCGGGCAGGCGATTGATGCCCACGTCGAAGACGGCTGCGCCCGGACGGATCCACTCGCCCGGAATGAACTCCGGCCTGCCCACGGCCACCACCAGCACTTCCGCGCGCTCGACCTCCGCGCGCAGATCGCGCGTGCCGGTGTGACACACCGTGACCGTGGAGCGCGCCAGCAGCAGCTCGAGCGCCATCGGGCGCCCGACGATGTTGGAGGCGCCGACGACCACGGCACGCTTGCCCTTGAGGTCGATGCCGTAGTGCTCGGCGAGCCGGATCACGCCATACGGCGTGCACGGCCGCAGCCGCGGGCGCTTCTGCGCGAGGTAGCCGGTGTTCATGGGATGGAAGCCATCCGCATCCTTCGCAGGATCGACGGCGTCCATGACGCGATCGGCATCGATGCTCTTCGGCACGGGCATCTGGATCAGGATGCCGTCCACGCGCTCATCGTCATTCAGGCGCTTCACGAGCGCGAGCAGCTCGGCCTCGCTCGTGCTCTCCGGCAGATCGTGCGCGAAGGAGGCGATGCCCACTTCCGCACACGACTTGCGCTTGTTGCGCACATACACGGTGGAGGCGGGATCCTCTCCCACCTGCACCACCGCGAGCCCGGGCGGGCGACCGAACTTCGCAGCGAACTCGCCGACGCGAACGGCGGTCTTCTGCCGCTCCTTCGCCGCAACGGCCTTGCCGTCCAGGATGACGGCGCCCTGATTTTCTTTCACGACTGTGGACATTCAGTGATCCAGGAACCTGTGAACCGTGTGAACGTGAGGCACATCCGCATCTCGAGGTGTGCCTTGCGAGCCGCTCGCGGCCCCCGCCCCCCCCCGCAAGCCGGCCGGCGCGGGACACACCAAAGCCCGGAGGGGCCGCG
>JADGHX010000113.1 GCA_019683695.1 Steroidobacteraceae bacterium
CGCGTATCACGTGCACACGGACCTGGGTCACCGATGCCGGGGCGCGAAGATCAACGGCCGCATCGTGCCCCTCGATTACACGCTGTCGAACGGCGAGATCGTCGAGATCATCACCGGCAAGCACCCCTCGCCGAGCCGCGACTGGCTTGCCCCCGAGCAGGGTTATCTCATCTCGCCGCGCAACCGCGCGAAGGTGCGCGCGTGGTTCCGCAAGCAGGACGTGTCGGACAACCGCAGTGCCGGGCGGCAGATTGCCGAGCGAGAGCTGGCGCGTATCGGGTTCAAGCCAGAGCAGCTCTCCGCGCTCGTGCAGGAGCTGAAGGCCAAGGATGTGGATCACTTTCACCAGTTGCTGGGCGAAGGCGAGATCACGGTGACGCAGCTCGTGCAGGCGGCCGAGCGACTCATCCAGCCTGAGCCGCCGGAGCGGCTCGTTCGCAAGCCGCGAGGCGTCATTCCGGGGAAGAAGAAGCGGGGCTCGCTCGTGGACATCGAGGGCGTGGGCGATCTGCCCACCACGCTGGCCCGATGCTGCGCGCCCATCCGGCCCCAACCCATCGTGGGGTATGTCACGCTCGGCCGCGGCGTCACGATTCATCGGCGGGATTGCCCGGCATTCGCGCGCATGCGCGCGGTGAAACCGGAACGCGTGCTGAACGTGGACTGGAGTCAGGACGACTCGGACACGCTCACCGTGCAGCTCGTTGTGTCGGCGTACGACCGGCGCGGGTTGGTGCGCGATCTCACCGAGGTGATGGCGCTCGAGCAGCTCAGTATCGAGGAGATGAGCACCACCACCGATCGGGATGCCGGTACGGCGCTCGTCTCCGCAAAGCTGGCCGTGCGGGATCTGGAGCAGCTCGCACGCGTGCTGCGGCGTCTGTCGTCGGTGCCGAATGTAATTTCTGCACGGCGCGTGCACTGATTCGCCATGGCTATGGCAACGCGTGCAGCCGCGCCGGATGTTGCCAAGCGACGGCTCCGTATGCCGCGGCATACCGGCCGCGCCGATCGACATCGGTCTCGATGGAGTGAGGCTCACTGCCTCACTGGCGGCTTCGTTTCTCATGCGGCATCCGGTGAGCGCAATTACGTCTCATCGGAAGCGTGAATTTCGCGGCAGATGACGCCACCCAAAACTCGCGCGCTGTCTACTGATTCATTTCAAAACCGTGATCTCGTACCGGTGTGGGCCGGACAGGCTCACGGTATTTTTCCGCGCCGTCGAAAGCGACCTCGTCCTGACCGCGGCCCGCGGTGCAAGGACAGGCCTTCCGACACCAGCGTCCGCACTGGCTCCGAAGAGAGCGGGCGGCGCTCAGGGATGTTTCCGGGGAAACTCAAGGACACACGGTTGCAGCCATGAAGATTCTGGTTGCCGATCAGGATCCGCAAGTGCTCGAGGCGGTGGCGCGCGCGTTCGAAGTGGACGTCGCCACGAGCAAGGCCACCTGCCTGGACCTGCTGCGCGCGAACGACTTCGACCTCATCATCGCCTGCGAAAGGCTGACGGATGGCTCGGGCCTGGAGCTCCTGAGTCAGGTGGCGCAGCGCTGGCCTTCCGTCCTGCGCGTGCTGTCGATCGAATCCAGCCGGCTCGCGCTGCTGAAGGGGCGGCTGGGTCCCTTCAAGCTGTTCGATATCCTGCCCTACCCACTCGAGACGGAAGACATCGAGACGGTGCTGCAGCGGGCGGCCGCCCTGCCGCGCGACGAGAGCGAACGCGAAGTGAATGAGCCTGCGCATGTGCAGCCCAGCCGAGTAGATGCACGTGCCGGATCGGCCGCCGCGTCTTCACGGAAGGTGTCACAGGCTTCTGCGGTGCAGTCCCGAGGCGTGCCCTCGGCGCAGGTGAAAACATCTGACACGCGTTCCAAACCCGTGCCACAGCTGCCGCGCATCGTGCCGCTCGGCTCGCCTGCGGCAGCGGACTACAAGATCCTGCCGCACAACTACTACGAAACCGAAACGACCCCGCGCCGCTTCCGGCGCGAGCCTGCGCGACAGGAAAGTCTTTCCGAAAAGGCCGCCGCACTGGCGGCGGATGCGCTGGCAACGGTGTCGGCGGCGCTGGGCCGATACATCCGGCCCGGCGAAACGCCGCGTCCCGAGACCGCTCCCGCCTCCCGCAACAAACGCCGGGAGCGTGTCTGATCGGGACACGCTGCGGCCGATTGCACCCTGCTGTGGGTCAGACGCGCCTGACCGGCCGAAGGCACACTGCCTTCGGCGCGGCATCGTCAGGCGATGCGGTCGCTAGCGGTTGATCGAATCGATTGCGCGCTTGTCCACGGCAAGCGCCGCTTCGTGCACGGCTTCCGATAACGTGGGATGCGCGTGGATGGTCCGCTGCAGATCCTCGCTGCTGGCGGAGTATTCCATCGCGAGCACCGCTTCGGCGATCAGCTCGCCGGCCATCGGGCCGATGATGTGCACGCCGAGAATCTCGTCGTCGTCCTGCGCGGCGATGATCTTCGCGAAGCCCTGCGCGGCCTCCATGGCCTTCGCACGCCCGCTCGCCAGAAACGGAAACACGCCGGTCTTGTAGGGGCGGCCGCTGGCCTTCACCTGCTCTTCCGTCTGCCCGACCCACGCGATCTCGGGCGCGGTGTAGATGACGGACGGAATGGTTTTGTAATTCACCTCGGCGAAGCGGCCCGCAATGAGGTCCGCCACCATGACGCCCTCTTCCTTGCCCTTGTGCGCCAGCATGGGCCCGCGCACGCAGTCGCCCACGGCCCAGATGCCTTCCACACCCGTGCGGCATTCGTGGTCGACCTTGATGAATCCGCGCTCATCGAGCTGCACGCCGGTGCCTTCCGCAAGCAGCCCGGTCGTGTACGGGCGCCGGCCAATGCACACCACCAGCTTGTCCACGGTGATGGATTGCTCGCCTTTCGCATCGGTGTACGTGACATTCACGGCGCCGCCGCTGACGGTTGCGCCCGTGACTTTCGCGCCGAGGCGAATATCCAGCTCCTGCTTCCTGAAATGGCGGAGCGCCTCCTTGGCCAGCTGCTGATCCGCAATCGCGAGAAAATCCGGCAGCGCCTCGAGCACCACGACCTGACTGCCGAGCCGGCGCCACACGCTCCCCAACTCGAGCCCGATCACGCCCGCGCCGATCACGCCGAGCCGCGGCGGCACCGCATCGAATTCGAGCGCACCCCAGGAATCCACGATGAACTTGCCATCGAACGGCGCGCTGCGCAGCTCGATGGGCGCGGAGCCCGAGGCCAGCACGACGTGTTTCGCGGTGAGCTCGCGCGTGGTGCCATCGTGCGCCTTGAACTGCACCTTCTTGCCCGGCAGCAGCGTGCCGTGGCCCTGCAACGGCGTGACGCCCGCGGCCTTGAAGAGCGCGAGAATGCCGTTCGTCATGCTCTTCACGATGGTGGCCTTGCGCTTTTGCATCGCTGCGAGGTCGAGCGTGATGCCGCTCGCCTGGATGCCATGCGCGGCGAACTCCGAGTGCGCCCGGTGGAACAGCTCCGAGGACTCGAGCAACGCCTTGGACGGAATGCAGCCCGCGTTCAGACACGTGCCGCCGAACGCCGGCGTGCCGTCGAGATTCTTCCACTCGTCGATGCACGCCACGGAGAGCTTGTTCTGCGCGGCCCGGATCGCCGCCGGATAACCCGCGGGCCCGCCACCGATCACGATGACGTCGAAGTTGTCAGCCATGATGTCCTCTCGTTCATTGGACGAAGCGGCCTTGCGGCCGCTTCACCGGGCAAAGTGCCCGACTCTCGCGCAAGCCCGTGTCGGCTCGCCGCGCGCCGCACGTCGCCGTGACGTTCGCACCCCTGTCGGCGGAAACGCCCTGGCCAAACCTCACGCAACCGATGCATCCACGCGGCCGGCAAGCGTTGCGCCTTGTGCGCCGGCGCCCAGCGAAGGCCGGTGCCCGGAAAGATCGTCGCAGGCGATGCTTCCCGTGGATCAGATCTGGAGCAGCATGCGCCCCGGGTCCTCGAGACACTCCTTCACGGTCACGAGGAACTGCACGGCTTCGCGCCCATCGATGATGCGATGATCGTAGGTGACGGCCAGATACATCATCGGCCGGATGGCGATCTGCCCGTTCACGACCATCGGGCGCTCCTGGATCTTGTGCATGCCGAGAATCGCGCTTTGCGGCGCGTTCACGATCGGCGTGGACATGAGCGAGCCGAACACCCCACCGTTCGTGATGGTGAAGGTGCCGCCGGTCAGGTCCTCGATCGCGATGGTGCCCTCGCGGGCCTTCGCGGCATACATCGCGATTTCCTTTTCGATCTCGGCGAAGCTCTTGAGATCGGCATCGCGGATCACGGGCACCATGAGACCGCGGTCGGTCGAGACCGCGACACCGATGTCGTAGTACTCGTGGTACACGATGTCCGTGCCATCCACGCTGGCGTTGATGATCGGAAACTTCTTCAGCGCCTCGATCGATGCCTTCACGAAGAACGACATGAAGCCGAGCTTCACGCCGTGCTGCTTCTCGAAGCGGTCCTTGTAGCGCGCGCGCAGATCCTGCACGGCGGTGAGGTCCACTTCATTGAAGGACGTGAGCAGCGCCTGGGTGGACTGCGCTTCCACCATGCGCTGCGCGATGCGCTGACGCAAACGGGTCATCGCCACGCGCTGTTCCGCACGGCCAGTGCGCGCAGCAGGTGCGCGAGCAACTGGCGCGGGCTGCGGTGCGCGAGCGGCGGGTGCCGGCTGAGCGCTCGCGGCCGCGGCGGCATTGCCCTGCCGATCCAGGAAGCTCACCACATCCGCTTTCGTGATCCGCCCGTCGCGGCCCGTGGCGGGAATGCGCGACGGATCGAGGTTGTTTTCCTCGACGAGCCGGCGCACGGACGGGCTGAGCTTGCTCGTGTCCACCGCCACGCTGGCACTGGCGGCCGAGGTCGTCGCCGCCGCGGGCGCCGCGGCCCCGGCCTTCGGGCTGGCCGCCGCGGGTGCGGCAGCCGGCTTGGATGCGGGCGCCGACGCGTCCGCCACGGCACCTTCCTCGATGATCGCGAGAACCTGACCGCTTGTGACGGTGGTGCCGCTTTCGACCCTCAGCTCTCGAAGCACGCCGTTCGTGGGGGCAGGCACTTCGAGCACGACCTTGTCGGTTTCAAGGTCCGCAAGATTCTCATCGCGCTTCACCGCTTCCCCGGGCTGCTTGTGCCACGCCACGAGCGTCGCGTCGGCAACGGATTCGGGCAGCTGGGGAACGCGGATTTCGATGGTCACGAGCTTTTCCTCAATGGCGTCGCCGTCAGGCGCGTGGTGTCGCGCGCGGCGTCTTCGGTAGTGGTGGCGCGCAGAGCCGCTTCAACGAGCTCGCTCTGCTCGAGTTCATGAATCTTCGTGAGCCCGGTGGCTGGCGCGGCCGCCGGCTTGCGGCCGGCGTACAGCACGGGCCGGTCCTCGACGAGCTCCTGCAGGCGGTGGCGAATCTGATACCAGGCACCCTGATTCTGAGGCTCTTCCTGACACCAGACGATGTCACGCGCGTTCGGATATTTGCGCAGCGCCGCCTGATACTCCTCGGCCGGGAACGGATAGAGCTGCTCGAGGCGCACGAGCGCCACATCGCGCAGATTCTCCTTCCGCCTCGCCTTCAGCAGATCGAAATACACCTTGCCGCTGCAGAAGACGATCCGCCGCACCTGGGCAACGGGCAGATCCTCGGTTTCACCGATCACCTTGGCGAAGCTGCCGCGCGTGAGATCCTCGAGCGCCGACACGGAAAGCTCGTGGCGCAGGAGGCTCTTCGGCGTCATGACGATGAGCGGCTTGCGGAAGGACTGCAGCATCTGCCGGCGCAGCATGTGGAACATCTGCGCCGGGGTGGAGGGCACCACCACCTGCATGTTCATTTCGGCGCACAGCTGCAGGAAGCGTTCGAGGCGCGCGGAGGAATGCTCCGGGCCCTGCCCTTCGTACCCATGCGGGAGGAAGAGCGTGAGGCCGCACAGGCGTCCCCACTTCGCCTCACCCGAGCTGATGAACTGATCGATGATCACCTGCGCGCCGTTCGCAAAATCCCCGAACTGGCCTTCCCAGATGACGAGCGCATCGGGCTCGGTGGTGGAGTAGCCGTACTCGAAGCCCATGACGGCTTCCTCGGACAGCACCGAATCGATCACCTGGAAGCGCGGCTGGCGCTCGCGCAGGTGCTGCAGCGGAATGTATGTGTTGCCCGTCTTCTGGTCGTGCAGCACCGCGTGGCGATGGAAGAAGGTGCCGCGGCCGCTGTCCTGACCCGAAATGCGAACCGAGAAGCCTTCCTCGAGCAGAGAGGCATAGGCCAGCGTCTCCGCGCAGCCCCAGTCGAGCGGCATCTCGCCGGCGAGCATCTTCCTGCGGTTCGCAATCACCTGCGCAACGCGCGGGTGCAGCGTGAAGTCGGCGGGCACGGTCACGATGCGCTCGCCAAGCGCGCGCAGGCGATTCAGGTCCACGCCCGATTGGACGCGCTGGGACCAATCCACCTCCGTGTACTTGCTCCAGTCCACCGTGTACTTGTTGCCGATCATGCCGAGCGAGGCGCGCGCCTGCGGCCGGCCTTCGTCCAGCCCCTGGCGATACTGCTCGACCATGCGCGCCGCCTCTTCCTCCTGCAGCACGCCTTCGGCAATGAGCTTTTCCGCGTAGAGCTGCCGCGCCGTCGGGTGCTTGCGGATGACGCTGTACATGACGGGCTGGGTGGCCGCCGGCTCATCCGCCTCGTTGTGGCCGTGACGGCGGTAGCACACGAGATCGATGACGACATCCTTGTGGAAGCGCATGCGGTACTCGAGCGCAAGGCGCGTGACGAACACCACGGCCTCGGGATCGTCCGCATTCACGTGGAAGATGGGCGCTTCGAGCATCTTCGCCACGTCGCTGCAGTACATGGTGGACCGCGCGTCGTGCGGGTTGGAAATGGTGAAGCCGACCTGGTTGTTCACGATGACGTGCACCGTGCCGCCGGTGTAGAACCCGCGCGCCTGCGAGAGCTGCAGGGTTTCCATCACCACGCCCTGCCCGGCGAACGCCGCGTCGCCATGTACGAGAATGGGGACAACGCGGTCACCCAGCGCATCCGAGCGGCGCTCCTGGCGAGCGCGCACGGAGCCTTCCACCACGGGATTGACGACTTCGAGATGCGAAGGGTTGAACGCAAGCACGACGTGCACGTTGCCGGAGGGCGTGCGCAGGTCCGCGGAGAAGCCCTTGTGGTACTTCACGTCGCCCGAGCCCTTGGGCGCGGCGGTGTCGTACCTGCCTTCGAACTCCGAGAACATCACCGACGGTGACTTGCCCAGAACGTTCACCAGCACGTTCAGGCGCCCGCGGTGAGCCATGCCGATGACCACCTCTTCCACCCCGGCCATACCGGCCTGCTGGACGAGGTCGTCGAACAGCGGAATGAGCGCGTCGCCGCCTTCGAGCGAGAAGCGCTTCTGGCCAACGTACTTCGTGTGCAGATAGCGCTCGAGACCTTCCGCGGCCGTGAGCTGCCACAGGATGTTGCGACGCTCGTCCGCCGAGAACCGATGATGCAGGCGCCCGGCCTGGAACTGATCCTGGAGCCAGAGCCGCTCGTCGGAGTTCGACACGTGCGCGAACTCGGCGCCGATGGTGCCGCCGTAGATGCGCTCGAGCATCGCGAGGATCTCGCGCAGCTTCAGGCGCTTGGGGATCGCATCCGTGCGGCTGCCGGTGAAGAACTCGGTGTCGAGATCCGTCTCGCTCAAGCCGAAATACGAGAGATTGAGGACGCTCGGGCGCGGGCGCTGCATGAGCCCGAGCGGATCGAGCTTCGCGACCAGGTGCCCGCGGTTGACCCAGATCTGGATCAGCCGGGAGACGGCGGCCTGGCGGGCATCGCCGATCTGACCCTCCGCGCTCGCGACAATGGCGGGCTGACGGGCCCGCTCGGCGATGGCGGCGCGGATGGCGGTGTGGGACGGCTCGCTCGCGACAGCGGGGGCCAGCCGCTCGAAGTACTCGCGCCAGCGGGGCTCGATGCTGCCCGGATTACGCAGGTACTGCTCGTAAAGCGAGTCCAGAAAATCGGCGTTGCCGCCGTACAGCGGTGTGTGTTCGAGCATGGCGAAAAAGGCAAGCGGGCCGGTAGTTTAGCGGAACGCCGCGCGCGAGAAAACGCACCTGGCGCACGCTTTGAACCCATTTGCGAACAGTCGGGCCACTTGACAGATTTGCAAGTACGCGAACCGACTGTGCAAGGACGCGAGTGTGGCCGCTCAGGAAACGTCGGCAAGCGACTCGAGCATCCACACCTCGTACCCGATGAGCACCGCGTATGCGAGAAGCACGAGGTAAAGAATGAGGCTCACGCGCACGGTGCCGAACACGCGGGCCCGGGCCAGCAGAATGAGCACGACGATGCCCGCCGCGGTGAGACCGAACTTGACAATAGCGAACATCAGCGGCGAGCCATGCACGAGCGGACGCATGAGCGGGTTCGCCTCGTACGCCCCGCCATGGAGCAGCGTAAGGGTCAGCAAGGCATCCGCCACGCAGAGAATGAGCGTCAGCATGGCGACCGCGAGCCACTGCGGATGATGCCAGTCCACGGCCGTGAAATTGTGCTCCCCTTCGCGCCGCGGCCCGCGCCGGCGGGGATGGAGGCTCCCGTGAATGAGCGAACGCAGGGTCCGCGTGCGGCGATCCTTCGGATTGCGGCGTTCGGACAGGGGTTCGCGGGATTCCGCTGTCTGGGTTTTTTCGTTCATCGTGCCTGCCCTGGCCGGGGCGGCCGCATTGTAGCGGCGCGCATTCGGGCGCGGCTCCGGCGGAATGTGATGCGGGTCTCAACGTGTTCACGGCCTGCAATTCAATTCACTCGCCCGTGATGGCTGCGGGCCTGCACGCGCAATCCGCTCTCTTTTTTATTCCGACGTTAGTCGCAAACCTGACGCACGCCGCTCTTGATTGATGCATGCGTGTTCGACGTGTTTGTGCCTGCAAGCAGGGTTCCCGAGAGCACCCGCTCACAAGCACAACGCGCGGTCGCTCACCCCAGAGACGTCGCACGGCTGCGACGGTTCTCGCCTACACCGGTGGGAGCCTTTTTTGCTAACGTTCGCCCCCGACAAGCGCGTCCCCCGGGCCGCGGCGCTCCTTTGAGGGGCGTATCACAATTGATGGGTCTTGAAATGAGGTGTCGTCCATGAAAAGGGCAATGTGGCGGAAAGGTGTGGTCTCCCTCCTGTCCGTCGCGATCATCAACCTCGGTCTCGTGGGCTCCGCCGCTGGCGCCATCGTGGATACCGAGACGCTCGTCACGTCGAACCGGAATGCGGACATGGCGATCGTGCGCGCACAGCTCGATCGCGAAGAGGTTCGCCAGCAGCTGAAGGAACTGGGCGTCGAGGCATCGAGCGTCGAAAGCCGCATTGCCAGCCTGAGCGACAGCGAGCTGCATCAGCTCGCTCAGAACATGCAGAACGCCCCTGCCGGGGGTGACCTGCTTGCGATCATCGGCGTGACGTTCGTCGTGCTGCTGATCCTGGAGCTCGTTGGCGTCATCGACATCTTCAAGCAGGTTCCGCGCTGAGCCTCCGCTCTCGAATCGCCGCGGGCGCGGCTGCCAGCAGCCGCGTCCGCCGGCGGCGCCTGAACACCGGCTCGTACGCGCCGGTCCTCGCACGCCAGCGCGCCGCTCTGACGGCGTGCTTTCTTCTCCTCTCCGCGGTGCTCGGTGGGTGCATCACTCGCGGCCCGCTCATCGCGCCGGATCTGCCATCCGCTGCTCGCCCGAGCGTCGAGCTGGAGACCACCCCGTTCTTTCCGCAAACCGAGTTCCAGTGCGGTCCGGCGGCGCTCGCCACGGTGCTGGCGGCTTCGGGTGTCGACGTCACGCCGGACGCCCTGACGTCGCAGGTCTATTTGCCGGGCCGGAAAGGAAGCCTGCAGATCGAGATGCAGGCCGCGCCACGCAGGTACGGCCGCATTGCCTATCCGCTCTCCCGTAACCTGGACGCGATCGTGGCAGAGCTGAATGCGAACCGGCCCGTGCTGGTCTTGCACAACTACGGCTTGCCGTTCTGGCCCCGATGGCACTACGCAGTCGTCGTGGGATACGACGCTGGAAAAGATAACGTCGTGCTGCGATCTGGCACGACCCGAAGACAAGTGCTCAGCGCCAAGAACTTCATGCGCGCGTGGGACAACGGCGGCCGGTGGGCACTCGTCATGCTCCGCCCGGGAGAGTTGCCGGTGATGGCGAGTGCCAGCACCTATCTGGAAGCCGCCGCAGCGTTCGAACGCGTGGCGTCGCCCGCGGATGCGCGACTCGCATTCGATGCCGCCGTGAAGAAGTGGCCGGAGCAGTCGCTCGGCTGGATCGGGAGGGGCACCGCGCACTACCGCCTGGGGTTGCTGGACGAAGCCGCGCGCGACTACTCGGCCGCCCTGCGCCTGGACCCTGCGAACGCCGGTGCGCGCAACAATCTGGGGATGACGCTTCTCGATCTGGGTTGCCCGGCCCGGGCGCGTGAGGAGCTGGATCAGATTCAGGTCGACAGCCTCACGGATCCCTTGCGTGCGGCGGTTCTGGATACGCGCCAGCGCCTGGAGGCCAGCCTGGTCAAGGCACCCGCGGCGGGATCGAGCGCCTGTACCGCATGGGCTCGGTAGGCATCTTTTTCAGTTCAACGGGCTCTACGGGGCTTCCGCCGGCGCGCTTGCGCCGATGCCGACGAGGTGATGGCCGCGCCGTCTCTCGAAATAGGGAGTTCGGCCGCTCCCTCGGGTTGTAACGCGCCACTGTCTTTCTCGCACCCGCGAATCCGTCGCACGCCAGACGCGCGCACGGCATTGAATCGTCACCATGCGCCTCCAATATACGCGCGCGAAACGAATGCCGTTCCGGAAGGTGAAGGAAACATGGAAATCGTGAGTGTACTGGTGGTCGTCACAGGCGCCCTGGTGCTCGCGCACTTCGGCGCAATCGTGCAAACACGGCTTGCGCGGGTATACGTCACCCGGAAGTAACTCCCCGGGGACGCTCGAGTTGTCATCGTTCAAGGGCAACCGCTCGCGCGGCAAACATTGGTTGCCGCGGGCGGCGGGCGTAGCTCCGGGACGGGCAATCTCGCGCGGTCCTGCGCGGCATGCAGGACGCTGGCCGTCTTCACGCGAAGACGGCCAGCGAACACGCACGTCACGGGTCTGCGGAACCCTCTCCGCCCGCGGCGCCCTCTCCCCCCGCGCTGCCTCCGCCCGCTTCTGAGACGGACGCATTGAGCGCCACGGCCAGGGCCGCCTCCCCGCTCACCAGATCCTTCCAGAGCAGCTCGCGGCCCTTCCGGCGACCCTTTTCGGTGAGCTTCAGGCCCTCCGGCGACAACGTCAGGGTGTAGGGCTTGCCATCGATCTGGATCTCGCGCTTCAGCTCGCCTTCCAGTTTGGTGGTCATGGGTATGCGCTCCGCGGTGGTCCACTGAACGTCGCCTGCGACGACTCCCTCGAGCCCGCTGCCGGCAAAAGATGCGCCCTGGGCGACCAGCAGACGCTTCATCAGCGCATCCGGCCGCGCGTCCGTGAGTGCCCGCGGGCACTATGCGGGGCTCGCTGGAGCCGCTACGTGCTCCCGGCGCAGGCTAGCCCGGCTTCCCACGTTGCCGGCTGTGTCGGAGAGGCTACTGCCTGACAGGCGGCCAGTATCGCACCCGGGGCCGAGGCAGGCTGCTCAGCGTACGCCCGAGTTCGTGCGGAGCCGGTGTCCTCCGAGTCGCCTGCGAGCGCTACGCCGCGTGCACGCGGCGCTTCAGACGCAGCGTCAATTGCGCGTACGCCATTCCCGCGGCGTGCAACCGTACTTGCGCCGGAACGCGCGAGTGAAATGGGCCGCATCCGCGAATCCGACGCCCTGGGCGATTTGCGTGACCGTGCGCGACGCCTGCGACGGGTCGCGCAGATCCGAGGCGGCTTGCGCCAGGCGACGAAGCCAGATCTGTGCGTTCAACGAGGTCCCCACCGTCTTGAGCATGATTTCATCGAGACGGCGTCGGCTGATCGCCTGCGCCTCGGCAACGCGCGAAGCAGTGAGCGTTGGGTCAGGCAGGGATGCATCGATGTATGCGAGCGCCGCGCGAGCGCGTTGATTCACGTCGCTCATCGCATCGGCTGATGGGGGCTTCGGCATCCCGATCATGTAGGCCGCACTCACCAGCGCCATCGTGCATTGCTCGTAAGCGAGGAACGGTGCCGAGTCCAGCAGGCCGAGCAGCACGGCGCGCAGCACACGAGTACCCGGCTCTTCTGAATCAAACTGCCGCGCGGTTCGATGCTCGAGGTACGGGTAGCGGGACATCACGAGCTCGCGCGGCATGCGCAGGAACATGATGTGCGAGAGACCGTCCTTCACTTCAAGGTGAAAAGGCGTGAGACCATCGAGCACGCAGATGCCTTCGGGACGCAGCACACACGCACGCTGCTTCTGGGTGACGAACGTGGAGCCCTGGATCTGCAGCATCACCGAGAACGACGGCGAGGACTTCTCGCCTTCCTGCGCGGGCTCGTAGTCCGCGCTGACCGGCGGTGACAGGATGCGCCAGAGCTGGCCCGGGCCGAAGTCGCTGCCGTGAATGAACCCGGCCATCGGATCCGGTTTCAGCGACTGGACTGTCAGCCCCGGAAAGAGCCGGCTGGCCGTCTGCTTCCAGACGTCGCCGCGCTGGGCTCGTTCCACCGTCTTGAGATCGAGCGATGAAGACGCGCGCACTGCCGCCACGGTTCCCCCTCAGTCAACTCGTGACTTCCGCCGTGATCAAATTTTTTGCATTCGTACGCGCGGCAGGCGTTCTTCTGTGGGCCGCTCGAGCCGCGCGCTCCCTATGCCGATTATTGCCATCCTTGCGGTCGGAATGGAATGGCACCGGCACAGCCCGGGACGAATACGTCAAAAACGAGCAGGGTGGCCGGCCACTTTGCGGCGCGGCAAGGGCTTTCCACGCAGGGCAACTCACCCATTCCATCGAGGGCCAACGCTGGCCTGTATCACGGAAGGCCCGTGCCGAAATCGAGGCGCCCGGCCAAGCCTGCCGCCCACGGGCGCGAAGCTTGCGCCGTAGCGATGCCGCATCACGCGGCGCAGCCCGGGTCCGCGCCATGAGATCCTCCCACCGACCGTTCCTGTGCTCGCTGACGGCGAGCGTGGCCCTGTCAGCCGTCTTGCTCCTCTCGGCGTGTGTGGGTTCTCCCACCGTGAGCCCGGCGCGAACCGCCGGGAAAGTCGAAGGGATGCCCGGCGCGGCAACCGCCACGGTCAGCGGCATCACCGCCGTGGTTCGCACGCGCGCGTGGGATGCCTACCCGCCGAACCTCGCCGACGTCGTAACGCCATTGCACGTGCGCATCGAGAACGCCGGGGAACACCCGCTCCGGATTCGGTACGCCGACATCAGGTTCTCAGCGCCCGCGCTCGATTACTCGCCCCTGCCGCCGTACAAGCTGGTCGATTACACGGTCACGGTGACCTCGCCCGATCCGGTCATGGTGCCGAGAGACCCGGATCCGGATTTCCGCTTCCGCGTGGCGCCGTACCGCTACCCTGATTTTCCGGAGCGAGTGCCGTGGACGGGCCCCTGGAAGATGGATGCCGGCTATTACGATGCGCAGTATCCGAAGTGGCAGGAGCCCCTGCCGACGCTCGAGATGGTGCAGCTCGCCCTCGTCGAAGGGGTGCTCGAGCCCGGCGGACATGTGGACGGATTTCTGTACTTCGAGAAGATCCCGCGCCACGTCCGCGACCTGACCTTCCAGATCGATCTCGTGGACGCGCAGACCGAGCTCGGCCTCGGGTTCCTGCGGATTCCCTTCGTCAACAGGTGAAGGCGAGCCCCTGCCGATTTTCGGCATTCCGATTCAGGTGCGCGCCCGCGCGAGCGCGCCGACGATCAGCGCGCACATCGCCAGCGCCTGAAATCCGGCGCCGGCCGCGTGCGAGTATTCCCATTGCGTGCGCAGCGCCTGCCAGTTTCCGGGAATGACTGTCCACTGATTCGTCGCCACATTCGCCGGGTACGTGTACGCCCAGAAGACCGCCTGAGCACAAAGCAGGAATACACCTGCAAGGACTACAGGCCAGAACACGCGCGCCTCACCGCGCGAGAGGTACGCAACCGCGACGATCGATGCCAACTGCACCAGCAGCAGCCAGCCGAGCATGCTCCAGCCGCGGTAGGCCTTCTGCACGATGAAGTACTCCTCAGCCGGAAGGTGAATCTTGTTCGGCAGCTCCAGTGCGTGCGCGAGAGCTCCTCCCAGCGCGAGCGCCGTCGCAAGCATGGCGATGAAAAACAGAACGTCGTAGACCATGCTGTGCCTGACCGTAGAGGAAGACGTATCGGCGGCCGTGCGCATTCCCACTGAACGCAGGCGACGTTCGGCTGTTCCTCCCGCGTGCGAAAGTCGCGCTCAGCTCCGGGAACGCGCCGAGAACTCCGGCGCCCTGCGGAGCACTTCGCAGGGTCGCTGCCACTCCTGCGACAGCGGCACCACCTGCCGCACCGTCACGCGCATCGGCGCCGCCCACTCGAGTTGCGCACACAGGGCCAGCAAGTAGTCCGGTGAGGGTCGCAATAGCTGGAACTGCCAGCGCGACGGCGAGTCGCCCGGTTCCGGCCGGAATGCCAGTGTGGAAGGCTGCAGCGACAGAGCGAAACTGAAGCGATCGAGGGGAATGGAAAGACCTTCACCTCGCGCCTTGATGTAGGACTCCTTCAGCGTCCAGTACTCAAAAAAGCGCACGTGTTGCTGCGAGGGAGGCAGCGCATTCAGCTCGCGAACTTCGTCCTCTGCGAAATATCGTGCGGCAAGCGGCACGAGATCCCGATCGAAGCGCAGTCGCTCCACATCCACGCCCAGCTCGCGTGAGCGCCCGACCGCACACACCACGATGCCTTTCGTATGCGAAAGATTGAACGCGAGCGCCGGAAGCACAGTCGGCGATGCGATCTCCGGCCGTCCATATTTCGTCACCGAGAATCGCCACTCATCCGGCGCAGGCGAGGCGTACCGTGAAAGCACCGTTCGCACGAGCGCTCGCGTCACCAGATACTGCTGACGCAAATGCTCGAAATGGAATCGCTCGCCGCGTGCCCGCTCCTCCGGCGTGAGGAGCTTCCGATACCGCGCCAGCAATTCCGCGGACGGCATCTCCTCTGTGAAGGCGAGCCAGACGTCAACCGCGTCCTGCGGAAGCTCGAGGAGATCTGTGCGCGAGGCCATTCGCGCCGATGATGACATGAACGGCCGCCCGCGCAAGAAAGCCGGGCCCGCTCGCCTTGTCCGCTCCGAACGTGCCGCGCACATCGGCGGCGCGTGCACGCGGCGCAGTCATGCCGGAGTCCGGTTATCCGGCCGACCGTCGACCGCACCTGCGCATTCGCGCTCTCCGTGTTCGCTTCGTGAGCCGTGGTGTTCGCGTCGTGGCGCGCGCAGGCGGACAAGCACGTTCAGGGTTGTAGCGCGCGCCGTTGCCCAAGGGATATGCAAGTTGTCTTATAAACAAAACCGCCCCCCCCACACCACCGCGCAGAGG
>JADGHX010000114.1 GCA_019683695.1 Steroidobacteraceae bacterium
AAGAAAGTTGGTGTGGTAACTTGCTTTCAACCACAACGAGGGGCCTTTTTCAATTCACTCGCCGCTCATGCGCGAGAGAAAATTGTCGGATCAGGGTTAGATCAATTAGAAATATTCGCGTGGTCGGTTCGGGCATACCGAACCGACGTACGCGCACGACGTGGGCGCGGTCGCCGCGGCAGACACTGCGCGGCGGAACCTCGCGGCGGACCGCAGATTGTACTTGTCACGATTGTGCCGCCCCGCCCTGCTGCCCTCGTGATGCCCCCTCCGTGAATGTTGCCGACGTCCTTCTCGGCCGCAGACTCGCCAACCGCGAGGATCACCAGCGCCGCATCACCGCGTTCGAGGGCGTGCCGGCGATGGGCCTCGACGGCCTCGCCTCCTCGGCCTACGGGCCCGAAGCGGCCCTCACCGTGCTCATTCCGCTGGGCGCGGCAAGCTTCACGTATATCGGCTGGATCATGGCGCCGATCGTGGCGCTGCTGCTGATCCTCTTCGCGTCGTACTGGCAAACCCTTCGCGCCTACCCGACGAACGGAGGCGCTTACGTCGTCGCACGGGACAACCTCGGGCGCAATGCGAGCCTGCTTGCGGCGGCGGCGCCTGATCGACTACGTGCTCAACGTGGCCGTGGGCATATCGGCGGGTGTCGGTGCGCTCGTTTCCGCCGTGCCCGCGCTTCACGCGCATATTCTCTCGCTGTGCCTCGGGATCCTGGTTCTCATCACACTCGTGAACCTGCGCGGCACGCTCGAATCCGGGCGTCTCTTTGCCATCCCCACATACCTGCTCGTCGCGAGCTTCTTCACCATTCTCGGGCTCGGCATCGCCCGAACGCTCGCAAGCGCCGGGTCTCCCACGCAGCTCGCGGGGCCCGGAACGCCCGAGGACGCCGACAAGCTGCGCGCCCAGTGGCACCTCGATGTGGAGCTGCCCGCGCGCCGCGCCGGGCTCAATCCGCCGAGGCTGGTGATCCTGCAGGCGCGCTACCGTGCCATGCACGTGCCGTTGATCAGGTTGATCCGCGAGATCCAGTCGACAGTGCAAGGCCGGCGGATCGCGGTCCTCATTCGGAGATCGTGCGGCAGCACTGGTACCAGTTCCTCCTGCACACCATGCGCCCGCCGCTCCTGCGTGCGCAGCTCCTTCGCTACGGCGGCCCGGGTGTCGTCGTGATCGACATGCCGTGGTACCTCGAACTGGCAGCGAATCCACCTGAGCTCGACTCCGGAACACTCGGGCAGCGGGCGGCGGAGGCGACGGCTCCGCCGGAGCGTTAAGCGTCGCTCAGGTGGACAATTCACACGCGCGCGATCACGCTCGATGCAGGAGGTCTTCCGCGATGCCTTCCTCCGTCACATCCGCCGCGACGTGGAATGCGCCGCGCCTCGCTTCGCTGTTGGAAGCCGGAGCCTTCTGTGTGCTCATCCTGTCGTACATCTGGGGATGGCAGGACGCGTTCCCGGGTGCCTCGGCCGTGGTGATCGGGCTCTACTTTGGCCTCGGCCTGTACGGTCACGCGCGTCGCGGCGAGTCGCTCCGGCAGATCGGGTTGCGACTGGACAATTTCCGTGCCGCGCTGAGAAATGCTTCGCTGGTCGTTGCGCCGGCCATCGTCCTGGCGCTTCTGATCGGTACCGCGATGGGAAGCTGGCATTTCCGCCCGCTCGACGAAACCGTGCTCAACCTGCCCTACGCCACCGCATGGGGCACGGCTCAGCAGTACGGGCTGCTGTGCGTGCTGTACCGGCGTTTCGCGGAGCTCTTCCAGAGTCATCGGGCTGCAACGGCTGCCGCGTCGCTGGCCTTTGCCATATTCCACATCCCGAACACGTTTCTCGTGGGGGTCACGCTGCTGGCCGGGTGGGCTGCATGCGTCCTCTACCGTCGTGAACCGAACGTCTGGGCACTCGGCATCGCGCACGCCGCGGTGTCGCTGTTCATCTATTACGCGCTGCCTTTCGACGTGACGCACGGGCTGCGAGTAGGCCCGGGCTATCTGGCCATGCAGTGAAGCACGCCGCGGCTCTTTCACCGCGCGGGGATACGGCTCTGCTAACGTATCGCGGCGCGTTGATTCACCCAGGGAGAACGTCGTGCGCATCCGCCTTTTCAGCGCCACTGTCGCGCTGGTCCTCGCCTGCTCCGCGAACCTGCCCGCATCCGGTGCGGATGGCACCGCGCCTGCGCCGGAAGCCAATGCCCGCGGCGCCGCGACCACATTCGTCGTGAAATTCCGCGTCAAGCCGGGCCAGAACGCCGCGTTCGAGCAGGCGTTCCGGGAGATGCAGAACGGCGTGCGCGCCAAGGAACCGGGCAACGTGTACTACGACCTGTTCGTGACGGCCGACGACCCGCAGACGTACGTGGTCGTGGAGCGCTATCGGGACGCCTCGGCCGTGGCGGCACACGGCAAGACCGAGCACGCCCGGAAACTGCTCGCCGCGTTGCGAGACCTGACGGAGGGCCGGCCGGAAGCCGAGCGGCTCGTCCTCGTCGCACCCAAGTAGCCCGGCTTCGCGGGCGGCGCGCGCCTCAGGCGTGTGCGGGGCGATGCGCAGGCGCGCGCGGCGCGGCCGTGAGTGCAAGGTCGCGCATGTCGTGAAAGCTGTCGAACTCGATGATGAGCCCGTCGTCCTCGTACGCGAGCAGCGTGGCGCCGCTGTACTCGACGGGCTTGCCGTCCGGGCGCGTGCCGCGCGTCGTCCAGAACAGGCCGGCGCAGCGATCATTCGTCGTCACTTCATTGAACTCGGTGTGCACCTCGCTGAAGCACGACCGGTACTCCCGCCAGAACTGCCGGGCTCCGACTTCACCGGTGAGCTCGACGCCTGTGTGGCGCATGGCGGCGTTGGTGATCCGCGCCATCGGACTGAAGAGCCGCACGATCTCGTGCACTTCGCCCTCTCGCTCGAGAACATCCAGAGCCACGATGAACGTCTGGGCAAACTCACCGGTGCGCAACGACATGGAAGCCTCCTTACGCCGGAAACCGTGCGCGCGATCCCGCGTGACAGCAATTCAGGTGCCGCGCAACGCGCGGTCGCGAAGCCCGAGCCTCGGTCGCGGGCTGCGCTCTTCGACTACGACAGGACGTGCTCGACGGCGCTTTCGAGATACGCCGTACGGCTGAGACCAAACGGCACGACATCGATAAACGCCGTGACGGCTGCGCGGCGGAACGCCGGGTTCGCGATGATGAGCATTCCGCCGGCATCCATCGCAAACGACGGGGCCCCGTATCCGGCATCGTCGAAATCGTTGAGCGTTTCCAGCGTGCGCACGAAGCCGCGGCCACCCCGGCCATTGTGGGCGGTCGCGAGCAGCAGGCGATAGTCGTAGCCCGGCGCGGAAAGCTCCACGTACACGAGCTGGCCGCTGTCACCGCCCAGATACACTGTGCGACTTTCGCGCTCGCTGAGCGGCACGCGCACCGACCACGGAAAGCGCCGGATGAGTGCTTGCCCGTTCGCGCGGCCGCTTTCAGGCCCGAGCAGCGCCGCGCGCGACCCGAGCACGGCCGAGCCGAGGTTGATGGGCCCCGTGCTCATCAACCCGCCCACGAGATACACCGGCGCGCCCTGCGCCAGCGTGGGCACGTGAGCGCGGCTCTCGAAATGGCCGAACGCCTCGAGCGTGATGGTGCCGTGAACGAGCACCGGACGAGCGGCGTCGTTGCGCACGAGCGTCTTGCGCCGGCCGTAGGTCCACACTTGCATCGACAGCGGCGCGTTGTAGGGCAGCGCGCCCTTGCCGATGTAAACGGGGCAGTCATGGCGCTCATCCACAACGATCGTGCAGTGGCGCAGACCGGACCCGTTGAACGAGTTGCGCCCGCCACTCACGCGGAATTCCAGCGCGCGAGCGCATGCGCCATCGAAGTGGCAGCCCTCGGCGACGACATACTCCGTGAACGCGCCCGCCGTCGCGTTGTGCAGCCGAAGCCCGACGGCGTTCTCGCCGAACGCGCAGTCGCGGATCGTGAGGCCATCCTGCCCATCCACCTCGATGCCGCATGTGTGTCGCGCGCCGTCGAAGCCGATTCCCTCGATCACCGCCCCGCACAGGCGACCCGAGCCGCCCTGGATGTAGAGCGCAGGCGCGCCACCCAGATCCGGGTAGGCGATGCGCGTGCGGGAATACCCATCCCCCCGGATGTTCGGGCAAGTGAATGATTGCCGTTTTTGCAGCGGTGCCGAGATGCGGTAGCGGCCGGCGGGCACGTACATCGTGTGGCCTGTCTCATGGCACACATCGAGCGCCGAGCGGAATGCGGCCGTGTTGTCCGTGCCCGATGCGCCATTCCAGTCTCCAACGGCGCCGTAACGGAGCACGTGCCCGACCGGGTAGCGCAGGTCCCTCGGAACGATCCCGAGCCGCGCTTCAGCGGGCGTGCGGCCCCACGCGCCCGGAACAGGGCCGTCCCGGGCGAGCGTGCGTTGCGAAGCCAGCGTGGAGCCGACCGCGGCGGATGCGAACAGAAGTCCGGTGACGTCGCGTCGGAGCAAGCGTGTGCTCACGGCGTGTGCTCCGTGTGCTGCCGAGGGGAAGCAGTCGCTCAGCAAACACGAGACCGTGTTCGCGACCGGAGAGCTCAGGTCGCCTGGCGCCGGGCCGCCATCAGGTAATGCACGCCGGCCCAGACATAGAGCACGGTCGAAGCCATGAGCGCGTACTGCAAACCTGTCCCCTGCGCTTGCAGGCACAACGCCGAGGTGCTCGCCGCGCAGGATGAAGCACCCAGGCCCGCCGCCACCTGCGCCGCGAAGGTGTCGCTCAGGAAGCCGATCAGCGGCGCGGCGAAGCCCATCGAGACGGCGTTCACCACCAGCATGTAAAGCGCAATCGTCGAGGCGCGCGTGCGCGATGAAGCCAGGTTCTGGATGGTGGCGAGCCCGGGCCCGTAATGCAGCAGCAGGCTGATGCCCGCGACCAGCAGCAGCGTGACGGTCGGCGCGAGCGTTTCCGCCCGAAACGCCCCGATGTACAGCGGCGCCGAGAGAAACATGCCGATGGCCGGGATGAGCGAGTACCAGCGCAGGCTCCGGCGGCCCATGCGGTCCGCAAGGAATCCGCCGACGAGCAGCCCGCCGCCCACCGATGCGAACGTGACGAGCCCGTAGATCATGCCGGCGAGCCCGTACGGCAGCTCGTGCACACGCACGAGATACACGCCCAGGAACTGCCCGAGACCGTGCAACCCGAAGCCACCCAGCGTCCCGCCCGCGAGCACATGGCGGAACACCGGATCCGAGAAACACTTGCGCGCCACGGTGCTGAGCGGCGGCACGTCCGTGCTCGCATCGCCCTCGATGTGTCCGCGCGGCGGCTCGCGCAACGTGAGCAGCACGAGCAGCGCGATGAGGATGCCCGGCGCGCCCATGATCAGGAACGCCCAGCGCCAGCCGATGGATTGCGCGATCCACCCGCCCGACATCGCGCCGATCAACGCACCGAACGGCACACCGAGCATCATGATGGACGTGGCGAACGCCCGGCGGTCGCGCCGGAAGTGATCGCCGAGGAGCGAGGTGGCCGGTGCCATGAAGCCCGCCTCACCGACCCCGACACCCACGCGCATGATCAGCAGCTGCACGAAGTTCGCGGCCGCACCGCAGAGCGCTGTCATGAGCGACCACACGAATGTGGCCGCCGCGATGATGCGAACCCGATTGCGGCGTTCCGCGAGCCGCGCGAACGGAATGCCGAGCACGGAGTACAGCAGCGCGAAACTCAGCCCCTGCAGCAGCCCGAGCTGAAAGTCGGACAACCCGAGCTCGCGACGCAGCGGCTCCGCCACCGCACCCACGACCGAGCGGTCCGCGTAGTTGATGGCGCAAACCGCCAGCAGCACGAAGAGCAGCCACCCCGTGTAGCGCCTCGAGAATGACGTTTCGGCTGCTGCCGCGTAGCCGACCTGAGTGTCCATGAGCCCCCCTGTGTGACAGATCGTGCGCGTGGTGCGCGCTATTCGACGACTGCGCTGATGAATTCGCGGATGCGCGGACCGAGCGTATCCACGTGGGAGCCGATGGCCAGCACGGGCGAGAGATGATTGTGCCCGGGGAGCCAATGCAGTGGCGGGCACGTGCCCCGGGCGCGCATGAAGGCCGGCACCAGCGCCGCAGCCTGCCGGTGGAAGTCGGCCGCGTCGAGCTCGGAGACGGAGAAGAACAGCGGCACGGCGGATGCGGCGAGGCCCTCGAGCGTGGAACAGGCCGCCCATTTTTCGCGATCCGCGCCGTAATAGGCCGTGTGGAACGGATTGGGATCGGCCACCGCCACATCGTAGCTGCCGGAGATCATCAGCGCGCCCGCGATGCCGGGCCCACCGCCCGGGTGAAAACGGGAATGCGCCACGTAGCCTGCGACGTGAACCGCACCGGCCGATTGCCCCATGAGGACAATGCGGCGCGGATCGCCGCCGTGCCGCGCGATGTTCTCGCGCACCCACGCCACGGCGAGCGCCACATCCTCCGTGCCCGCCGGCCACGGATGCGCGGGGGCGAGCCGATACGTCATCGTCACGCCCACATAGCCCGAGCGGACGGCGAAATCCCCGACGTTGTCGTAGAACGGCATGTCCGGCATGCGCTTGTCGCCCATGACGAATCCGCCGCCATGAACGAACACCAGCACGGGGGCGTCCTTTCGTTCGCGCGTGGTGAAGACATCCAGCCGTTGCCGCTCATGCGCGCCGTACTCCTGATCGCGAATGATGTCGGTGTGAGGCTCGATGCCGGCAAAGCGCTCGGCGAAGAAACGCTGCGTTCCTTGCGCCATCTGCGGCGTGAACTCGGTGCCGAGGCCGAGAAGGTACGCACGCACGTGTGGGTTCATCGTCCGCCCCCCGTCACGCCGTCTCCGGCCGAGGCGACGTTCGGTGCGAATCGGGTGTGGCCCGCGCGCGGAACTCGCACGGGAATCGTCTGGATGCCGCCTTCTGTCATGGTCCCCTCATTGCTTGCCGGCGGGCTTCAACGGCGTGACGGCGTGGCTGGTGTTGCACGATTCCATCACGCGCCCGACGATTCTTCAGGCATCATTGTGGAGGACCCGCAAGCCGCGCAAGCCTTTCTCCCGAAGCCTTCCTCCCCGTGAACGGGCGTGCGGCAGGGGGCTTGCGGCGTGTGTCGCATGCGGTCATCCCCCTTCCGAGAGAAGAGACCGCACACCGCGCCATTGCACGATATCCATCAATCCCGATGAACGATCTGTCCTCCAGCCGGGCCGCATCGGCCGCGGCAGCACCCGCCTCCACGCACGTCGCGCTGTACAAGCGCGGGTTCGGCGCAACCGTCGGCGCGTTCGCGATCTGGGGCCTGTTCCCGCTGTACCTGTACGGGCTCACGAGCGTGCCGGCGCTCGAGATCACGGCCCATCGTGTGGTGTGGTCGTGCGTGTTCGTGCTTGCGTGGATGGCCGTGCGCGGCGATCTCGGCAAGCTGAGCGCCGCCATCGCGCGGCCGGGCGTGCTCACGCGACTCGCCGCGAGCGCCATTCTCGTGAGCGTCAACTGGCTCGCCTTCGTCTGGGCGATCAACGAGAACCGCGTGGTCGATGTGAGCCTCGGCTATTACATCAACCCGCTGCTGAACGTGGTCCTCGGCATCCTCGTCCTGTCGGAGCGGCTCAACCGCACGCAGTGGATCGCGGTGGCGCTCGCGGCGCTCGGCGTGGCCTATCTCACCGTGGAGACCGGCCAGCTTCCGTGGATCGCTCTGACGCTCGCCACCTCCTTCGGGTTGTACGGGCTCATCCGCAAGACCGCGAGCGTGGAGGCGCTTCCAGGCCTTGCCATCGAAATGATCTTGCTGGTGCCGTTCGCGGTCGGTTTTCTCATCTGGTGCGAGATGAAAGGCACTGCGGCGCTCGGCCACTCCGGCCTGGTGGTCGACGTGCTGCTTGTGGCCAGCGGCATCGTTACCGCCGTGCCCCTGTTCCTGTTCTCCTACGGCGCGCGGCTCATCCCCTATTCCACGGTCGGCGTTCTGCAGTACCTCGCCCCGAGCATGCAGCTCGCGTGCGCGGTGCTCGTGTTCGGGGAGCCGTTCCAGCGCGGCCGGGCTGTGGGATTCGCGCTCATCTGGGCGGCGCTGATCGTGTACGCCTGCGACGGACTCTTGCGCGCCCGACGGCAGAAGTTGTCACCCGCTTAGCAACACGCCGTCCATGTCGTGCATCCTACGTAATGACACGCTTGCGCCTTCGGTGTGCACACAGGCAAATTTCGCCGCGTGCATGATGCACTCCCTTCTCACACACTGAACGAAGTCGTCCCGCAACGAATTCGCGGACACGCACGCGCGTCGACCGGCCTTTCCCGGTTGGCCGCATGGAACCGCTTGTTCGCGCGGGCCGTTGGGGCTACGCGCCGAAACGATCCTGAAGGACGACTTGTCCAGGAACAGCTCCCATCACGATCACATCGGAGATGAAGGCAATGGCCAAGCGCAAGTTCGAACCCTTCCTTCTGTCCGGCACTGCGCTGCTCGCAATGAGCGCCGGCGCGCAGCAGCCGCAGGCTCCTGCGTCCGAAGAAGAGCCCTCCGGGCTTGCGGAAGTGCTCGTCACGGCGGCCCGGCGCGAGCAGTCGCTGCAGGAGGCGAGCCTTGCGGTCACCGCCGTCGACCCCGACCGACTCACGACGGGCCAGATCAGCACGATCCAGGATCTGCAGACCATCGTGCCCTCCGTCAATTTCGGGAGCGACTTCAATCAGGCAAAGCTCTTCATCCGCGGCGTCGGCGCCAACACCTCCACGACAGGCAACTCGACGGGCGTTGCCCTGCACGTTGACGGCGCGGTCGTGGCCCGAGCGGAGGCACAGCTCACTTCGCTCTTCGATCTCGAGCGCGTGGAGGTGCTGCGCGGTCCGCAAGGCACCCTGTACGGGCGCAACTCGACGGGCGGCTCCATCAATCTCATCACCGCGAAGCCGACGAGCGATCCGTCCGGCTACGCGCGCGTCACCTTCGGCAACTACGACGCGCTCATCGCCGAAGGCGCCCTCAGCGGGCCGATCACCGAGAAGTTCCTGGCCCGCGTGGCCGTGCGCGATGAGTCCCGCGACGGATTCGGCATCAACCCCGTCACCGGGCAGGATGTGGACGACGTGGACCGCAACATGGCGCGGCTTCACCTGCAATACAACTTCACGGACCGCGCGAGCCTGCTGCTCACGGGCGAGTATTTCCGGCAGAACGACAGCTCGGGCGCCGTGCACTTCCTGCGTGAATCCTTCCCCGGCGTGCCGCGGCTCGCTTCGCTCGGCGCGGGCGGCTGGGCGCTGCGGCCGCGCGACCTCGCCTCGGAAGGCCAGCCCGGCACGGACACGATCAGTCACTCGTACACGGGCACGTTCCGCTTCGATGCCACGGATGCGATCACGTTCACGAACATCGCGAACTACCGGCACTTCAGAACCTCGCTCTTCCAGGACCTGGATTTGTCCGCCGTCGTGGAGAGCCTCGACACGAACGGCCAGCCGACCACCTGGCAGGAACGGCGCATCGACAGCGAGCAGTACAGCAACGAGCTGCAGATGAACCTGGATGCGCACTACGTGGATCTGGTCGCGGGCTTGTTCTATTTCCATGAGAACCAGCGGCCCATCGACAACGTGGGCCTCGCCCGCCGCAATGGCATGGCGCAGAACATCCCGGTGCTCACCGGCGCGGGCGTGGATCTGCAGAACGCCTATACGCTCTGCGGCTACTTCCCGGACACGGTGAGCAGCAGCACGATCATCGCGCCGAAGCGCGTGTGCACCCGGTCCGATCTCGGCACCGAGGCGTGGGCCGTCTTCGGTCAGGCGAACGTGAATCTCGGCATGCTGGGCAGCGCGTGGGAGCCGTTCTCCCTGAAGCTCGGTGGCCGCTACAGCCACGAGGAGGTCGACTCCTCGAACCCGTCGATCGTCATTGCAGGCGGTGGCCGCGGGCCGGTGCTGCAGTTCACCACGGAAGGCACGTTCCGCGAGCGGGACTTCAGCGACTTCACGCCCGAGGCCGGCATCGAGTGGCGGCCGACCGAAGGCATCATGGCCTATTACACGTACTCGGAAGGCTTCAAGGCGGGCTCCGGCGAAAACGCCTCCGGCAGCACGACCATCGTCGATCCGGAGACGATCCGGAACCACGAGGTCGGCGTGAAGGCCTCGCTGTTCGACCGCACGCTGCAGGCGAACCTGGCGTACTTTCACTACACGCTGGACGGCGCCCAGCTCAACAAGACCATCGCGGGCGGCCCGACGGGCTACATCACCATCTTCGAGAACGCGGCGCGCACCTCGGCGGACGGCGTGGAGCTCGAGCTGACGGGCGTCGTGGGCCGGGGATTCTCGTGGAATGGCGCGGTCTCCTGGACCGACGCGAAGTTCGACGACTTCCTGACGCTCGATCCGCTCAACCCCGCAAACGTCGCCACAGCCGGCTCGCCGCCCTACGATCCGGTCACGAACCCCGACCCCACCGCCTTCGGCGCGCCGGGCAGCGGCGAACTGCAGCTCGCCGGCAACCGTGTGCGCAACACGCCGGAGTGGGCCGCCAACGTCCATGCGGAATACGTGCTGCCCGTGGCGGTGTTCAATGGTGGCAGCCTCACGCTCTCGGGTGATGTCTCATACAAGAGCCGCGTCTACTTCAGCGAGTACCAGCGCGAGATCGAGAGCTCCAAGCCCTACACCATGTTCGACGCATGGATCCAGTACGCCTCGCCGGACGACCACCTGCGCGTGCAGCTCTGGGGCAAGAACATCTTCGACACGGATCGTCCGAGCAGCACGTTCGCACTCGCCACCGGCCGCCTCATCGGCGTGACCTACCTGGCGCCTCGCACGTACGGGCTGTCCGTGGGCTACAGCTTCTGAGCGAAAGCGTGAAATCGCGTGCGGGCTGCGCACGGCCCGCACGCGATGCGCCCGGATTTACTTCTGCTCGCGCGGGTCTTTCTCGCCGAGGCCCGGGTAGAAGAGCGCACGGTTCGGCTGCGATTCGTTGTATACCTTGCGCTTCTTGAAGAGCCAGCGCCCGTTCTGCTTCACCAGCTCGTCCTCGTAGTGCCCGAAGTACAGGAGCTGGACGTCCTTCTGCGGTGTGTTGTTGGTGAGGGCAAACCAGTAGGCGTACGTCTTCGCGGTGTTGCCGTTCACGTCAATGACGTGGTTGATGATCTGGTGACGCGTGCGCGGGCGCGAGGTAGCCCCTTCGGGAATGGTGACCTTGCGGGCGCCGCCGAAATTCGACATCGCCTTGCGAATGGCCGCCTTGCCGACCTCCACGCCGCCCACCCATTCGAGCACGCCGTCCTCGGCCCATGTCGACATCACGGTCTCGATGTCCCCGGCATCCACGGCCACCATGTACCGGTTGGAGAGATTTTCGATCTCCGCCCGATCGTCCGCGTAGCTGGCGAGCACAGCGCCGGACATGCAGCACAGGAGCGCCGCCCCGGCGGCGAGAAGCGCTTTCTTCATGGAGATCCTCCGGTGTGAGTGACTGTTGTGCGTGCGGGCGCCGCCCCCCGGCATGCCCCGCTTTCGTGTTCGCAGTGGAGTCTAATCGGGGTGCGGAACGAACCGCAGCCCAACGCCCCGGCTCAACCGCGCGGTGAAGCCGCTGATCTCACGCCCGCCAGCGCAACTGGACCGGTGCGTCCCGCGGCGCGCGCATGAGTCACGCGTGACTCGCTATCGAGCAGACCGCTGTTCGCGCTTTCCGGGCTGCAAGGTGCGGCGCATGCGGATGGCCTGCGGTGCGCTCACCGCCTACCGGAATGCAAACACCAGAGAAACCACGGCCAGCGCCGCCGTGACCACCTGCCCGATGAGCAGGCGGCGCGTCTGGGTATGCAGTGCCGTGACGGCACTGGTGAGCTGTGCGAGCTGATCCGCCATCTTGGTGACCAGCTCCGCCTGGCGTCGCTCGTTCTCCTCCAGCGCGCTGATGCGCGCCTCGAGACCGGCACTGCCCGCCTCGCGCCCGGGTGCGTCAGGTGTGCGCGTGCGCTTCAGCAACTCGCGCGAAACCTCCAGGATGGAGGGCATGAGCGAAACGATCTGTAGCCACGGTACCGCCATGATGGGCCTCCGATCTCTGTCTCTCGCGTGAGCGTGTCACGAACACCGCAGCATCGCCAATCCGCGAGGTGAGGAACAATGGTAATCTCTGCCGTGCCCGCGGCTGCCCACGGACTCCACATGGCGAATCCAAACGTGCTCGTTGCCGTAGATGGCTCCGAGGCGTCCCTGCGCGCGCTCGAGTACGCAGGCAGGAAATACGGCAAGTCTCCCGGCGCGTGCCTCATCGTGCTGAACGTGCAGTTGCCGATGCCCAGCAGTCGCTATGTCTCGCGCGAGGCCATCGCGGACCATCACGCTCGCATGTCTGCAGTGGCCCTCAAGCGGGCGCGCGCCCTGATCCGCAAGCTCGATCTCAATGCGCAGTGTCATGTCCAGGTGGGCGATCCCGCCGAGGTGATCGCGAAGTTTGCAAAGCGCACCGGCTGCAGCGAGATCGTCATGGGCACGCGCGGCCTCGGCCGCATCGCCGGCCTCGTGCTCGGCTCGGTGGCGACGAAGGTCGTACACCTCGCGTCCGTCCCCGTCACGCTGGTGAAGTAATCGCACCGCCGCCGGGCCCACTCGCCGTCGAGCGCACGAGTCTCGACACGGGCGCCTGCAGGTATCGAAAACATCGCCCACCGGGCTCGATGCACCCACAGCGCCTGCAAGTGTCACACCTCTTGCACGTGCACCGCAGGCTTGCACGTGCACCGCCCGCGCGGGTCCCCGGCGGCGCGAGGCGCGCGGTCTCGAAAAATGGCCGCAGGCGACTTTTTCCGATGAAATAGAATCCGACAGCGATGACTCTGATTCTCATCGTCCTGCTGCCCTTTCTCGGGAGCGCAATCGCCGCGTTCCTGCCCTCCAATGCCCGTAACGTGGAGGCGTGGCTCGCGGGATTCGTAACCCTCGCCTGCGCGGTGCTCGTCGCCTGCCTCTATCCGGCGGTGGCCGCGGGCGAGGTGGTGCGGGCAACGCTCCCGTGGGTCGGCGAGCTCGGCTTGAATCTCCAGCTGCGCATGGACGGCTACGCATGGCTCTTCGCCATGCTCGTGAGCGGTATCGGGGCGCTCGTGGTGCTCTACGCGCGGTACTACATGTCCCCCGCCGACCCGGTGCCGCGATTCTTCTCGTTCCTGCTCGCCTTCATGGGCGCCATGCTGGGTCTGGTGCTCTCGGGCAATCTCGTGCAGCTCGTCATCTTCTGGGAGCTGACGAGCTTCTCCTCCTTCATGCTCATCGCGTACTGGTACCACCGCGCCGAGGCACGGCGGGGCGCCGGCATGGCGCTCGCCGTCACCGCCCTGGGCGGCCTGTGCCTGCTCGCCGCCGTGATCATGCTGGCGCACATCACCGGCAGCTACGATCTCGATGCGGTGCTCGCCTCCGGCGACCGGGTACGCCATCACCCGTGGTACCCGGTGGTGCTGCTCCTGGTGCTGCTGGGGGCGTTCACGAAGAGTGCGCAATTTCCGTTCCACTTCTGGCTGCCGCACGCCATGGCGGCACCGACTCCGGTGTCGGCCTACCTGCATTCCGCCACGATGGTGAAGGCCGGCGTGTTCCTGCTCGCGCGCCTCTGGCCCGTCCTCGCCGGCACGGATCTGTGGTTCGGCATCGTGTGCAGCGTCGGGCTCGCGTCGCTCCTTCTCGGTGCATACGCCGCCATCTTCCAGCGCGACATGAAGGGGGTGCTGGCGTACTCCACCATCAGCCATCTGGGCCTCATCACACTCCTGCTGGGCATGAACAGCCCGCTGGCCCTGGTCGCCGCGGTGTTCCACATCATCAACCACGCGACCTTCAAAGCCTCGCTGTTCATGGCCGCCGGCATCGTGGACCACGAAACCGGCACGCGGGATCTGCACCGGCTGAGCGGGCTCGCCCATGCGATGCCGATCACCGCAACGCTCGCGCTGGTTGCGGCGGCCGCCATGGCGGGCGTGCCGCTGCTCAACGGCTTCCTCTCGAAGGAGATGTTCTTCGCGGAAACGATCTTCGCCGGGCAGTCCCTCGGACTGCGCATCGGCCTGCCCGCTGCGGCCACACTCGCCGGCATGTTCAGCGTCGCCTACTCGACGCGCTTCGTGCATCGCGTGTTCTTCGGCCCGCGCGCGCAAGATCTGCCCCGCACTCCGCACGAGCCCACGCTCTGGATGCTCGTGCCGAGTGCACTGCTGGTCGTCGCGTGTCTGCTCGTGGGCATCCTGCCCGCGCAGACGGTGGGCCCGTTCCTGCATACGGCCACCGCGGCGATCCTGCACGATGGCGTCCCTGCCTACAGTCTGGCCGTGTGGCACGGGCTCACCCTGCCCTTCGCGATGAGTCTTCTCGCGCTCGCGGGCGGGCTCGTCATTTATCTGCTGCTCTATTTCCGCAGGGATCGCGCTCGCGGGCATGCGCCGTTCGCGCATCTTCTCGACGGCAAGCGCACGTTCGACCTGCTCGTCGTGGCGCTGGCGCGCGCGGCCCGGCGCACGGTGCGCCTCACCTCTTCACGTCGATTGCAGCCGCAGCTCGTCGTGATGGTCCTGGCCGTGATCGCCATCGCGGCCGTGGCCGTGTTGCGCGATACGGTGTTCACCGCGTTTCGTGCGCCGTCCGCGGTCAATCCCGCTTTCGTGCTGATGTGGGCGGTCGGTGCCGCCTGCGCGCTCGGGGCCGCGATGCAGGCCAAGTTCCACCGCCTGGCCGCGCTCATCATGGTGGGCGGCGTCGGGCTCATCACCTCGCTGACGTTCGCCTGGTTCTCGGCGCCGGATCTTGCGCTGACGCAGATCAGTGTCGAGGTGGTCACCGTCGTGCTCATCCTGCTCGGGCTGCGCTGGCTGCCGAAGCGTCTGGAAATCGATGATCCGCAGCGGCGCACGCTTCGCGCGCGCTCGCGCCGCGCGCGAGACATCGTGCTCGCCGCCATCTCCGGCACCGGCATGGCGGGGCTCGTTTACGCCATCCTCACCCGACCCTCGGCGGAAGGCAGTATTTCGCCGTTTTACGTGCAGCATGCGTTGCCCGATGGCGGCGGCCGCAATATCGTGAACGTCATTCTCGTGGACTTCCGCGGCTTCGATACGCTGGGCGAGATCACGGTGGTCGGCATCGTGGCGCTCACCGTGTACAAGCTCCTGCGCCGCTTCCGTCCTGCGCCCGAAAGTGTCGGGCTGCCGCGCGCGCAGCGCGCCGACGCGGAGACCGGCGAAACACGAGATCTCAAGGAGCTTCTGCCGCGCGGGTACATGAAGGTCCCCGCCGTGCTCGGCCGGCTGCTCATGCCGGTGGCGGCGGTGATCTCCGTGTTCTTCCTGCTCCGCGGGCACAATGCGCCGGGCGGCGGTTTCGTCGGTGGCCTCGTCATGGCCACCGCGTTCATCGTGCAATACATGGTGGGTGGCACTCTCTGGGTGGAGTCCCACATGCGCATTCATCCGCAGTACTGGAT
>JADGHX010000115.1 GCA_019683695.1 Steroidobacteraceae bacterium
GTGCGGGACTTGCTGGGCGGGGACGGCCAAGCACGTCGCGCATCGCGCGCGACACTCGAGCGCCATCGGGGCGGGAGACATCTGATGAATCACGTGAGAAAGGTCCAGGAGATTCGGGAACGCGCGCGTCAGCGCATCACGGATGGTGCGGTCACGGATGATTACGGGCTCGACCGTGAGCAGGCCATTGCGGTGCTGAACGAAGCGCTCGCGACCGAGATCGTGTGCGTGCTTCGATATCGGTTCCACTACTACATGGCGACAGGGATTCACTCGCAGTCCGCGAAGGAAGAGTTCCTCGAGCACGCGCAAGAGGAACAGGAGCACGCGGACTGGATCGCCGAGCGCATCAAGCAGCTGGGCGGCAAGCCGGAGATGAACCCGGCAGGCCTCACGGACCGCAGCCACAGCGAGTACAAGGAAGGGACCTCCCTGCTCGACATGCTGAAGGAAGACCTCATTGCCGAGCGCATCGCGATCGAGAGCTACCGGGAGATGGTGCGCTTCTTCGGGGACCGCGACCCCACCTCACGGCGCCTGATGGAACGCATACTCGCCGTGGAGGAAGAGCACGCCGATGACATCGCGGACCTGCTCTTCTCTCAATCGGAGGACGAGGAGCCGCGAAAGCTCTATGCCAAGGACGAAGTCCCCGAGACGTCCCGGGCAGGCAAGCCGGCGCGCGGCAGTACGCCTGCGCCCGGTGTGGCTGACGACGGCGCGGCGCGCGCTGCGAAGCCCAGCTGAGCGCACCCCGACGCGCTTCGGCGGAAAGCGCCTGAAAGCAAAAGGCCGCCCGGGTTGCCCCGGGCGGCCTTTTTCATCGAGCTCATGACTCGCCCGGCACACGCCGGGACGAGCCTTCCGATCAGGCCGTTCTCAGCTCCGCCGGATCGATCGGGAGCTTGCGCACGCGCTTGCCGGTGGCGGCAAAGATCGCGTTCGCGAGCGCCGGCACGACCGGCGGCAGCGCCGGCTCGCCGAGTCCCGTGGTGGGGTGATCCGTTTGCAGGAAATGCACGTCCACCTGCGGCGCCTGGCTCATGCGGATCAACGGATACTCGTGGAAGTTGGTCTGCACGGCCCGGCCCCGGGCGAACGTGATCTTCTGCCCGAGCGCCGCGGAGATGCCGTCGATGGCAGCACCCGCCACCTGGTTGATGCCGCCGGCGGGATTGATGATGTGCTTGCCCACGTCACCCACGATCCACACCTTGTCGACCCGCACCTCGCCAACCGGGCTGACACGGGCCTGCACGACCTCCGCGAAGTAGCCCTGGTGGCTGAAGTAGAAGGCGATACCGCGGCCCACGCCTTTCGGCAGCTGCGTCTTGCCCCAGCCGGAGCGCTCCGCCACGGCCTTCACCACGTCCCGCATGCGGCCATTGTCGAAGCCCACCTGCGTGCCGAAGCGGGTTTGCAGCACCTCCGGCGGACGCGGCTCGCCGAGCAGCTCCAGCCGGAACTCGACCGGGTCCTTGCCGGCCGCGTGCGCCAGCTCGTCGATGAACGACTGGAACGCGAACGCGAGCGCATTGCTCTGGGGCGCGCGCAGCGGGCCCGTGGGAATGCGGTACGGAATCGTGCTGAGGCCGAGATCCAGGTTTGGCACGAACGTGGCCGGGAACTCGTTCGGCCCCATGTCCGCCGAGTTGCCGGGCTTGTTGTCCTCGCCGAAGGTCACGAAGTGATCGCGGAAGGCGACCACCTTGCCCTGCGCATCGAGGCCGGCCTTGAAGAAATGGAAGCCGCCCGGGCGATAGATGTCGTGCTGGAGATCCTGCCGGCGGTTCCACACCAGCTTCACGGGCTCGCCGATCTCCTTCGAGATGGCCACGGCCTCGACGATGAAGTCGCTGCTCAGCCGCCGCCCGAAGCCGCCGCCGACGCGCGTCATGTGCAGCGTGACGTCGCTTTCCTTGAGGCCAAAGGTCTTGGTCACGAGACCCATGGCCTGCTGCGGCAACTGGGTCGGCGACCAGATCTCGACCTTGCCGTCCTTGCGGTAGTGCGCCGTGGTGTTCATCGGCTCGAGCGTCGCGTGCGCGATGAACGGATATTCGTACGACGCCTCGACCACCTTCGCCGCGCTGGCGAGGGCCGCATCGACGTCACCGTCCTTCTTGATGGTCTTGCCGGCGGGCTGCTTGCCGATCTCGGCAGCGGCCTTCGCGAAGCCTTCGGTGCTGTGGGTGGCGCTCGGGCCCTCGTCCCACTTCACCTGCAACTTCTCGAGCGCCTTGTTCGCCTGCCACCACTTGTCCGCCACGATGGCCACGCCATCGAGCAGGCCCGCGAGGTCGTCACCGCCCTTCACGGGGAACGCGGCGCGCACACCGGGGAGCTTGCGGATCTCATCGAGGTTCGCGCTCACGAACTTGCCGCCGTACACCGGGCACTTCTCGTACACGGCGTAGCGCATGCCGGGCACGGACACGTCGATCCCGAAGATCGGCTCGCCCTTGACGATGCGCGGGCTGTCCACGCCACCGATGAACTGGCCGATGATGCGGAAGTCCTTCTCGTCCTTCAGCGGCACCTTGCTCAGATCCGGCGGGGGAACGCGTGCCGCCAGCTCGGCGAGCTGACCATAGGTGACCTTGCGGTTGCGCGCCTTGTGCACGACCACACCGGGCTCGGTGGTGAGCTCCGAGGCGGGCACGTTCCACATGCGGGCGGCCGCCGTGATGAGCATCTGTCTGCCGGCCGCGCCGGCACGGCGCAGCATCTCGAAATTCATGGGCACCGAGAGACTGCCGCCGGCGAACTGCGCGCCATAGGCGCGCGGGTCGTACGGAGCCGATTCGGCCCGCACGTTCTTCCAGTCCACGTCCAGCTCTTCGGCGATGATCATCGGGAACGTGGTCTTGATGCCCTGCCCGATCTCCGGGTTCTTCGCGATGAGCGTGACGATGTTGTCCGGCGCGATGCGAATGTACGCATTGAGCGTGGCCGGACCGCGCGACATTGCGCCTTCGGAGCTGCGCGCGTAGAGCGGCAGACTCAGATCCAGCATGAGGCCGCCGCCCACTGCGGCACTGGCCGTGATGAATGCGCGGCGCGAAACGCCCTCGGTCTGGCCACGGGAACGCGGGGCGCGGTCGAGATCGCGAGGTGCCATGATCAGACCTCCCTCGTGTCAGCGGTGGGAAGACCCGCGGCGTCCTTGATGGCGGCGCGGATACGCGGATACGTGCAGCAGCGGCAGATGTTTCCGCTCATGGCGGCGTCGATGTCCTTGTCGGTGGGTTGCGGCGTTTTCTCGAGCAGCGCACAGGCGGACATGATCTGGCCCGCCTGGCAGTAGCCACATTGCATGACGTCGGCCTTGAGCCACGCCTCCTGCACGCGCTTGCCGATCTCCGTCTCCCCGATCGCTTCGATCGTGGTCACCGGTTGCTCACCGACCGCGGAGATCGGCGTGACACACGAGCGGACGGGCTGGCCGTTGATGTGCACCGTGCAGGCACCGCAGAGGCCCATGCCGCAGCCGAACTTGCTGCCCTTGAGATCCAGCTCATCGCGCAGCACCCAAAGGAGCGGCGTATCCCCTTCCACCTCCACGGTGCGCGATTGGCCGTTCACGTTGATCGTGTAACTCATGCGATACCTCGCTATGCGCAAGCGTCGCGCATGCGCCAAGCCTAGTAAGAGAATGAGACCTGCAACTTCTCCAATACATCACCGGGCGGCGCGGGGTCAGGCCCCGCGCGCCCGGCGCGGCGCTATTGTTGGTCGCGCGAGACGGCAGAAGTCAAATCGTTGCTGCTCTGTCCGAAGAGCGGAATCAAATGACCGCTCTGTGCGCCAACTGCGCACTACGCAGGATTCATTCCCCAGTGCGCGCGGGTGCAGGCACTCATTCGATCTCGGCGAGCGCGCTGCCCTCGCGCACGCGATCGCCCACCTTGTATTTCAGGGTTTTCACGACGCCCGCACGAGGCGCCTTGATCGCGTGCTCCATTTTCATCGCCTCGATGACGAGCAGCGTCTGACCGGCGGCGACCATCTCCCCTTCCCGCACCGCGACGCTGACCACAACACCCGGCAACGGTGTTGCGAGACTGCCGGCTCGCGCGGCCGACGCCACATCCACTGTCCCGCGATCCAGCTCGAAGACCGCGACATCGTGGGATCGCCAGACTGTGATGCGACCCTGCCCGACGAGCGCAGCTGCACGTTCCCCGCCTTCCACCGATTGCCAGTTTTGCAGGGGTGGCGAATCAGCGAGGCGGGTGAGGCGCTGGACGTGCGTTGCCGAACCCACTCGGACCTCGGTTGCCCCCTTCTTCTGCTCGCCAACCGTGATGTCGAGGGTGCGCTCGCCCGTGCGCAGTCGCACACGAACGGCGGCCGGCATCCCCGCACGAAAGCCGTCGGCAAGCTCCCACGGAGAGCGAACCGGCTGTTGCGGAATCAATGAGGCGGCATATGCCGCGGCCGCATAGGGAGCGAGCACCGCTGCATCTGGCGAGACCGAGAGTGCATCGCCATGGCGCTCGACGAACGCGGTGCTCATGCCGCAACGACGGAAGTCGGGATGATCCAGCGCACGGGCGAGCCATGATGCGTTCGTCACGACTCCGCTCACGCGCAGCTGATCCAGAGCGCCGAGCAGGCGATCGATCGCGGCGTCCCGGGATTCTCCGTGCGCGATGATCTTGCCGAGAAGGGAATCGTAGAGCGGTGTGACCGAATCGCCCGTCTCGAACCCGGCATCCACGCGCAAACCGGCCTCTTCCACCGGCCAGTGCAGCAGGTGGAGCTCGCCTGCGCTGGGCACGAAGCCTTTTGCAGGGTCTTCGGCACAAAGCCGCACCTCAATGGCGTGACCGCTCTGCTGAATCTGCTCCTGCGTAAGCGGCAGCGGCTCGCCCGCAGCGACGCGCAGCTGCCATTCCACGAGATCCAGGCCGGTGATGGCTTCGGTGACGGGGTGCTCGACCTGCAGCCGCGTGTTCATCTCCATGAAGTAGAACTCGGAGCCGCTCAAGAGAAACTCCACCGTCCCTGCGCCGACGTAGCCGATCTCACGCGCCACCGTGCAGGCGGCCTCATGCAAACGGCGGCGCACATCCGCATCGATTGACGGTGCCGGCGCCTCCTCGATGAGCTTCTGATGGCGGCGCTGGACGGAGCAGTCCCGATCGAACACGTGCACGATGTGGCCCTGCGCGTCGGCAAACACCTGGACTTCCACGTGGCGCGGCGCCGGCAGATAGCGCTCGAGCAGCAGTTTGTCGTCACTGAACGCGGCTGCGGCGAGGCGCTTGGCTGCGGCTAACGCACTACGCAGCTCCGCAGCCTCCTGCACGATCTGCATGCCCTTGCCGCCGCCGCCACCGCTCGGCTTGATGATGAGCGGAAAGCCCAGCTCGAGAGCGCGACGCTCGAGCGCCTCGATGCTCTGTTCGTCACCGTGATAACCGGGAAGCGTGGGCACACCCGCCCTGTCCATGCGTGCTTTTGCCGCACTCTTCGAGCCCATGGCTTCGATCGCGGCCGCAGGGGGCCCGATGAACGCGATGCCCGCCGTCACGCAGGCCGCTGCGAACCCGGCGTTCTCTGACAAAAACCCGTAGCCTGGATGGATCGCATCGGCGCCGGCGTGACGCGCGGCTTCGAGGATGCGATCGATGCGCAAATAGCTTTCGGCCGCCGGGCCCGGCCCGATGGCCCAGGCTTCGTCTGCCACACGCACGTGGCGTGCGCGAGCGTCGGCTTCGGAATAGACGGCCGCGACCTTCACGCCCAGACGATGCGCGGTGCGCGCGATGCGGCAGGCGATCTCGCCGCGGTTCGCGATCAGTAGCTTGTGGAACATGCGGCGCATTGAACACGCATCCGTCTTGTTCGTCGCGAGGAATTGTCCGACAATCGTACGATCCTGACTTCGAGGCTGGCAAGCCATGACCGATCCTGGCGCATGGGAATTCGACTTCGGGCTCGGTGAGACCGTGGATGAGATCCGGCGCGAAGTGCGGCGCTTCGCGCGCAGCGAGATCGCTCCTCTCGCAGACGAGATCGACCGTTCAAATGATTTCCCGCGTGCGCTCTGGCCCAAGCTCGGCGCGCTCGGCCTGCTCGGCGTGACGGTGCCCGAGCGCTTCGGCGGCGCGGATCTCGGCTATCTGGCTCACGTCGTCGTCATGGAGGAAATCTCGAGAGCCTCCGGCGCCGTGGGCCTGAGCTACGGTGCGCACTCGAATCTCTGCGTGAACCAGATTCAGCTCAACGGCACGGATGCGCAGCGCGAGCGCTATCTCCCCCGCCTTCTTTCGGGCGAGCACGTCGGCGCGCTCGCCATGTCCGAGCCCGGCTCGGGTTCGGATGTCGTCTCCATGCAGCTGCGTGCCGAAAGGCGCGGCGATGCGTACGTGCTCACCGGCCGCAAGATGTGGATCACGAATGGCCCGGATGCCGACGTGCTGGTCGTGTATGCGAAGACGAATCCTTCCGCCGGCTCGCGCGGCATCACCGCGTTCATCATCGAACGTGGCTTTCCAGGGTTCTCCACCGCGCAGAAACTCGACAAGCTCGGCATGCGAGGCTCGAGCACGTGCGAGCTCGTGTTCGAGAACTGCGTGGTCCCGGCCGAAAACGTCCTGGGGCGCGAGAACGAAGGCGTGCGGGTGCTGATGAGCGGGCTCGATTACGAGCGCGTGGTGCTCGCGGGCGGTCCGCTTGGCCTCATGGGCGCGGCGCTCGATCTGGTGTTGCCTTACGTGCACGAGCGCAGACAATTCGAGCAGCCCATCGGCACCTTCCAGCTCATGCAAGCCAAGATCGCGGACATGTACACGGACTTCAATGCGAGTCGTGCATACGTGTACTCGGTCGCCCGCGCGTGCGATGAAAAGCGCGTCACGCGCCGGGATGCCGCCGCGTGCATCCTCTTCGCCGCGGGCCGCGCCACCCGAGTGGCGCTCGAAGCGATCCAGGCACTGGGCGGCAACGGCTACATCAACGACTTCCCCGCTGGGCGCCTGCTGCGAGATGCAAAGCTGTACGAGATCGGTGCGGGCACGCAGGAAATCCGCCGCATCCTCATCGGCCGGGAGCTCTTCGAGGCCGCCGCGTGAGCGATGTGCTGAACCGCGCCGCGTGAGCATCGAATTCGAGCAGATCCGCCTCGAGCCCGCGTACCGCAAGGTGGCGTCGGCGCTGATGGCGCGCATCCTCGATCGCACGCTGCGCGACGGGGACCGCCTGCCCTCTGAAACGGAGCTGGCCAGGCAGTTCGGCGTGAATCGCTCCACCGTCCGGGAGGCCGTGCGCGAGCTGGAGAGCAGCGGGCTGCTTGCGCGACGACCCGGCTCCAAGCTGCTGGTGGTCACGCGCCCGGCCGCCGTCCACGTGGCAGAAGGCGTGAGCCGCGCGCTCATGCTCCACGATGTGACCTACCAGGACGTGTGGGAGGCCCTCACCATTCTCGAGCCGCCGATCGCGGAGACCGCCGCCGGCCGCCGCACGGAAACGGATCTCGGCGAAATCACCCGCGCCGCCACCGAGTTCGCTGCGAACAATGCCGAGACGGCACGGGCCGCATTCCATGCGGCACAATTTCTTCGCACCGTGGGCGCCGCCACTCACAACCGCATCCTCATGCTGGGCCATGAGCCCTTGCTGCAGCTTCTGGAGCCCTCCCTGCGCGCCATGATCGACAAGGTGCCGCAGGCCCGCTCACGCATCACCACTGCGCAGCGGCGCATCTCGGAGGCGATTCAGGCGCGGGACAGCGAAGGCGCCCGCACCTGGATGGCCCGACACATCCGGGACTTCCGCAAAGGCTACGAGATCGCGGGCATCGACCTCACACGCCGGCTCGCGGAGTGACCTGCCCCGCTTCGTCCGGTTGTTTCTAAGCGCGCCTCGCTGAGGCCTTCAGCGCCCGGCGGGCTTGTTGCGGGCCTCTTTGGGCAACTCGCCGCGCAGCACGCGCACGACCTCTTCGCTTGCCCATTGCCGCAGTTCCCGCAGGGAGGCATCCGACGTGAAGGCGATGTGCGGTGTGAGGAGCACATTCGGCAGCTTCAGCAGCGGTTCGGGAACGTGCGGCTCGTTTTCGAGCACGTCCAGCGCGGCGCCGCCCAGGTGGCCCGATTGCAGGGCCTCGATGAGCGCCTGCGTATCGATCACGGCTCCGCGGCTCACATTGACGAGGAAGGCGCCCCGCTTCATGAGCGCGAGGCGCTCGCGATTCAGCAGATGTTTCGTTTCGGGCGTGAGCGGAATGTGAACGATGACCGCGTCCGACTGACGCAGGAGCTCCTCGAGGGCGACGAACTCCACGCCCTTCTCACCCGCACGCGGGCTGCGCGTATAAGCCAGCACGCGCGCACCGAACCCGTTGAGCTTCTGCGCGGTGCTGCGGCCGATGCGGCCATAGCCGACGATGCCGCACGTGAGCGTGCTCATGCGGCGCAGCCGCGCGGACGATGGCTCCCACCGCCCCGCCTTCACCTCACGGTCGAAGTGCAGGAGCCCTCGCGTGAACGCGAGCAGCATGCCGACCGAATGGTCCGCGACTTCCTCGAAACAGTAATCCGGAACGTTCGTGACCCAGATGCCCCGGCGCGTGGCCTCCTCGACCGCGATGTTGTCGAGCCCCACACCGAGGCGCCCCACGATCTGCAGCGGTCGGCTGGAGGCAATCGCCTTCGCCGTGACCGGGGCCCAGTTCGTGAGAATGCCTGCAGGCTGGTGCTGCTCCACCAGGGCCTCGATCTCCGCCGCCGACGCGGGCTTTGCAGGGCCCGCAACGAGCCTGAACCCAGCGCCCTCGATGACTGCGCGCTCGATCTCGACATCCGGCCAGGCGTAATCCGTGATGAACACCGTGGGGCGTTCGGAGGCTGTGCTCATTCAGTGGGCCCTTTGCGATACTCTTGGAACGGGACCCCGAATGATAGCCATGCAGGACCTTCCTTGAGATACGAGTGTGAAGCGCGGCCGACGTGCGCCGCGTGCGGTGCCGAGTGGAACGACGAGATGATTGCGCTTTTCGAGCTGGCCCTCGGCATCGGCTGCGCCTGCTGCAATCCTTTCGGTGCCCAGCCGCCGGATATCGTGTGTCACGCGTGCCAGAAGGTGCTGTACACCGCGAAGCAGGAAAGCGCCGATGTGGGCACTGCGGGCCTGGATCTGACACCCGACCCTTGAGTGAGACACCTGCGGAGCGCGGCTAACGCACGCCGCTTGCGCTCAGAATTTCCGGTATGCGGCCTTCCGCGCCGATGGCCATGATGTGCACGCCCGAGCACAGATCGCGCACGGCGCGCACGACGCGCGCAGCGATATCGATGCCGACAGCCGCTTCGCGTTCGGGACCGGCGGCCTCGAGCTCCGCGAGCAAGTCCTGCGGCACGGATACGCCGGGCACATTCGCGTTGAGCCAGGCTCCCATCTTCGCGGACTTGAGCGGAATCACGCCCGCAAGCAACGGCACGTTGCCGGGTTTCGCGGCCTCCAGGTAGCGCGCCAGCCGCTGCGGGTCGTAGATGGCCTGCGTCTGCAGGAACTGCGCGCCCGCATCGATCTTGCGACGGGTGTTCTCCACCTCGGCGGCCAGGTCCGCGGCGCCGGGATTCGCCGTGGCGCCCAGAAAAAGATGCGGCGCGCCCCTGAGCGCGTTGCCCGCCAGATCGCGCCCGGCGCGCAGGCCACGGGCGGCACCGAGCATCTCGAGCGTCGTGAGATCGAAAACGCCCTTCGCCTCCGGGTGATCGCCCCTGGCGGGCAGATCCCCGTGCATGAACACGAAGTTGCCGATGCCGAGCAACGCGGCGCCGAGCAGGTCGGCCTGGATGGCGATGCGGTTCCGGTCCCGCGCTGTGATCTGCACGATCGGCTCGAGGCCCCGGTCGAGCAACAGATGCGCAACGGACTTGGGCTCCACGGCCATGCGGGCACGCGGCGAATCCGTGATGTTGACGGCATCGACCCATCCCTTGAGCGCTTCGGCGCGGGCGAGGAGATCCGACAGATCGATGCCCTTGGGCGGGGTGAGCTCGGTGGTGACTGCGAACCGGCCGGAGCGAAGCGTCTCTTCGAGTGAGGTCATCCTGCACCTGGTGGCGACGCCGGAGTGGGGCGACGAGGAGACCGGCATTGTGCCGGGGCCGAGGCGGACGAACCACTCGAATGCCATGTTCCCGCCGACGCCCCATCTCACGTCGAAGTCGGGTGAACGCAAGCACGCCGTCCGGTGCTGTGCCCAGCAGGCCGTTCGCTGGGCTTTCGCGCGGGCTGAGAGGCTCGGCAGCGCCGGTACATGCGCAGAACCGGCGGTGCGCTGGTCCGCCCCTCACGCAATTCGCTGGCTTTCCGTGCGTTGAGCAGCCGAGCCGCACCGGCGCATGCATCAGCAGATCGCGCGCGGGTGAATCCAGCGTGGCTCGCTGGCACGCGATGCGAGACCGCTCGCCATCGGATCGCCGTTGTCTCGCCTCCCTCCGCGAGCGCGCGAGCGCGAGGAATCACGGATCCGCGGATTCGCAGAAGTGAAGGCATCGTTTACGATGCCCTCGAGCCGTCACAACAGCGGCATCGCAGGGAGCGTCGCATGCGGGATCAGAAACGGGACTTCAGGGGGGTTCTCATCATGGATGGCATTTCCGACGCGAGAGGCACGAGGTCGAATTCCGCTCCCGGAATCAGCGTCTGGATCGGCCTTGCAGGTGCGCTGGCTTGCATCGCCCTGCTCACGCAGCCCGCAACAGGCGTAGCCCAGTCCGGTGGGCCCGCTTCAATGCCTTCGGACGCACTCTCCCCCACAGTGGATCCAGAGATCTGGCCACGACTCAAATGGCCTCTGCCGACCGATGCAGCGATCGAATCCCGCGTGCAGCAGCTGCTGAAGCGAATGACGCTGGAAGAGAAAGTCGGTCAGGTGCTGCAGGCCGACATCGCCAGCGTCACGCCGGAGGATGTTCGCAAGTACCACCTCGGCTCCGTGCTGAATGGCGGCAACTCCGCGCCCGGCGGAGATGAGTTCGCGCCCCCGGAAAAGTGGCTCGCGCTGGCGGATGAATTCTACGCCGCATCCGTCGATACCGCCGGCGGCCGCACCGCCATTCCTGTGCTGTGGGGCACGGATGCCGTGCACGGACACAGCAACATCGTTGGTGCCACACTTTTCCCGCACAACGTCGGCCTCGGCGCCATGCGCAACCCCGCTCTCATGGAGCGCATCGCGGCGGCCACCGCAATGGAAGTGCGCGTCACTGGCATGGAATGGACCTTCGCGCCGACGGTCGCCGTACCGCAGGACCTTCGCTGGGGCCGCGCGTATGAGGGCTACTCTGAAGATCCGGCGCTCGTCGCCTCCTATACGGGCGCGTTCGTGCGCGGCTTGCAGGGCGAGCCCGGGAGCCCGGACTTCCTCCGCCCTCCGCACGTGCTCGCCACGACCAAGCATTTCCTGGCGGACGGCGGAACGCACGAGGGTCGGGATCAGGGCGATGCGCGCATTCCGGAAACCACGCTCCGCGATGTGCACGCCGCAGGCTACCCGCCTGCCATCGAAGCGGGCGTGCAGACCGTGATGGCCTCGTTCTCGAGCTGGAACGGCGTGAAGATCACCGGTCATCGAGGCCTGCTCACCGACGTGCTCAAGGGCCGCATGAGCTTCGGCGGCTTCATCGTCACGGACTGGAACGCGCACTCCCAGATTCCGGGCTGCACCCGCCACAGCTGTCCGCAGGCGCTCAACGCCGGCATCGACATGTACATGGCGCCGGATACCTGGCGCGGCCTTTACGACAGTCTGCTCGAGCAGGTGCGCAAAGGAGTCATTCCGCAGGAACGCCTGGACGATGCCGTCTCACGCATTCTGCGCGTGAAACTGCGCATGGGGCTGTTCGAGGCGGGCCCGCCGTCGCGGCGCCCTTTCGCGGGCCGGTTCGACCTGCTCGGCCATCCCGAGCATCGCGCGCTCGCTCGCGAGGCCGTGCGGCAATCCCTCGTGCTGCTCAAGAACGAAGGCGAACTGCTTCCCCTGAAACCCCAGCTGCGCGTGCTCGTTGCAGGCGACGGCGCGGACGACATCGCCAAGCAGAGCGGCGGATGGACGCTCACGTGGCAAGGCACTGGCGTCAACAACAGTCATTTCCCGGGCGCCACATCCATCTGGGGCGGCATTCGAAGTGCCGTCACCGCTGCGGGCGGCACGGCCGAACTCTCGATAGACGGGCGGTTCCGCGAGCGGCCCGACGTGGCGATCGTCGTCTTCGGCGAAAACCCCTACGCCGAATTCCGCGGCGATCTCACGTATCTCAAGCTCCCGGCCGGAAACGAAACACACCTCGCGACGATGCGGCGGCTGCGCGAACAGAAGATTCCGGTCGTCGCGATCTTCCTGTCGGGTCGGCCGCTCTGGATGAATCGTGAGCTGAATCTCGCGAATGCATTCGTCGCGGCATGGCTGCCCGGCTCCGAAGGGGCTGGCATCGCGGATGTGCTGTTCCGCAAGCCCGATGGCTCAATGGCTCACGACTTCGAGGGGCGTCTCCCCTTCTCCTGGCCACGTCGTGCGACAGTGCAAGCCGCTGCGGGCAACACGGCCCGGGACAACGTGCTGTTTCCCGTGGGATACGGCTTGCGTTACGGCTCGGCCGGGAGCTTCCCGCGCTTGTCTGAAGACCCCGGCCCCATCGTGGACTCGCGTCAGGCCGGCGTGTTCTTCGCGGACGCGAGCGTTGTTGCGCCTTGGGTACTGTCGCATGCCGCCGAGCCAGGCGCTGTGCAACCGGCCGGCGCATTGCCCGCCACACTCGCTGCAGGCCGCATTCGCGCCTCCCGCGTGGATCACACGGCGCAGGAAGATTCGCTTCGCTTCGAATGGCTGGGGCAAGGGCCGGGCGAAATCCGCTTCGACAGTCGCGATCCGTTCGACTTCACACGGGAGGCGAACGGAGATGTCGCGCTGGTGCTGAATGTGCGCATCGACCGCCCACCGAGCGCGCCGCTGGAAGCATTCATGGGATGCGGCCCGGGGTGCGGTGGCGCCCTGCGCATTGACGACGCATTACGGGCGGCGCCCTCGGGCCAGTGGCGCCGCCTTGCCATTCCGCTCAAGTGCTTCGAGCGTGCCGGCGCGGATCTCGCGCGCGTGAGCACCGGGCTCGGTTTACGTACATCGGGCACGGCGAGCCTCGCGCTCAGCCGGGCCGCGCTCGGCACGGAAGCGGATCAGACCCTGTCCTGCGCCGAGTGACCCCTCTTCGCCGGGCGCCCCGCCTCCTCCGGCGCGCAGTGTTCTGAATTGGGAAAAAGTGTTCGCGCGGACCGACGTGTTTCTCCGGTCCGCGTGGACCGCTACGATAGTTTCGCCTGCCTGCAGAGGCAAAAACACAACAAAGGGGGGACACGCCACACACACGCCATCTTGCACGAGCTCGACGCCGTCATCTGCTTCAGGAGGCACAAGGTGAACTGTACGAGTCGTTCCATTAATTCATTGGCGCTCTGCGTGCGTACTCTGCTCGCAGTGGGCGCGCTCACGCCAGCACTGTCCACCGCACAGGAAGGCGCTGCCGGAACCGGCGGGCCACTTCAGGAAGTGACCGTCACGGCGCGCTTTCGCGAAGAATCATTGCAACAGACGCCGCTCGCCATCACCGCCATCACGGGCGAATCGCTCGAGATGCGCAACGCCACGAACGTCGTGGACATCGGCAAATTCTCTCCCAACGTCACGATCAACCCGCTCGGTGCCGGCTATGGCCCCACCCTCGTCGCCAATATCCGGGGCGTGGGTCTCACGGACTTCAAGCCCGTCTTCGAGCCCGGGGTACCCATCTACGTCGATGACGTCGTGCTCGCTCGCGCGACGGGCGCGGTCCTCGATCTGCTCGACCTGGAACGCGTGGAGGTTCTGCGCGGCCCGCAGGGCACGCTGTTCGGCAAGAACGCGGCCGGCGGCGCCATCCGCCTGATTTCGCGCAAGCCCACAGGCGATGGCCCGGCGTTCATCGAAGCCACCTACGGACGCTTCAATCGGCTGGATTTCCGCGGCGCCTTCGAAACCGCCATCGTGGAGGACCGCTTGTTCGGCCGCGTGTCGTTCACCTCCAAGAAGCGCGACGGGTATGTCGACGTGCTCGACTTCGCTTGCGAGATGGAATTGCGCGGCACGCCCGAGCTGGCCGGCAACCTGCCCCGGGAAATCGCGCCACGCGGGTCTGGCAAGGGCTGCAAGGTGGATGAGATGGGCGGCGAGGATGTGCAGGCCGCGCGGCTCGCCCTGCGCTTCGTCGGCAGCGACGACTTCGAGTTCAACCTGGTGGGTGATATCACGGACGACAACAGTCAGGGCCCCGCCGACAAGACGCTCGGCATCAACCCCTCCGTCGGCCTCGTCACGCGCTTCAACAACGAGGTCGCCGGGCCGCGCTACGGCGTGGCGTTCGACGAGCGCTTCCTGACCGACGACCCGTTCACGAGCTATTCGAGCTTCGAGGACCCGATCAACGGACTTGAAACACCGAACATCAACCACGTGCTCCACTGGGGTGTGAGCGGCACGGCCGACTGGTCGGTGAACGATGCGCTCGATGTGAAGCTGATCCTCGCGCATCGCAAGTTCGACGCGCAGTTCGGGCGCGACACCGACGGCTCGCCCCTGCCGATCAATCACACGTTCGACCGCTTCGTGCATACGCAGGACAGCGTCGAGCTGCGGCTGAACGGCGGCCTCTTCGGCAACCGCACCGAGTGGACCCTCGGCGGATTCTGGTTCACAGCGAACGACTTCCAGCCGAACTTCGTCGTCCTCTTCCCGAACCTGACGCCCCCGTTCAGCCAGGCGCTGATCGATCGCATCGATGAGCAGGATTCCGACAACTGGGCGTTGTTCCTGCACACCGTGAATCACCTGACGGATGCGCTCACCCTGACAGCGGGCGTGCGTTACACGAACGACAAGAAGGAGCTCACGGTCATCCGCTCGCAACAGTCCGATGGCTCGCTGCTCTTCCCGATCACCACGGCGGACACGGAGGCGAACCGCACCACGCCGATGCTCAGTCTGTCCTACCAGTTCTCGGACTCACTCAACTCCTACGTGAGCTGGCAACGGGGCTTCCGTGGCGGCGGCTTCAACCCGCGGCCGGCGACGGCGGCGCAGGTGACGTCGTTCAATCCCGAGGACATCGACTCCTACGAGATCGGCATGAAGAGCGAGTGGTTCGACCGCCGCGTGCGGCTCAATGTGGCCGCGTTCTACGTGGATTACACCGATCTGCAGCTGCCGAGCGTATTCGTGGACTCGAACGGCGCGGTCACGTTTCCGCCGCTCAATGCCGGCCGGGCGCACATGGACGGTGTGGAAGTGGAGTTTCTCGCCAACCCGGTGGGCGGGCTGCAGCTCGATGGCTCGCTCGGCTATCTCGGGTTCCAGTACGACGACCTCGGCCGCGCGGACCCGGAGTACATCCTCGCGCAAACAGGCAGCGTGCAGAACGCACGTGCCGCCCCCTGCAGGGAATGC
>JADGHX010000116.1 GCA_019683695.1 Steroidobacteraceae bacterium
GCGGGCGGGATGCTAACACCTCATATTGTGATACATCGCTAACGAATGGCTCTGGGCATATGCATTGCCGCTATATGCGGACGGAAGTGCCTGCCGGTACGCGGGTCGCGCGGGCGACGCCGACGGTAGCGGGTAAAGGGGGTGTGCTATAAACCCGCAGCTCAGGCTGGGCCACACAAGAAGCGAGGGCCATGGCATCCGGCGAGGTCACCAAGCGCCAGTACGAGGCGCTAGCCCACTTCCGCTACCAGCTCAGGCGGTTTCTCCGGTATAGCGAGCAGATCACCCGCAAGCACGGCCTGACCCCGCTGCAGTACCAGCTCATGCTGCAGATCAAGGGCTATCCGGGCAGGAACTGGGCCACCGTGAGCGAGCTGGCCGAGCGCCTGCAGGCCAAGCACAACGGGGTGGTCGCGCTCATCACCCGGTGCGAGAAGCTGGGTCTGGTGGAACGGCGCGCGAGCCAGGAGGATCGCCGCATCGTGCGCATCCGCCTCAGCGCCCGGGGCAAGCGGGCGCTGCGGCGACTCGCCCAGCTCCATCGGGACGAGCTGCTCTCCCATCGCGGCGCACTGCTGCCGCACATCCAGGACCTCGCCAGCTGATCACGCTTCCCGCGGCGCGACGACCCTTTCGGACCCGGACGGAGCGCCGCTCAACCCGTGCAGCCGGCACAGCCGGACAAACGTCACGCCTCTTCCCGACGGCAACGAAGGACGGTCTCGAAACCGCCGCAGGCGCTTTTCCAATCCAGGTGTGCAAAGCAGTTTTCTTGTCTCGGAAAAGGAACTGCCCGCCCGGTGGAAATCGCAGCGGCGAACGCGCGGCCGAACCGACAGGCGGCCGGCACACGCAGAACGCTTGCGGCATTCCGGGGGACGCTCGTCATGCATAGCGCCCCGGATTGTGGGACGTTCGGCATGCGGTGGCCGAAAATGGCGCGTTCGAGGCTATTGTAGGCGGCTTGATCCGGACCCCCGTGACATCCGGAAAACGCTTTGCGCCACTGGCGCGCTGGAGTAGTCGAGCTTGTCTCTTCGAGTTCTGAAACGGGCCTGTGCGGCCACCCTGCTGTGCGTGCTGGGTGGCGCCGGTGCGTACGGGCAGGAGCATTCCGGCTCCGGCACCGCGCTGCCTGAATCTTCCACGCCCGGCGCGGGCGCCGCGACCGAGGCGAACTGGGCCTTCCTCGAGAAGTACTGCACGAAGTGCCACAACACGACGGACTGGGCGGGCAGCATCGCTTTCGACACGATGTCGCCCGACACCATCGCCGACGAGGCCGCCACGTGGGAGAAGGCCGTTCGCAAGCTCCGCGGACGCCTGATGCCACCCCCGGGCAACCCTCAGCCCGATGGGCATGCGCTGCAGACGTTCGTGTCCTGGATGGAGAACAACCTCGACCGCGCGGCACTCGGCCACCCCGACCCGGGCCGGGTGGGTCTGCATCGCCTGAACCGAAAGGAATACGCGAACGCCATCCGCGACCTGCTGAACGTGGAAGTGGACGCGACGGAGCTGCTGCCGCGTGACGATGCGCGGGATGGCTTCGACAACGTGGCCACGGCGTTGCAGGTGTCGCCCGCGTTCGTCGACCAGTATCTCGCGGCCGCTCGCGCCGTCGCCATCAAGGCGCTCGGCAATCCCGGCGCCCGGCCCGTCGGCACCACATACACCGCGGACAGCGGCTCGCAGTTCTTCCGCGGCCCGGGGCTCCCCCTCGGCACGCGCGGCGGCATCGCGGTCGTGCATGACTTCCCCGCCGACGGCGAGTACGTCATCAACATCGCGAACATGGCCCAGGCGATCTGGGTCTACAACATGGAATTCGAAAACCACCTGGTCGTGACGCTCGATCGCCGGAAGATCTACGAGACGACCCTCGGCGGTGAAGAAGACATGAAGGCCATCGACCAGAAGCAGGATCCGGCGGTCGATGCCATCAACGCGCGCCTGAAGAACATCAAATTCACCACCACGGCCGGGCCGCACGAGATCGCGGTCACCTTCCGCCACCGCACGTTCTCCGAATCCGAGGACCGCCTGCAGTCCCATGTGCCCGGCGGCGGGCAGGATCGGGTGCTGCGCGTGAGCTCGTTCGAGGTGCGGGGGCCGCTCAAGGCCTCCGGTGTCAGCGAGACGCCGAGCCGCGAGCGCATCTTCTCCTGCTACCCCGAGCACCCGCAGGATGAGGAGCCCTGCGCGCGGCAGATTCTCACGCGCCTCACCGAACGCGCCTTCCGCCGTCCGGTGCGCGAGGAGGATGTGTCGGATCTGATGCAGTTCTACCGCGCCGGCCATCAACAGGGCGGCTTCGAGGAAGGCATTCGCCAGGGGCTCACGGCACTGCTCGTGGACCCGGAATTCCTCTATCGCGCCAACGTGCCGCCGGGCGATCTGCAGCCGGGATCCGCGTTCCGCATCTCGGATCTGGAGCTGGCCTCGCGGCTGTCGTTCTTCCTGTGGAGCAGCGTGCCGGATGCGCAGCTGCTCGAAGTGGCCGAGCACGGCAAGCTCCATGAGCCCGAGGTGCTCGCCGCGCAGGTGCGCCGCATGCTGGCGGACCGGCGCTCGCAGACGCTCGCCTCGAACTTCGCGTTCCAGTGGCTGAACATGGCGAAGCTCGAGGAGATCGTGCCCGATGGGGTCGTGTTCCCGAACCTGAACGGCGACATCCGCGAGGACTTCAAGGAAGAGCTGAAGCTCTTCGTCGACAGCGTCTTCCGCGAGAACCGCAGCGTGCTCGACCTGCTGAGGGCGGACTACACCTTCCTGAATGAGCGTCTGGCGCTCCATTACGGCATCCGCGACGTGCGCGGCCCTCACTTCCGGCGTGTGCAGCTCAAGGACTCCGTCCGCTTCGGCCTGCTCGGCAAGGGCGCGGTGCTGATGGTCTCCTCCTACCCGAACCGCACGGCGCCCGTGCTGCGCGGGCAGTTCATCCTGGATCGCATCTGGGGCACGCCGCCCGCCGCGCCGCCGCCGAACGTGCAGGCGCTGAAGGAGAACCAGGCGCACGAGAAGCCGCGCACGGTGCGCGAGCTCATGGCCCTGCACGCCAGCAACCCGAGCTGCAACTCGTGTCACGGAATCCTCGATCCGCTCGGCCTCGCGCTGGAGAACTTCGATGCCGTCGGCCAGTATCGCGAGCGTGATCGCTTCGCGGGCTCCGACATCGACGCCTCAGGTGTGCTGCCGGATGGCACGAAGCTCAACGGGCCGGACGACCTGCGCAACGCCCTGCTCGCGCGGCCCGAGCAGTTCGTGCAGAACCTGACCGAGAAGCTCATGACGTACGCGCTCGGGCGCAGCCTCGAATACACGGACATGCCGACGGTGCGCGCCATCGTGCGTCGTGCCGCGGCCGATGACTACCGGTTCCAGACGCTGGTGATGAGCATCGTCTCCAGCGACGCATTTCAGATGCAGCGTTCGGCCGCTCCCGACGTGAAGCAGGCTGCGCTGCCCGCCCAAGCGCGCGAGCGCTAGCGAGAATTCGCGAGGTTCATCATGTTCATCACACGCAAACACCTTTCACGACGTACGGTGCTTCGGGGTGCAGGCGCGGCGATCGCCCTGCCGTTGCTGGATGCCATGATTCCCGCCGCGACGGCGCTCGCCAACACCGCGGCCGCTCCGCGCCCGCGGCTGGGGTTCGTGTACTTCCCCCACGGCGCGGTCATGGACTACTGGATGCCGAAGACGACGGGCAAGGATTTCGAGTTCTCGCCGATCCTGAAGCCGCTCGAGCCCTTCAGGGAGTACACCACGATCGTCACCGGCCTGCGCAACAAGGGCGGAGAAAGCTCGGATCCCCACGGCATCATCGCGGGCACGTGGCTGTCCTGCTACGGGCCCGCAAACCGTGAAGCCGGGGGCGAGCTCGGCGTGACCGCGGATCAGCTCGCCGCGCGCTACATCGGGCAGGACACGACGCTGCCTTCACTCGAGCTGGCCGGCGAAAGCGCCGGCGGCGTCTCCTGTGCACCGGGCGTCGGTTGCGGGTTTGCGAGCACCGTGTCGTTCCGCACGCCGCTGCAGCCCCTGCCGATGGAGCACAACCCGCGCAAGGTGTTCTACCAGCTCTTCGGGCAGGGAGACACGGAGGAGGAGCGCAAGGCGATCGTGCGTGAATCCGGCAGCCTGCTCGATCACATCACGGAGAAGGCTCACAAGCTCAGCCGCTCACTGGGGCCTGCGGACCGCGCGACGCTCGCGGACTATCTGGACTCCGTGCGCGAGATTGAGCGCCGCGTGCAGAAGATGGCGAATTCGAGTGAGTCGGGCATGCAGCTGCCCGATGCGCCGCTTGGCGCCTCCGAGAACTTCGCCGAGCAGATCGGCATGATGTTCGAGCTGATGGGGCTTGCGTGGCAGTCGAACCAGACGCGCGTGGTTTCCTTCATGATCGCGAAGGAAGTGAGCATGCGCACGTACAACCAGATCGGCGTGCCGGATGCGTTCCACCCGCTCTCGCATCACCAGAACAATCCGGACAAGATCGCGCGCCTGGTGAAGATCCAGACGTATCACACGGATCTGTTCTCGAAGTTCGTCAAGCGCCTGTCCACCATGCCCGATGGCGACGGCACGATGCTCGACCACTCGATCATCCTGTTCGGCAGCAACATGAGCAACAGCGACCTGCACAACAACGATCCGCTGCCCTCGGTGATCGTCGGGCGCGGCTACGGTCGCATCAAGGGCGGCCAGCACCTGCACTACCCGCAGGACACGCCGCACGCGAATCTGCTGCTGACCATGCTCGACCGCGCCGGCGTTCCGGTGAAATCCCTGGGCAACAGCACGGGCACGTTCGCGGAGGTCTGATGCGTTCCGCGCCCCGGGTCTCGCTGGCCGTCTGTGCCTTGCTGCTCACCCCGGCGCTGGCGGCAAGCACGGCGACGGCCTCCCCGCCCTCGCTTCCCGCACCCAGTGCCACGACGAACGAGCCCGCACTCGTGCGTCTCGTGGAGCGCGGCGAGCGGGATGCGGCGCTCGAGCTGATCCGCCAGGGAGCGGATGTCAGGCAGAAGGACGCTGACGGCACCACCGCCCTGCACTGGGCCGCGCAGCTCGGTGATGTGGAGCTGGTGCAGGAGCTCATCCGGCGCGGCGCAGACGTGAAGGCTCAGAATGAATACGGGGCCACGCCCATGTCGGCCGCGGCCGAGATCGGCAGCGCTCCGGTGCTCGAGGCGCTGCTGCGGGCCGGGGCAGACGTGGAATCGCCGAATGCCGAAGGCCAGACGGCGCTCATGGCCGTGGCGCGCACCGGTCGCGTGGACGCCGCGCGCGTGCTGCTGAAGCGCGGCGCCAACCCGAACGCCACGGAACAGTGGGGCGGCCAAACCGCGCTCATGTGGGCGGCCGCGCAAAGCCAGCCGCAGATGATTCGCCTGCTGCTGGAGCACGGCGCGAAGGTCGATGCCCGGGCCACGGTGCGGGACTGGCAGCGGCGCGTCACCGCCGAAGGCCGGCCGAAGGACATGAATCGCGGCGGCTTCACCGCCTTGCTGTATGCCGCGCGCGAAGGCTGCGTGGAGTGTGCGCGCGAGCTGATCCGCCACAAGGCCGACGTGAATCTCCCTGATCCGGATGGCGTCACGCCGCTGATCATGGCGCTGATGAACGTTCACTGGGACTTCGCGCGCTATCTCATCGAAGAGGCCGGCGCGGACGTGAACCTGTGGGACTTCTACGGCCAGACGCCGCTCTACGCCGCCGTGGACATGAACACGCTCCCGAAAGGCCGCCGCGTCGAGCTGCCCGCGCTCGACAAGACCACGGGGCTGGAGGTGATCGAGCTCCTGCTGAAGCGGGGAGCGAATCCGAACGCGCAGACGAAGCTGCGCATCCCCTACCGGAACGTGCCTTACGACCGGTACACCGAGCCCATGCTCAACATCGGCGTCACGCCGCTGATCCGCGCGGCGAAGGCCGGTGACATCCCCGTCGTGAAGCTGCTTCTTCAGCACGGCGCGCTCCCGAACCTGCCGAACTACAACGGCGATACGCCACTCATGGCGGCCGTGGGCAAAGGCTGGATCAATTCCCCGACGCGGGGCGCCTTCTATACGGAGGAGCAGGCGCTCGAGGTGTACTCCCTGCTGCGCGCCGCAGGAGCGGACGTGAACGCCCGTACGCGTTTCAACGAAACGGCCCTTCACAGCGCCGCGTTGCGTGGCTGGAACAGGATCATCCAGCGCCTGGTCGCCGATGGTGCCGAGCTTGACGTGCTGGACAACAACGGCCTGTCGCCGATCGACTTCGCGCTGGGCCGCATCCCGAAAGGCTTCAACGAGCGCGTGCCGGAGGTGCGCACCGAAACGGCTGCGCTGCTGCGGTCGCTCGGCGCGAAGGCGGAGCGCGCGGAAGCGCCCAACTGGCCGGCCGCGCTCACACCGCGCATCAAGCCATGGGTTCCGGGAGACAATGTGCTGTTGCCGCCGCAGTAGCGGCCCTGTACGAGGAAAGATTCTTGGCGATTCGAAGAACGATGGATCGACGCGCGTTCCTGCGGGCGGCCGTGCCCGCCGCGGCCGCGCTGTCCGCGCTGCCCACTCTGTCCCGTGGCGCGAGTGCGCCGCGCGGTGGCGCATCGAAAACCGAGCTCACGGTCACTGAGCTGGCCGAGCGCCTGTTCCTCATTCGAGGCGGGGGCGGCAATGTCACGGTGTTCAACTCGCCCGAAGGCGTGCTGCTCGTGGATGGCGGCTCGCCCGAGCACTCTGCGCAAGTTCTGAAGCTCGTCAGGGAGCGAACCGGCGCCTCGCGCGTGCACACCCTTTTCAACACGCACTGGCACTGGGATCAGACGGGCTCGAATCGCACGCTCGGGCGTGCGGGCACGCGCATCCTTGCGCACGAGAACACGCGCCTGTGGCTCACCACAGACGTGAACTCGAAATGGGAGCACCGCGTGTACGAGCCGCTTCCCAAGGAAGCCCAGCCGAACCAGACGTTCTACACAAAGGGCAGTCTCGAGTTCGGCGGCGAACAGATCGACTACGGCTACCTGCCTCAGGCCCACACGGATGGCGACATCTATGTCTTCTTCCGCAAGGCGAATGTGCTCGTCGCGGGCGACGTGCTGTCGGTGGGCTCGTATCCGATTCTCGACTACTGCACGAACGGCTGGATCGGCGGCATGGCAGAGGCGACCGAGACGCTCGCAAAGCTCTGCAACGATCAGACCCAGGTGATCCCCGGCGTGGGCCCCGTTCAAGGGCGCGCGGATCTCGAGGCCGAGCACAAGATGCTCGCCACGCTGAAGAGGCGCCTCTCCGATCTGCTCGCGCAGGGCATGAGCGTGCAGGACATGATCGAGGCCCGGCCCACGGAGGAATTCGATGCGCAGTGGGGCGATCCCCGGCTGTTCATCGCGAATGCCTGGCCGGGGCTCGTGCACCGCGCGCGCGAGCTGGGCGCACACATCGTTTGACGGAAAGGGCTCACATGACACCGATCATTTCGGACCTGGTGCAGCGGTATGAGACAGGCCGGCTGTCGCGGCGCGAGCTGATCCAGGGCCTTGCGGCGCTGGTCGCAGCGGGCTCGGCGCGCGCGCAGGATTCGGCACCCGAAGGCCTCGTGGCCGAGGGCATCGACCACACCTCCGTGTTCGTGAGCGACCTCGAGCGCTCGGCGCAGTTCTATCAGTCCCTGTTCGACCTCAGGCCGCTGGGCGAGGACAAGGAGCACAAGATCCTGCGCCTCGGCCGCAAGCGCGTGATCGTGTCCCTGCGCCAGGCGAGCCCGGCCGGCATGATCGATCACTTCGGCGTGAAGGTGCAGAACTTCAGGAAGGACGAGGTGACGCGCATTCTGAAGAAGCGCGGCCTCACGCCCGAGGACAACTGGGAATACGGCTATCACGTGCGCGACCCCGATGGCGCGGTCGTGCAAATGATCTGATCAGAAGTTCACGGTCACGCCGGCGTAGAAGCGCCGGCCCAGCAGGTCGTAGAACGCGGGCACCGTCTCGCCGCGGGCGTTCGTGACGCCCTCCTCCCGGCCGACGATCTCGGGCTCGCGATCGAACAGGTTGTCGATCCCGGCGCGGAACGAGAGCGCCGGGCTCACCTGCCAGCTGCCGAACACGTTCACGAGATCGTACGAGCCCGCACCCTGCACGGGCGTGTCGTGATTGATCACCCACGCGGCGTTGTGAATGGACGGCAGGTGTTGCCAGTTGAGCCCGACGATGCGCCCACCGTGGAGCCAGGAGAGTGTCGTGAACGAGCGATACCGATACTGGCCGGTCTGGATGCCGCCGGTGCCGAGCTGCCCGAACGCGCCCCGGTTCTGCAGCTTCGGCGAGAAGGGCGTCGTCTGGCTCGTGAAATCGAGCAGGTAGTTGAACATCAGGTCGAGCGCCAGCGTGCCGGGTGCGGGCAGGCCCATATCCGCAAGCTCGCTGCGCCAGCTGAGCTGCAGGTCGATGCCGGAGGTTTCCGTGAGGCCGAGATTCTCCAGTGGCGCCGTCACCTGCAGCCGCCCGCCCGTCACCGGGTCCCGCTTGATGAGCCGGCAGTAGCCGTTCGGATCGTCCAGCGAATACGTCGGGTTGCTCACACCGTCCGCGTTGAAGCAGCCGCGGTAGATGGTCGTCGCGGCGAGCGGGCCGATCGTGTCCTCCAGCCTGATGCTGTAGTAGTCGATGGAGATCGTCGTGCGATCCCATACCGGGCTGTCGAACGGAAAGCGCATCACGGCACCGGCGGTGACGGTGTCCGCCTTCTCGGGCTTCAGGTTCACGTTGCCCGTGCGCGCTTCGCGCTCGAAGGGAAAGTTCGGGCCGTTCTGCCCGAGGAAGTTGTCCGGGTCCAGATCGAACAGTGAGGTCCCGCTGCCGATGATTGCGGAACAGAGCGCCTGCACCTGGGCACGGTTCGGATTGCTCGGCACGTTTCCGTACGCCGCGGCAGTGGTAACGGTGCACGGATCGCGATCCGGCTGAGACACCACCTGCTGCGTGACGCCGAGGTAGAGCTCCGCAATGTTCGGCGCGCGGTTGGCGTACTGGTATCCGCCGCGAAAGCTCAGGAATTCGTTGACCCTCCAGGTCGCAAGGCCCTTGTACGTCCAGCTGCCGCCCGACAGGTTGTAATCCGAGTAGCGCCCACCGAGCTCCAGATTGAGCTCCTGCACGAATCGGCGATCGGCCAGCACCGGCATGAGCAGCTCCGCGTACAGCTCCTTCACTTTCGTCTCGCCCTGCGTGTTCGCGGCTGCAAACAGGCCGATGGGCGCATCAAGCACCGACTCGGTGTCGTTGAGCGCATCCGGATCGAACAGCACCGAGTTCTTCCGCCATGAGGCGCCCACGGCGCCCCGCAGCGTGCCGGCCGGAAGATCGAACAGGCCGCCCTGCACGTTGAGCTCGGCGACGCTCTGCTCGAGATCTGTCAGGTTCTTCATGCGAATCGAGATCGCATCGATGCAGTCCTGCGAAGGCGTGAAGTACTCGAAGATCGGCAAGCCGGTGGTGCAGGTACTCACGTAGCTGCCGGCAGACGTGAACGTCTGTCCCTTGCCGTAGTTCGGCGAGGCGACGACACGGCGCAGCCGCTCGCGCGAGGCCCAGCCGTTCTTCAGGTAATTCACCAGGCGTGTCTCGCCGTGCGAAACATGCGCATCCCACGTCCAGTCCGCGACGGGCAGCTCGCCGTTGAAGCCGAGCAGCACCTGATACACGGTGCTCTGGTTTTCCGCGCGACGCGGCCCGAGGAAGTCGAGATAGCGATCCACCTGAAAGGGCGCGTCCGGGTTCGGTCGCGAGTCGAGCAGGGCCGCGAGCTCCGGCGGCAACGGGTGCTCCGCGTCGCGCGGGATCACGGTGTTGAACGTGGCCGTGGTGGCCGGCGCGATGGTGGACGTGGTCAGCACGTCGTTCGAGCTGAAATTCCCCTGCACCACCATGCCGACGCGGTCGCTGAGATCGAACACCGCGCGCCCGAACAGGGAGTAGCGGTCGAGTGGGCTCGACAGGTTCTGCGTGCGCTCCGGCTGCACGAGCACGCCCTGATCGGTGAGCTTGATGCCTTCCATGGGGCCGGTGTAGCCGACCGCGGATGCAGCCGGATTTCCCGGCACGAGCGAGTTCTTGAACAGCGTTCCGTCGGGATTGATGTAGAACGCGGTCGCGTTGCTCACCGGCGGGCCGTCCGCAAAGATCGCGTCCACCACGGCTTGCGACGGCAGGTTCGCGGCGTTCGGCACATACGACGTCACGTTCCGCAGATCGCCGCCGCCTTCCCCGCCCGGCGTGCCCGGGTCTGCCCAGGCCTCCGTGAAGAAATCCCGGTTGCGCTGCTGGACGGCGCCGCGCCGCGCCCACTCGGCGCCGAACAGCACGTTGCCGCGACCGTCCGCGAGATTCGCGCCGACCACGGCGCTGAAGCGTGTCTCGTTGCCGTCGCCGGCCTGCGTGATACCGGACTGCAGATCGACCGCCACGCCCTGGAAGTCGCGCTTCAGCTTGAAGTTCACCACGCCCGCGATGGCATCGGCGCCATACACGGCCGAAGCGCCGCCGCTGATCACTTCCACGCTGTCGATCGCGGCCAGCGGGATCGAATTCACGTCCACGGTGAGCGTCGCGTTCGCCGGCTGCGCGCGCCGCCCATCCACGAGCACGAGGCTGCGATTGGGCCCGAGCCCGCGCAGGTCCAGGCTCGAAATGCCGGGGCTGCTGAACGCGTTCGCGACGATGGCCTGCGACTCGAATTGCGTACCGGCGGGCTGGAACTGCGGCAGCCGGACGAGCGCGGCTTCCACGCCCACATTGCTCATGCGCTCGAAGACTTCGCCTTCGATCGTGACGATGGGGCTTGCCGCGTCCAGGTCCCTCCGCACGATGCGGGAGCCGGTGATCGTGACTTCTTCAGCCAGCGCGCCTGGCTCACCGTCCTGCGCATCGGCACGACCGGTATTACGCGCGTCCGCCTCGACGATCCACGCGCCACTCGCGCCGCGCCGGGCGGACATGCCCGAGCCGGCCAGCAGCCGGCGTATGGCCTCGCCGACGGTGTAGCGGCCCTTGAGCGCCGGTGCGCGGCGCGAGCGAACGAGCTGCGGCTGGAAAGCAATCTGCACGCCGGCCTGACGACCGAGCTCGATGAGCGCGTCGGAGAGATTCCGGGAGGCGATGTTGAAATCCACCCGCGCTTCGGTGGCACCGGCGCCCTGCTGCGCGAGCCCCTCCGGCACCTGCAGCAGGAAGGCCGCGCCGGCGACGAGCAGCACGAGCGGGCGGCGAGGGAGGCGTCCCAGCCGTCGCGCGAGGCCGCGTATCGCCCGCGCAGCCAAGCAATCAGCGCCCCGCGATTTCGGCCTGCCCGTCCGGCGAGGTGTGCACCCGGACGGGCAGCACTTCCTGGATCACGTTCAGGAACTGCTCCGGCTCATCGGTTCGGAACACGCCGCTGATGCGCAACGCGCCCGTGCGCGCGTCGCGGAGCACGACCGGGCGATCCGAGTACCGATTCATCTCCGCAACCGCTTCCGCGAGGCTCGTGTCGTTGAATTCGACGAACCCATCGCGCCAGCGCAGCGCCCGCCGGGCATCCCGCGTCTGCACTTCGTCTGCGGCGCCCGGCCGCGCGACGAGCGCCTGCCCGGGTGACAGCCGCACCGGGCGCGCCGCGCGCTCGCCTGAATGGAGCCGGGTCACGATCACTTCGCCTTCGGCAAGCACGACCTGCAGCCGATCCTGCGCGAGATAAACGTCGAAGAGCGTGCCGGTCGCGCGTACCTGACGATCGCCCGCCTGCACCAGGAACGGACGGGCGCTGTCCTTGGCCACACTGAAGATCGCCTGTCCGCGGCGCAGGCGGACCAGGCGCTGCCCTTCCGAGAACTCCACGTCGAGGGCCGTATCGGTATTGAGACTCACGTTGCTGCCGTCCGGTAGCGTGATCTCGAGGCGCTCGCCCTTCGCCGTGACGTAATCGCGCATGGTCGTGAGGCCGGCGCTCGCAACGACCGGTGCGCGCACGGCAGGCGTGCTCGCCCGATACCAGATCAGTGCCGCGCCAACAGCCAGCACGCCCACTGCCGCCGCGGCAAGTGCGGGGCGGTACCAGCTCCGTGGCGGCGCCGGGGCGAGCGCGAGCGCCTCGGCGCGCAGGCGCTCGAGCCGGGCGTTCCCCGCATCCGGCCGGATGAGGGCCCAGCTTCGCGCGGCCTCCTCGTAAGCGGCCGCGTGCCGCGGATCCTGCAGCCATTCGCTGAAAGCCCGTGCTTCCGCCGCGGTCAGCTTGCGCTGGTCCCGCAGCACCCGCCACCGCACGGCCTCTTCCCGAATCGTCATGGCCGGTTCATGCCCTCGATCAGATGCTTCAGCGCGAAGCACATCTGCTTTTCGACGGTGCTGACCGACACGCCCAGCCGCTTCGCGATCTCCGCGTAGCGCAGCCCTTCCAGCCTGCGCAGCAGGAAGATGGCGCGGGTGCGCTCCGGCAGCTCCTCGAGGATGGCGGTCGCGCGTTCCAGCTCATCCCTTCCTGCAAGAACGCGGTCGGCGGCGAAATCCTCAATCGTGTGCAGCTCCGGATCGAAGCTCTCGTGGTCGCGCACGTGGTGGGTGTCGCGCTTTCGCAGCCAGTCGATGAGCACGCGGTGTGCCGTCTGGAAGATGTAGCTGCGCTCGTTCTGGAGGGCGCCGATCTGGCCGCTGCCGAGCAGCCGCGTCAGGACGTCGTGGACCAGGTCCTCCACCTCGCCGCGCTCGCTCAGGCGCCGGGAAAAATAGCGCATCAGCATCGGCCGGAACTCCGCCGTCAGCGCGGCGCGCGAGTCCCCGCCCCGCACGGAAACTGCCTGCGAGCCCCCCTTCTGATTCCTGAACAACATCCCCAGCGCCCCCCTCGGTCTCCCGCACGCTAGCTCAGAGCGATGCCGCCGCGCAACACGTGACTGCATTCAGGGACAGGGGGCTCGTTTTGCGGGTTTTCGATGCGGCCACGTCTCCAGCACAAGACCACACACGGACGGGCCCCAGGCCCGTCCGATAGCAAGCTACACATCAAGAAGGGGTGACGATGAACACGCGCAGAGGGGTGACGTTCAACACGCGTGCGGGCCTGCACCGGTATCCGGTGTCCTCACAGGGGCGGAACACGCGGGTTGCGCTGGCGGTGGCGGCCGCACTGGCCGCGGCGGCGGGGGCGCCGGGCCATGCACAGGAGGCGGGGGATCAGCAGCTCGAGGAGCTGGAGACGGTGCAGATCACCGGCTCGCGCATCGTGCGCCGGGACCTCGAGGCTCCGAGCCCGATCGTGACGGTGGACGTCGAGCAGTTCGAGAACATCAGCAACGTGGGCGTCGAGGCGGCGCTCAACAAGTTGCCGCAGTTCCAGCCGGCCGGGACGCAGTTCGCCGCGCAGTCGATCGTCGCCAACGCCTTCAGCAGCCCCGGCATCTCGAGCCTCGACCTGCGCGGCCTCGGCCCGAATCGCAGCCTCGTGCTCGTGGACGGGCGGCGCGCGCAGCCGGCGAACGCCACGCTGACCGTGGACGTGAACTCGATTCCCTCCGCGGCGATCGCCAACGTGGAGGTCATCAGCGGCGGTGCGTCCTCGGTGTACGGCGCGGATGCGATCGCGGGCGTGGTGAACTTCAAGCTCAAGCGTGACTTCGAGGGTCTCGCGCTCGACCTGCAGTCCGGCATCACCGAGCAGGGCGACGGCAGCGAGACACGCTTCAGCGCCCTTGTCGGCTCGAACCTGGGCGATGGCCGCGGCAACGTGATGTTCGGCGCCGAGTTCTCACGCCGTGGCGCCGTCCAGCAGCGCGATCGCGAGTTCTACACCAGCGCGTGGGAAGACCCGGGCACCACCGGCGGCGGCGAGCTGGTCCATGTGTCGTCGTACATCCCCACAGCCACCAACCTGCCGTCGCAGGCGGCGGTGGACACCATCTTCGCGGGCTTCTCCGGCGTGAACCGCTCCACGCCGTTCTTCGTGAACCCCGACGGCACGCTGTTCAAGAACACGATCGTCCTCGGCAACCCGGATGCGTCCTCGATTCGATACAACGGCCCGATGGATGGCATCAAGGAGACCATCCAGGGCCTGCTCGTGCAGCCCGAGCGCAGCCAGAATCTGTCGAGCCCGCTCGACCGGTACTCGCTCTTCGGCCGCGCCGTGTTCGACTTCACGGACACCTTCAGCATGTTCGTGCAGGCGAACCTCAGCTCCACCGAGGTGCTTACCACCTCGACGATCGCACCGGCCACCAGTGCCACGTTCAATTTCACCGTGCCGCGCGATGCCGCTCACCCGATTCCGCCGGAGCTCGCCGCGCTGCTCGATTCCCGTCCGGACCCGAACGCGTCGTTCCAGGTGGATCGGTACGTCGATTTCGTGGGACCGCGTCAGGCCGAAAACGAAAGCACGGTGTACCAGTTGATGATCGGCCTCGAGGGCAAGCTCCCCGTCAAGGACTGGACGTGGGATGCGCACGTGTCCCACGGCGAGACGCGCGTGCTCAACTACCTGACCAACGGCTGGGTCTCGCGCGAGCGCCTGCGCCGTGTCGTGGCCTCACCGAATTACGGCAAGGGTCAGACGTTCACGGCCACCGGCAGCTACGTGAGCACCTGTACAACCGGTCTGCCGATCTTCGAGTACTTCACGCCCTCGCAGGACTGCCTCGACGCGATCACGGTCCGCATGAAGAACGTGACGGACCTCGATCAGAACGTCGCCGAGCTCAACTTCCAGGGCGGCCTGTTCAACCTGCCCGCGGGCGAGCTGCGCGGCGCGCTGGGTGCTTCCTGGCGCAAGAACTTTGTCGTGTTCGATCCGGACACGCTGAACGACACCGAGTCGATCCTCGACACGCCGGTGGGCCTCTTCGCTGCCGCGAACACGCAGGGTGAGACGACGGTAAAAGAGGTGTACGCCGAGCTGCTCGTGCCCGTGCTCTCGGAACTGCCGCTCGTGAAGGAGCTGAATCTCGAGTTGGGCGGACGCTTCTCGGATTACGACAACTCCGGCGGCAGCTGGACCTACAAGGGCCTCGCGACCTGGAAGGTGAACGACTTCCTGAGCTTCCGCGGCGGCTATCAGTTCGCGAACCGCGCACCCAACATCGCCGAGCTGTATCTCGGTGTCACGCAGGCCGTGGTGTCGCAGCCGGACGAGGACCCCTGCACGATCACGACGGAAGCGGATTACGGCAACGTGCCGGGCAACCCGAACCGCGCGCAGGTGCAGGCGCTGTGCTCCGCGATCATCGGCTCGGGCACCTCGCTCTTCGACGCCGACCCGAACGGCTTCCTAGGTTCGAACGGCCCGAACTTCCCGTTCGAGCGCGAGGCGCGCTCGGGCAACGTGAACCTGAAACCGGAAAAGGCCGACACGATCACGATCGGCACGGTGGTGCGCTTCCCGTTCGAGAGCCCGGTGTGGAATCGCACGACGATGGCCATCGACTACTACAGCATCGAGCTGGAGGACACGATTGGGC
>JADGHX010000117.1 GCA_019683695.1 Steroidobacteraceae bacterium
GGGTGCGCGGCGGGGGGGCGGGCGCCGCGCCTGCAGGATGCGCTGCAGCCGCCGCGCAGAGGCGCTCGTGGAGGGGCGGTGATCAGAACGCCACGTGCTGCATGTAGCCGCCGTCGACGTGCAGGTTCTGGCCGACGGTGAATGCGGAGCGCGGGCTCGCGAGGAAGGCGACGGCGTTGGCGATGTCCTCGGGGGTTCCGAGCCGGCCGATCACGCAGTGCTTGAGCGCATCCTCATAGGCCTGCGGCATGCGTGCCTTGATGCGATCCCACGGGCCGCCTTCGAAGTAGATGGGGCCCGGCGAGACCATGTTGACGCGGATGCCGTGCTTCGCCAGATCCTTGCTGATCTGCGCGCCGTAGGAGATCACGGCGGCCTTGGCCGCGCCGTACGCGTACACACCCGGCGCGGGCAGCGCCTTCGACATCACGCCCGAGATGCTGGCGATCATCACGATCGCAGCGTTCTTCGACTGCTTCAGGTGCGGCACCGTGGCTTCCACGCCGCGCACGGCGCCCAGAATGTCGATGTTGTACGCGAGATCCCACCCGCGCAGGCCGGGGTTCGACGGCGAGGCGGTCACGTTGTGCACGAAGATGTCGAGCCCGCCGAGACGCTTCACGGCCGAGTCGATCCACGCGACGTACTCATCGCCCTTCGCCACATCCACCACGTCGCCGATGGCATTGACGCCTTTCGCCTTGAGCCCCTCCACGGCCTTGCGTACGTCCGCTTCCGTGCGCGCGCAGATGCCGACATCGACGCCTTCGTCCGCGAAGAGCTGCGCGATGCGCAGGCCAATGCCCTTGCTCGCGCCGGTGATGATGGCCTTGAGGCCCTTCAGCTGCAGATCCACGTTTCTCCTCCCCTCGCGTTCGGCGTGTGATGGATGGCCCCGGATTGGACCGTGATTTGCTCCCCGAGCGTGCGGCCGCCTGCGCATCGGTTCGCGCCTTGGACGCAGACGCCGCGCGACGGCACGACGCGGCCCGGCACGCGCCTGCCGGGCGCCCGTAGAATACGCTCGCACCGGAACCGGATCGAGACCGCGCCAGAAGGACGGAGGACTCACGCTCATGCGCATGAAGAAACTCGGCAACACGGGCCTGCTCGTCTCCGAGCTGTGCCTCGGCACCATGACGTTCGGCGGCGGCGAAGGCATGTGGGCGGCCATCGGCCAACTGCAGCAGCCCGAGGTCGATGCGCTCGTCGGCGCCGCGCTCGACCAGGGCATCAACTTCATCGATACCGCGAACGTCTACTCCGCCGGCCGCTCCGAAATCGCAACCGGCCAGGCGCTGCGCAACCTGCGCGTGCCGCGCGACCATGTGGTCATCGCCACGAAGGTGCTCGGCCGCATGGGGCCGAAGCCCAACCAGCTCGGTCTGTCCCGCGTGCACATCCTGAATGCGGTGGACGAAAGCCTGAAGCGCCTGCAGACGGATTACATCGATCTCTACCAGATCCACGGGCAAGACCCGCTGACGCCGCTCGAGGAAACGCTCGACGCGCTGAACGACTGCGTCCGCGCCGGCAAGGTGCGCTACCTCGGCGTGAGCAATCTCGCGGCCTGGCAGATCACGAAGGCACTCTGGATTTCCGACAAGCGCCATCTCGCCCGCTTCGAGAGCATCCAGGCGTACTACACCATTGCGGGCCGGGATCTGGAACGCGAAATCGTGCCGCTCGCGCGCGATCAGCAGCTCGCCATCCTCCCGTGGAGCCCGCTCGCGGGCGGCCTGCTCTCGGGCAAGTTCTCACGCGACTCGCAAGGCCCGGAAGGCGCGCGCCGCACGACGTTCGACTTCCCGCCGGTGGACCGCGAAAAAGCGTTCCGCATCATCGATGCGATGAAGCCCATCGCCGAGGCGCACAACGCCTCCGTCGCGCGCATCGCGCTCGCGTGGCTCCTGCATCAGCCACATGTCACGTCGATCATCATCGGCGCGAAGAACCGGGCCCAGCTCGACGACAACATCGCCTCCACCACCGTGAAACTCACGCCGGAGGAGCTGGCGACCCTCGACCAGGTGTCCGCGCTCACGCCCGAATACCCGGGGTGGATGCTGGAGCGCATGTCCGTCGATCGCCTCTCGACCGTCAAAGGCTGAAGCAGCCGCGCACGCCAAAGCAAAACGCCGCCGCGCAGTTCCCCACGCGGCGGCGTTTCAACGGAGCGCGAGACGGTCAGAACGGATACTGCCGCGGCGTCAGCTGCACCGTGATCCAGCGCGTCTCGGTGAACGCATCGATTCCCGCCTTGCCGCCGAACCGGCCATAGCCCGAGGCCTTCACGCCACCAAAGGGCATCTGCGCCTCATCGTGCACCGTCGGCCCGTTGATGTGGCAGATGCCCGACTCGATGCGCTTCGCGAGCTCCAGCCCCTTCGCGATGTCGCGCGTGAAGATGGCCGCGGACAGGCCGTATTCCGTATCGTTCGCGAGCCGGATGGCCTCCTCCGTATCCTTCACGCGCGTGATGGACACCTGCGGCCCGAAGGTTTCCTCGCGGAAGAGCTGCATGTCCGGCGTGACGTAATCCACCACGATGCCCTTCATCACGGTGCCGTCCGAATCGCCGCCCGTGAGCACCTTCGCGCCCTTCGACACGGCGTCCTTCACGAGCGTGGTCACACGATCCACGGTCGGCTTGCCGACCACCGACCCCAGCACCACATCGCCCTTGCGCGGATCCCCGCAGGGCAGCGCGGCCACACGCTTCGCGAGCTTCGTCGCGAATTCGTCCGCCACCTTCTCGTGAATGATCACGCGTTCGGTGGACATGCAGATCTGCCCCGAATTCGCGTACGCGCCGAACACCGTGGCATTCACGGCGGCATCGATATCCGCATCCTCGAGCACCACGAGCGGCGCCTTGCCACCGAGCTCGAGCAGAATCGGCTTGAGATACTTCGCCGCGATACCCGCAAGGATCTTCCCGACGCGCGTGGACCCGGTGAAATTCACGCGCTTCACGGCCGGGTGCGAGATCAGCGTCTCCGCGATCTTCTCCGCGTCCTTCGGGTCGTGCGTGATCAGGTTGACCACGCCATCCCCGAGCCCGGCATCGCGCAGCGTAGCCGCGATCAGCCGATGCGTGGCGGGACAGACTTCCGAGGCCTTCAGAATGACCGTGTTGCCGCACGCAAGCGGCATGGCGATGGCGCGCACACCGAGGATGATGGGCGCGTTCCACGGCGCGATGCCCAGCACCACGCCGACCGGCTGCCGCAGGGCCATGGCCATGTTGCCCGGAACATCCGATGGCACGACCTCGCCCGTGATCTGCGTTGTCATCGCCGCCGCCTCGCGCAGCATCCCCGCGGCGAGGTGAATGTTGAAATGCCCCCAGCCCGCGGTCGCGCCGGTTTCCGCCATCACGAGCGTGGCGAACTGGTTCGCGCGCTGCTCGAGCAGGTCCGCCGCCTTGTTGAGCATCGCGCGGCGCTGATTGGGCCCGAGCGCGGACCACTTCGGGAAGGCGGCCGCCGCCGCATCGCAGGCCGCCTTCGCATCCTCGACCGTCGCGGCGGCGGCGCGCGTCGCCTCCTCTCCGGAGATCGGATTGTGACGAACAAAGGTTGCCGAGCTCGAGGCCGCCACGTCGCGGCCGCCGATGATCAGTTGTGCTTCTTCCATCTGGATTCCCCCAGGGCCGGCGCGATGCACGCGACCGTGCCAATCGCTCAAGTGAGTGAATAGTCCCGTTGAGTCTTGGCATACTCGATGAAGTAGTCGAGCGCCTTCGGGTTCGCGACCGCGTCGCGGTTCGCCGCCTTCTCGATCGGCATGCCCATGAGGATGCGGCGCACCGGCACCTCGAGCTTCTTTCCGGTGAGCGTTACGGGAATGTCGTTCACCGCGTAGATCTTGTCCGGGACGTGCCGGGGCGAGTATTCGCGCCGGAGTGTCGCGCGGATCTTCTCCGTCACGGACTCATCGAGCGTATAGCCGTTCTTCAGCTTCACGAAGAGCGGCATGAAGAACTTCCCGCCCGGCAGGTCGAGGTTCACGATCAGGGCGTCGTCCACTTCCTCCACGGCGGCGAGCGAGCGGTAGATTTCCGCCGTGCCGATGCGCACGCCGTGGCGGTTGAGAGTCGCGTCCGAGCGGCCGAGCACGAAGCACCCGCGCCGCTCGTTCACGCGGAAGAAGTCCCCGTGGCGCCACACGCCCGGAAACTCCGCGAAGTAGGACTCGAAGTAGCGGCGGCCATCCGGATCATTCCAGAAACACACCGGCATGGACGGCATCGGCTGCGTGATCACGAGCTCGCCCACTTCGTTGACCACCTTCTCGCCGCGCTCGTTGAAGGCATAAGCCGCCACGCCGAGCAGCGGCCCCTGAATCTCACCCGCATAAACCGGCAACGTCGGCACGCCGCCGACGATGCCGCTGCAGACGTCCGTGCCGCCGCTGCCGGGCGCGACCCACAGGTCCTTCTTCACGTTCTCGTAGAACCACACCATGCATTCGGCGGTGACGGGCGAGCCGGCCAGCATCACGCTGTTGAGCTTCGACATGTCGTACTTGCGGCCCGGCTGAAAGCCCGCCTTCTCGAGAATGGACTGGTAGGTCGGGCTCGCGCCGAACAGCGCGGTGCCGGACTGCTCGACCATCTTCCAGAGAATGTCGGGCTCGGGATGCGCGGGGTTGCCGTCGTACAGCACGGGCGCCACGTCCGCGAGCAGCGCGCTCGCGAGGAAGTTCCACATCATCCAGCCGGTGGTGGTGAAGAAGAACAGGCGCTCGCCCGGATGCACATCCATCTGGAAATGCAGCGCCTTCAGCTGCTCGATGATGATGCCGCCGTGGCTGTGGCAGATGGCCTTCGGGAGCCCCGTGGTGCCGGAGGAGAAGAGGATCCAGAGCGGCGCATCGAAGGGCATCTGCTCGTAACGGAACTCGCTCCTCGGCACCGGCGGGTGGGCGAGCAGATCGTCCCACAGCACCGTGTGCGGCGAGAGCGGTGCGCGATCCGACGGATTCAGATACGGCAGATAGATCACGTGCTCGAGTGAATTGAGCTGCGCGATGATGCTCGCGACTTCCGGCTTGCGGTTGAACGGCTTGCCGCCGTACTGGTAGCCGTCGACGCAGATGAGCACCTTCGGCGCAAGCTGCGTGAAGCGGTCGAGCACGCCGCGTGTTCCGAAATCGGGGCCGCAGCTCGACCAGATGGCGCCGATGCTCGTGGTGGCGAGCATCGCGATGAGCGCTTCGGGGATGTTCGGCAGATAGGCAACCACGCGGTCGCCGGGCTGCACGCCGAGCTTGCGCAGCTGTGTGGCCAGGATGCGCACCTTGCCACCGAGCTCTTCCCACGACAGCTCCGCAAGCGGCGAGCGCTCGGAGAGGTGCAGCACTGCGGTGGCGCCGGGCCGTTCCTTTCGCAGGCAGTGCTCGGCGTAGTTGAGCCGCGCGCCGGGGAACCACTGCGCCCCGGGCATCTTCTTCGAGCCGAGCACCTTCTCGACCGGCGTCGAGGACTGGATGCCGAAGTAGTCCCACTGCGACTGCCAGAACGCCTCGATGTCCGTGACGGACCACTCCCAGAGCTCGTGATAGCTCCGGAACCGGAGGCTGCGCTCGCGCTCGAGCCAACGCAGGTATGCGGTGAGGTGGGCGCGCTCCACACGCTCCGGACCGGGCGTCCAGAGCAGATCGCCTTCTTTGACCATGCGGAAATTCAGGCCTCTTGTCGGTTGGCCCGCGAATGATAAGCCCTGCCGGGCCCCCGGCTACACGCGCTCGAGAATCAGGGCCGCCCCCTGTCCCACGCCCACGCACATCGTGCAGAGCGCGAAGCGCCCGCGGATGTCGTGGAGCTGGTAGAACGCCGTGGTGACGAGCCGGGCGCCGCTCATGCCGAGTGGATGCCCCAGGGCAATGGCGCCGCCATTCGGGTTCACGTGGGGCGCATCGTCCGGCAGACCGAGGCTGCGGAGCACGGCCAGGGCCTGCGACGCGAACGCCTCGTTCAGCTCCACCACGTCCATGCGTGCGAGCGGCAGGCCCGCCCGGGCCAGCACCTTGCCCACGGCGGGGACCGGGCCCATGCCCATGAGGCGCGGCTCCACGCCCGCGGAAGCGGCCGCCACGATGCGGGCCCGGGGCGTGAGCCCGAAGCGGCGCGCAGCGGCCTCCGTGGCGAGGAGGAGCGCACAGGCGCCATCGTTCACGCCCGACGCATTGCCGGCGGTGACCGTCCCGTTCGCGCGGAAGGGTGTGGGCAGGCGCGCGAGCTGCTCGAGCGTGGTATCCGGGCGCGGGTGCTCGTCCCGTGCGACGACGACGGGTGCGCCTTTTTTCTGCGGCACCTCCACCGGAACGAGCTCGGATGCGAAGAAGCCGCGCTCATAAGCGGCCGCCGTGCGCTGCTGGCTGCGCAGCGCGAAGCGATCCTGATCCTCGCGGCTCACGGCGTATTCGGCCGCCACGTTCTCGCCCGTCTCGGGCATCGAGTCGACGCCGTACTGCGCCTTGATGAGCGGATTGATGAAGCGCCAGCCGATGGTGGTGTCGAAGATCTCGGCCTGCCGGCTGTAGGCGGTGTCGGCCTTCGGCATGACGAAGGGCGCGCGCGACATGGACTCGACGCCCCCGGCGATCACCACGTCCGCCTCGCCCACCTTCAGAGCGCGCGCCGCCGCGGCCACCGCGTCCAGCCCGGACGCGCACAGCCGGTTCACGGTGATGCCCGGCACGGAAGGCGGCAACCCGGCGAGCAGCGCCGCCATGCGCGCCACGTTGCGATTGTCCTCGCCCGCCTGGTTCGCGCAGCCCAGCACCACCTCATCCACCGCGGCGGGCTCGAGCGAGGAATTGCGCTTCAACAGCGCCCGGAGCGGGATGGCAGCCAGATCGTCCGCGCGCACCGCAGCGAGAGCGCCACCGTAGCGGCCGATCGGGGTCCGGACGGCATCACAGATGAAGGCTTCGGTCATTTGCAGGGCTCCGAACAGGACGGAGAGGGTTCGTCCGGTAACCGAACACGCGCGCGAGGTGCATCTTGCGAGTCCGGCGCGCCGGGAGGAACTTCCGCCCCCGGGTCAGTTCGTTTACCGTTCGCTTCCACACGATGAACAGCAAGCAGGATAACGCACTCTTTCGTGCCGGCGACCCCGATTTCATGACCTCGCTCGCGCGCGGGCTGCATGTCATCCGGGCGTTCACGGGGTTCGATCGCCGACTCACCATCGCGGACGTGAGCCGCGCCACGGGGCTCACGCGAGCCGTGGTGCGCCGGTGTCTCTACACACTGCGTGAGCTCGGTTACGCCGGCACGGACGGGCGCACGTTCTACCTGCTGCCGAAGGTGCTGAATCTCGGCTACGCGTATCTCTCCACCGCGCCGATGCCGATCGCCGCGCAACCGCTGCTCGAGGAAGTGAGCCGTACGCTGGATGAGTCCTCGTCCGTCGGCGTGCTCGAGGACAACTCCGTCGTGTTCGTCGCGCGCTCGGCCACTCGCCGCATCATGTCCGTCACCCTGCGCGTCGGCAGCCGCGTGCCCACGTACTGCACGGCGCTGGGCCGCGTGCTCCTTGCGCATCTGGAGCCGGATCAGCTCACCGAGCATCTCGCCTCCACCGAGATTCGCGCGCATACGCGGCACACCGTGCCTTCGCGCAAGAAGCTGGACGACATTCTCAGCACCGTCCGCCGCCAGGGTTACGCGCTGAACGATCAGGAGCTCGAGATCGGCCTGCGCTCCATCGCCGTGCCCGTGCGCAATGTGGTGGGTGAAGTGGTGGCCGCCATGAACGTGGGCGCGCAGGCTTCGCGGGTGTCCCTGCGGGAAATGGTAGATAGCTTCCTGCCTGTGCTGCGTTCCGCGGCCGATCGCCTCGGTGGGCAGCTCCCGCCGAACTGAGGCATCTGTACTGCTGCCGCGCCAGCACAGTGCGTGGCGGCCACGCGCGCGTGTATCTGCCGCCACGCCGCTGCGACCCGTACGTTGCCCGGCGTACGGGAGGCAGCATGTTCGATCCGATTCCTTACGCGACGTATTCGTTCGTCATGTCGATCACGCCGGGGCCGAACAACGTGATGCTTACGGCATCCGGTGCCGCGTTCGGCTTCCGGCGCACCGTTCCGCACATGCTCGGGATCTCCGTCGGATGCGCTGTGCAAATCATTGCGGTGTGTGCCGGACTGGGTGCGCTGTTTCATCGCTGGCCGGTGTTGCACACCGTGCTGCAATGGGTCGGCGCGGGTTATCTGATCTATCTCGGCTGGACGCTGCTCGGCAGCGGCGAGCTGCGCGAAAGTCGCGCGGCGCGGCCCATAAGTTTCATGCAGGCGGTTGCGTTCCAGTTCGTGAATCCGAAAGCGTGGGTGATGTCGCTTACGGCTGTGGCCCTCTTCATGCCCACCGACATGAACGCAGTCACCGCGTGCACGTACCTCATTCTCATGATGTTCGCCGTCAATCTGCCGTGCATCGCGGTGTGGGCCGCGTTCGGCAGCTCGCTGCGCGGGTTTCTCACACGGCCCTCGCGGCGCCTGGCGTTCAACGTCGTGATGGCCGTGGCGCTTGCCGCCACGGGTGTGATCATGGTGACGTGAGCCATGTTTGAGCTCTCGAGACAGTCCTCCGTCCCGCTCGTGGATCAAATTGTCGAGCGCGTGACGAAGCTCGTCCGCCACGGGCAGCTGCCCGACGGCGCGCGTGTGCCCTCGATCCGCAAGCTGGCAAAGCTCCTCCAGGTGAGCCCCTTCACGGTGGTGGATGCGTACGACCGCCTCGTCGCGCGCGGTGTCATCGAGTCGCGCGCCGGCCGGGGCTTTTTCGTGGCGCGGCGTGCATCCGCCCCGGCGCTGCCCGTCATCGAATCGCTCACCGACCCGGGCACCGACGCCATTGCGCTCGCGCGCGCCGCACTTTCGCATCCCGGCGAGATCATTGCGGCCGGCTCGGGCTTTCTGCCCCCCGCCTGGTACGCGGAGGCGCTGCCGATGAACGTGCTGGCGCGCATCACCCACGCGCGCCGGCCTCACGCGTGGTGGCCGAGCGCGCCGCAAGGCCTGGGCGAGCTGCGCGAACAACTGGCCACGCGGCTTGCACAGAAAGGCATCCCGGTCGGCCCGGCGAACATCGTGACGACGTTTGGCGCGTCGCAAGCTTTCGATCTGCTCGCGCGCATCCTGTTTGCGCCCGGCGATAGCGTGCTCGTGGAGGATCCGGGTTATTTCGTCCTGTTCGAACAGCTTCGGTCCCATCACGTCCGGCTGGTGCCGGTGCCGCGGCGCGCGAACGGCCCGGATATCGAGGCACTCGAAGCGGCGTGCCGGGCCCACCGGCCCCGCGCCTTCTTCGTGCAGACGCTGCTGCACAACCCCTCCGGCACGAACGCGGAGCCCGCCGTGTGCCACCGCGTGCTCACGCTGGCGGAAACCTACGGCTTTGCCGTCATCGAGGACGATGTCTACGGCGACCTCTACAACGGGCCCTGCGTCCGCCTCGCCCAGATCGACGGGCTTCGCCACGTGATTTACGTGGGCAGCTTCACGAAGCTCATCGGGCCCTCGATGCGGCTCGGCTTCGTGGCGGCGGACGCGCGCCTCGTCGCGCAGCTCGTCGAGCGCAAGGTGCTCTCGGTGCTCTCCGGGTCCGCGCTGCTCGAAGCCGTAGCCAGCGAGGTGCTGGACAGCGGGCGATTCTTGCGCCACACGGAAAGCGTCCGCGCACGGCTTGCAAGAATGCGCGCCGACGCACGCATCGCGCTCGAGTCCGCCGGCATCGCGTTCGACGACGATGCCGGTGCCGAAGGGCTGTATCTCTGGGGCCGCGTTCCGGATGCGCTGGACGTGAACGCGCTCACCCGCCGGGCACTGGAGGAGTCCATTCTGCTCGCGAAAGGGTCGCTGTTCTCGTGCACGCGCAACTGCGCGCAACGCTTACGCTTCAATGTCGCGCACAGCGCAGCGCCCGAGCTGGTGCGCTTCCTCACGGATGCGGTGCGCGCTGCGGCTTGACGATATGTCGGGTCGAGTCAGGTCCGGCCTGCGCGACTGGGATACACTTCCCTCCCGATGCCCTTCTCTCTCCCCCCGGCCACTCAGGCCATCATCATCGCCAACGGCGTGATGTACCTGCTCGAGCTCCTTTTTCCGGGCCCCGCGCTGGCGCGGCTTGCGCTCTGGCCGCTGTCCACGCCGTTCTTCGAGCCGTGGCAGCTCATCACCTACGCCTTTCTCCACCAGCCGGATCTCTTCACGCACCTGCTGTTCAACATGCTTGCGCTGTTCATCTTCGGGCGCGTGCTCGAGGAGGTGTGGGGGCCGCGGCGATTCCTTGTGTTCTACTTTGCGTCCGTGCTCGCCGCGGGCGTCACGCAGCTGATCGTCACGTCCATGTCGGGCAGTGTCGCGGCCACGGTGGGCGCCTCCGGCGGAGTCTTCGGCGTGCTGCTCGCATTCGCGCTGAACTTTCCGCGTCAGCGAATCCTGCTGCTGTTTCCGCCCATTCCGATGCCAGCGTGGCTCTTCGTGACACTGTATGGCGTGCTGGAACTGGTGCTCGGAGTCACGAACACACAGACCGGCGTTGCGCACTTCGCGCATCTCGGCGGCATGGCCGGCGCAGCGGTAGTGATGGGCTACTGGCGCGCCACGGACCGGGCGCGCATCCGCTGATTTCCCCGTCCGGGTAACGGAACCGTCACCTTGAATTCGGCCGCAAGGACCGTTCAAAATCCCGCGCCGCATCCGGACCCCCATTCGTATCACAGGGTGACGGAACTTTTCGGCTTGAGGGCTTATCTAGAAGCGCCATTCGCATGATCAAGACCGAACATCTCTGCAAGCGGTACGAAACCCTCACGGCGGTGGACGACGTGAGCTTCGAGGTGCAGCCGGGCGAGGTGCTCGGCTTCCTGGGCCCGAACGGCGCGGGCAAGACAACCACAATGCGCATGCTCGCGGGCTTCATCACGCCCACGAGCGGCCGCGCGAGCATCTGCGGGCACGACGTCGAGACCGATACTCTCGCCGCCAAGGCAAACCTCGGGTATCTGCCCGAGGGCGCGCCGAGCTACGGCGAGATGACCGTGTACAGCTTCCTCGAATTCATCGCGGAGCTGCGCAAGCTCACCGGCGAGCAGCGCCGCAAGCGCCTCGCGTATGTCATCGGGCGTCTGCAGCTCGAACGCGTGCTCGCGCAGAACATCGACACACTCTCGAAAGGCTTTCGCCGCCGCGTCGGCATCGCGCAGGCGCTGATCCACGATCCGCCCGTGCTCATTCTCGATGAGCCCACCGACGGGCTCGATCCGAATCAGAAACACGAGGTGCGCACGCTCATCAACGAGATGACGCGCGACAAGGTCATCATCATCTCCACGCACATCCTCGAAGAGGTGGATGCGGTGTGCACGCGCGCCATCATCATCGCGCGCGGCAAGATCGTGGCGGACGACACGCCGCAGGGGCTCGCCGCGCGATCGCGCTATCACAACGCCGTGTCGCTGCGCCTCGAGCAGCCCGAGCATCTCGCGGCGGCACGCTCGGCGGTGGCCGCGCTGCCCTCGGTGGCGGAAGTGGAAGTGAACGAGCGCGACGGACGCATCACGGCCCTGCCGCGCGCGGGCGCCTCGATCCTGGGCGCGCTCAACGAGCTCGCCACGCGTCAGGGGCTCAAGCTCAAGGAACTGCAACTGGAGTCCGGGAGGCTGGACGAAGTATTCCGTGCCATCACGGCCTGACGGGAGCTTTCAATGAGTAGTGTCGGCATCATCCTGCGCCGCGAGTTGCGCAGCTACTTCGCCACGCCGCTGGCATACGTCTTCATCATCATCTTCCTGGTGCTCGCGAACGTCTTCACGTTCAACCTCGGCGGGTTCTACGAGCGGGGCCAGGCCGATCTCGCACCGTTCTTCAATTTCCATCCCTGGCTGTACCTGTTCCTGATCCCGGCCATCTCGATGCGGCTGTGGGCGGAGGAGCGCAAGAGCGGCAGCATCGAGCTGCTCATGACGCAGCCCATCACGCTGTGGCAGGCGGTGGCCGGAAAGTTTCTCGCGGCCTGGGTCTTCACGGCCGTGGCGCTCGCGCTCACCTTCCCCATCTGGATCACCGTCAACTATCTCGGCTCACCCGACAACGGCGCCATCTTCGCGGCGTATGTCGGGAGCCTCCTGCTCGCGGGCGGGTTCCTCGCCATCGGCTCGTGCATGTCCGCGCTCACCCGCAACCAGGTGATCGCGTTCATCCTGTCCGTGGTGGTGTGCTTCCTCTTCCTGCTCGCAGGCTATCCGCTCGTGCTCAATCTCTTCAGCGCGTGGGCGCCGCAGGTGCTCGTGGATGCCATCGCGTCGCTCTCGTTCCTGCAGCACTTCGAGTCGATCTCCAAGGGCGTCATCGACATTCGCGACCTGCTCTACTTCGCGATGCTGATTGGCCTGTTCCTGCTGGCCACGGCCATCACGCTCGACGTTCGCAAAGCCGAGTAACTGCACATGAAACCCAAGCGTTCCACACTTGGAGGCGGTGTACTGCTGGCACTGGCGCTGCTGTTCATCGGCCTCACGATCCTCTTCAGCTACGTGTTTCGCGGCTGGCGCGTGGACCTCACCGAGAACGGCCTCTACACGCTGGCGCCCGGCTCCGAGCGCATTCTCGAAGGGCTGAAGGAGCCGGTGAACCTCTACTTCTTCTATAGCGAGAAGGCCGCGAACGCGCTGCCGGAGCTGAAGACCTACGGCACCCGCGTGCGGGAACTCCTGGAAGAGCTGGCCGCACGCAGTGACGGCAAGGTGCGCCTTTCCATCATCGACCCGCAGCCCTTCTCGGAAGACGAAGACCGGGCGAGCGAGCTCGGCGTGCAGAGCGTGCACATGGGCCCGGGCGGCACGAATCTCTACTTCGGCCTGGCCGGCACCAACTCCACGGACGGGCGCGAGGTCATCGGGTTCTTCGATCCGCGCAAGGAGGAGTTTCTCGAGTACGACGTCGTGAAGCTCATCTACTCGCTGTCGAACGCGAAGAAGCCCGTCGTCGGCTGGATGTCGAGCCTGCCCATGAGCGGCATGGCCTTCGACCCGCAGACGGGTCAGCGCCGCGAGCCGCCGATGATCTACACGCAGGCCGAGCAGCTCTTCAACGTGCGCCCGGTGAGCATGGGCGCCACCACCATCGACAAGGACATCGACGTGCTCGTCGTGGTGCACCCGAAGGGGCTCACGCCCGCCACGCAGTTCGCGCTGGACCAGTACGCGCTGCGCGGAGGCAAGATCGTGATGTTCGTTGACCCCGTCGCCGAGTCCGACACCTCCGGCGCGGATCCGCAGAACCCCATGGCGCAGATGACCGCCAACAAGTCCTCGGATCCCGGTCCGCTGCTCAAGGCCTGGGGTGTCGATTTCAATCCACGTGAGGTCGTGGGCGACGGGGAGCTCGCGCTGCAGGTCGGCATGCGCCAGGGCGAGGCGCCGGTGCGCCACCTCGGCATCCTCGGCCTGAACGAGAGCTCCTTCAATTCGAAGGACGTGGTGACGGCCGGTCTGTCCTCGGTGAACGTCTCGACGATCGGGTCCCTGCGGCCGAGCGAGGGTGCGAAAACGAAGTTCGAGCCGCTCGTGCAGTCGAGCACGTCCGCGGGCCCGCTGCCCACGGATCGCTTCAACATGCTCTTCGACCCCTCCACGCTGCGGGACGAGTTCAAGCCCACCGGTCAGCGCTACACGCTCGCCGCGCGCATCACGGGCAATGTGAGCACCGCGTTCCCGGACGGCCCGCCGCAGGGCGCCACGGCGCCGGAAGGCGGCGCGCTCAAGGAATCGGCCAAGCCGCTGAACCTCATCGTGTTCGCGGATACGGACCTGCTGATGGACTACCTGTGGCTGCGCCAGCAGAGCCTCTTCGGGCAACGCATCGCGCAGGCCTTTGCGAACAACGGCGACCTCGTCGCGAACGCGCTCGACAACCTCGCCGGCAGCGCGGACCTCATCAGCGTGCGCGGCCGCGCCACATTCACCCGGCCGTTCGAGCGCGTGGAGGCCCTGCGCCGCAAGGCGGAGGACCAGTTCCGCGCCACCGAGCAGAAGCTCGAAGCGGAGCTGCGGGCCACCGAGGACAAGCTCACCCAGCTCGAATCCCAGCGCAACGATCAGTCCTCGCTGATCCTCACGCCGGAGCAGCAAGCCGAGCTCGAGCGCTTCCAGCGCGAGAAGCTGCGCATCCGCAAAGAGCTGCGTGACGTGCGCCTCGGGCTCGATCAGGACATCAACCGTCTGGGCACCACGCTCAAGGTGATCAACATCGTGGTGGTGCCGCTGCTCGTCGCGCTGGCCGCGATGGGCATCGGCTACTGGCGCCGCCGGAAACGCAACGGCTTCACCCTGCCCGCCGGCGCGCCTGCGGAGAAAGGAGCCGAAGCATGATCAACCAGCGACGGACCGTCGTGTTGCTGGCGGTGGCCGTGGCGGTCATCGCGGGCGCGATGTTGCTGGCGTCACAGCGCAATCGCGGCCCCGGGACCCTCGCCGGCCAGACCGTGCTGCCGGGACTGCGCGACGCGCTCAACGACGTCACCGAGCTGCGCATCGCGCGGGGCGATGGCACGCACGTCACGGTGCGCAAGCGCGACTCGGACTGGGTGGTGGTTGAGCGGGACTTTCCGGCGGACCCCGGCAAGGTGCGCAAGCTTCTGCTGGATATGGCCTCCCTGTCGGTCGTGGAGGAGAAGACGAGCGACCCCGCGAGCTACGCGCGCATCGGCGTGGAGGACGTCACGTCCGCAACGTCGGGCGGCACGCGCATCGAGGCGGTGACGCCGAAGAAAACCTTCGGGCTCATCGCCGGGGACCCATCAGGCACCAAGAACAGCTATGTTCGCGAGGCCGGCGCGAAGACGAGCTATCTCGCCACCCCGCAGATCCGCACCGACGCGGATCCGAAGCGCTGGCTCGATCGCACGATCGTGGATATCCCGCAGGACCGGGTGAAGGAAATCGCCCTGAAGCCGGCCAAGGGGCGCGCGTACACCGTCTCGCGCGAAAAGAAGGAGCAGACGGACTTCACCGTCTCGGATATCCCGAAGGGCATGGAGCTCACGAGCGCCAGCGCCCCGAACAGTATCGCGAGCGAGCTCATGTCGCTCACGCTCGATGACGTGCGCAAAGCCCCCACGGACAAGCCTGCGAAACCCGAAGCGAGCACCACGTTCCGCACGTTCGACGGCCTCGAGCTGCAGTTCGACGGCCTGAAGGACGGCGACCGGCACTACATCGCCGTGACCGCCCGCTCCACCGCGAAGGACAGCGAAGCCGAAGCGCAGAAGCTCGATGCGCGGTTCAAGGGCTGGCAGTTCGAGATTCCCGGCTACAAGTACGACCTGCTCTTCCGCCCGCAGGAGGAGCTGCTCGTCAAGTCGGAGCCGGAGAAGAAAAAGAGCAAGCCCGCGACCTGATCCGTGCCGTGCGCGCCCGCTCCCCGGGCG
>JADGHX010000118.1 GCA_019683695.1 Steroidobacteraceae bacterium
GTAAGAAGGAGATGGTGGGAGATGTATGTCCGCGACGTACCCGTTGCGCGATGTACCCGTGACACCACAACCTGAGAGGGCGTAGCATCCGCTGGACCGCACGTTGGCGCCCGAACAGCAGGCCCGGGCATGATCGGGCTGGACACGGCACGGAAGTTCAAGGGACGAAGCGCATACACCATGTCCTTCGGTACGCTGATTTTCGCGGGTTTGACGCGTAATCCGCTGCGTTACCTGTTCACGTTTGCCGCAATCGCCGCGGCGTTCTGTCTCTTCGGAGTGCTCGAGACCCTTCGCTACCAGCGCGACACGCCGCTGGAAGACGAGCGCGTCATCGCCATTCAGGGTGACGCCCCCGGGGGCTTTCCACTCGATTACGAAGCAACGCTGCGCGGCATTCAGGGTGTGGCCTCGGCAACTGGTCTCGTGGTGGCACCCTCGGTGAACCCGAAGTCCAGCACGGGAAGGCTGATGTTGTTCGGGCTCGATGCCGCACAAACGCCCGCGACGTTTCCGGGAATGCGGATCCCGCAGGACATCGCGAAGCGCTGGGCCGAGACGCGGATCGGCGGCATTCTCTATGCGCCGATAGCGCAGGAGCTCGGCTGGAAGCCAGGCGATCACCTCACAATACAACTGTTGCCCGGGTTCCTGACGGCCTCCGGGGCGAACCAGCTCGAAGTGGACCTGATCGGGGTCTATCCCGGACGCTCGATCTTCGACGGCCTTCTCGTGCATGGCGAGTACCTGCGGGAAGCCTTTCCGTTCATGCAGCGATTCGCCAACCTGTTCGTTCGTCCGGCGCCGGGGAGCGATGCCCGCGAGCTCGCGGGCCGCATCGATGAGCACTTCAGCAGCGGCCCGGCGAAAACGGTGTCTGCGCAGATCTTCGATTCGCGCGAGGCGGCCGCGCGGGATGCGGCAACGATCCGCTTCGTCATTCGGGGAGCGCTCGTCATCGCGTTCTTCACCATGGTGCTCATCGTCGCTAATGCGATCACCCAGTCCGTTCGCGAGCGGATGGGCGAGATGGCCGTGATGCAGGCCCTGGGATTCCAGCAACGAACCATTCTGCTGCTCGTGTTCGCCGAGGTGGTGGCGCTCGTCGCGGCGGGCGCGATCGTCGGACTCCTGCTCGCCAATGCCGGTCTGAGATCACAGCTGGCCGCCGCGCAGCCGAATGCGGGGATCCTTCCGCTTCACACGATCAGTTGGGCGGCTGTTTACGCGATGCTCTTCGCGGCAATCGCGGCGCTGCTGCCGGGATGGGAGCTTTCGAGACTGCGCGTGGCGGATGCGCTGAGGCGTCTGTAGTCGCCGTTTGCGGGAACAACAAAGGGGAGCGGGCATCGTGTCGGCGAGGCAAGGTCTCATGTTGTCATGGACGAATCTGCGTTCGGTCCCATCGCGCGCCGCCTCGTCCATTGTCGCTGTCATCGGTTTCGCGGGAGTTGCGACGATGCTCGTCGTGCTGCTCTCGGGTCGCGCCGCGATCCGTTCGACGTACGAGCTGGCCGGGCGCGACACCGTGGCGGCTGTGCTGTCCGGCGATTCGACATGGGAGGCCGCCAGCTTCATCCCTTCGCCGCTCGTTCCCGAGCTGGAAAGCATGCCCGGGATCGCGCATCCGGCGGACGGCTCGGGCATCTCCAAGGAACTGACGAGCGGTGGCTCCGCGCGCCTGCAGTCGAACGTGCCAGGTCGGCCCGGACAGACCGTGAGTGCCCGGGGAGTGACTCCTGCCGCGTTCAAACTGCGTCAGCACTTTCGTATCGTCAGCGGTCGCGCGTTCGACTCCGGCAAGTACGAAGCGATCGTCGGGCGCGCGCTCGCAGATCAGTACGATGTTCGCGAAGGCAGCACCGTGCGCCTCGGGCGGGCAGATCTCGAAGTCGTGGGGATATTCGCAAGCCCTGGCGGCACGGCTGACATGGAGGTCTGGCTCGACAAGAAGGTCTATGAAGGCCTGGTCATCCGGCCGATGACCACGGACGCCGGTCCGCCGGAGACCTTCGATCCCGCCTCGACAATCTGGGTGCAGCTCGATGGTGCCACGGGGTTGAGCCAACTGCGCAACGCGATCGCGGCGAGCGGTACGGAACGGATGAAGAGCTCGAAGCTTCGCGTGGTTACCGAGCGGGAGTTCTTCGCCGAGCAGTCACACGATCTCGTGGAGCGTGCCGGCAAAGCGGCGCTGGTGGTCGGGCTGGTGATGGGGCTTGGCGCGCTGTTCGGCGCCATCAACACGATGTATGCCGCTGTCGCGCACCGGTCCCGTGAGATCGCGACGCTGCGCGCGTTGGGCTTTCAGCGCTTTCCGATCTCGGTGTCGATCATCGTGGAGGCGCTCGTGTTGAGCCTGGTGGGTGGCGTCCTCGGTGCCGCGCTGGCCGTTCTGGTGATCCGAAACGTGACCTTCGCGGTCTACAACCCGGCGGCGAGCGCTCAGATCGCACTTCGATTCATGCCGGACGCTGGCATCGTTGCCGGTGCGTCAGGCTATGTGCTGCTCCTGGGGCTCGTGAGCAGCATCCTGCCTTGCATCCGCGCGTTGCGTAGCCCGATTCCTGTGGGCCTGCTTACGCGCTGACCGCGGTGTGTTGCGCCCGCCAGAGCGCTGCGAAGTGACCTTCGCGCGCAAGGAGCGATGCGTGAGATCCTCTCTCGACGGCGCGGCCGCGGTCCAGAACCACAATCTCGTCCGCATGCACGACCGTCGACAGCTGGTGAGCAATGATCAGCGTCGTTCGATGCTGCGAGACCTCGATCAGATTCCGCAGGATCTCGCGCTCCGTGCGGCTGTCGAGGGGCCTGCGCGCGCGATCAGCCGGGACGCTGCGCCCAAACCTTGCACCAGCCCTTCGCCGGGACGCTATGCCCGGCAAATATGGTGCAGGCCGCGGTGGCATCGCTGGGCTTGCCCTGATACTGAAGGCACGTGCCACAGTGCTGACCGGGCTTGAACGTGCTGTTGGCCTTCGCGTCGACCTTCGATGCGTCGGTCACGAACCCGAGCGACTTCGCCGCGGGATCGTTCGGATCGAGCGGCGTCAGCTCGGCGGCCCGCAGGTTCTTTCCGACCAGCCCGAGTGCGGGGGCAAGCGTGCCCGCCACGAGAGCACGCTTCATCAGGTCACGGCGTGAGATGGCGTAACGCATGATCGCCTCCGCGTTGAGGCTTGTACAAGGGGGCGCCGACGTAACGCCGAGCAAGGTCCTGCACGCCCCAGAAGCAGCGGCCGGCGCGAACGGGTCGTTCTGCGCTCATTTGATGTCTTCCACCTGGTTCAGGTACGCGCCATATCCCTCGGCCTCCATGTTCTCGCGAGGAATGAAGCGCAGCGAGGCTGAGTTGATGCAGTAGCGCAACCCGCCGCGATTCGCCGGGCCGTCGGGAAATACGTGCCCGAGATGGCTGTCGCCATGCGCCGAGCGCACCTCGGTGCGGACCATGCCGTGCGTGGTGTCCTGCACTTCCTTGACGTTGGCCGGATCGAGGGGCTTGGTGAAGCTCGGCCAGCCGTTTTTCGAGTCGAACTTGTCGGTCGACGCGAACAACGGCTCACCCGAGACAATGTCGACGTAGATGCCCGGCTTCTTGTTGTTCAGGTACTCTCCGGTTCCGGGGCGCTCCGTGCCGTTCTGCTGAGTGATCCGATACTGCTCCGGGGTAAGTCTTGAGATTGCGTCTGGGTTCTTGCGGAACGTTCCCATTGCTGTCTCCTCATGGGGGAAGGGCAGGACGTGAAGCCAGAGCCCGTGCGGTGCAGCCGGCTCATGCTGACGAGCTCGGGAAGCTTCCTCGGTGGCGAGGCGCGATCGTCCTCTGCATCCGGCTTTCGCAGGACTCGTGCCGCCGACCTGCTCTCTGCCGAAGGCCGCTCATGGCCTCGATTACATTCGTAACAAGGTTCAGGATCACCTTGTGCCAGGCTGGCAGAGGAACGCTTGGCCGCTACGCTGCAGCCAATATCGGCTCCTGCATGCGGGCTGCGGAACTTGCAAACGTGGTCAGGCTGATGAACGGGACGTTTCCTTTGCGCGTTTCGGACGACCCTCGGCGAGCCGCCGATGGCAGCGAGCAGTCGCGTCGAGAGTCGCAGCGGAGGAGCGCGAGCAATGGCTAACCGCCCGGGAGAATTGCAATGAAACGGACGTGGACGATCATCGGCGTGCGCGATGTTCACAGAAGCTTGAAATGGTACCAGTCGCTCTTCGGCCAGCCCGAAACCGCGCCGGCTCACGACTACTGGGGGCAGATCCTGGATGCGGACGGAACCGTTTTGATCTGCCTGCACAAGTGGGGTGCGCATGACCATCCGTCATTGTCGAGCCCCGACACGGCCTCACCTGGCAACGGGCTCCTCCTGTTCTTCCGGGTGGACGATTACGATGCGACGCTCAAGAGAGCGCGAACGCTTGTTCCCCGGCTCGAACAGGAACCTGAAATGAACCCGAATACCCAGACGATGGAGTTCTCTCTCCGGGACCCGGATGGCTACTACGTAACGATCAGCTCGCTCTCATGAAGATGCGCCGGACCGCGCATCGCAGGGGTGCGTAGGCTCGGGAAGTCATCCAGGGCGAGGCCACAGTCGCCTGGTCGGCGAGTTGTCCGCTCTCGTGCCAGCGGATCGGCGTAAATCCTGTGGAAGCCGGTGATCGTGTCGGCTCGACCGATCCGACCTTCGTCTCAATGTGCGTGTTCTTCTGCGGTCTCCCTTGAAAAGAGGCGCGTCTGACTTTTGACGCAGACCGTGATTGAGGTACTTCCACCGGCCTCCGCGGGCATGCGATTAATCGGATGGGCGCATCGTCGTGCTAAGGCGCTGTCAGGAGTTCTATGGCGCGCCGGCATCGCCAGCATCGCACACGGAACAGCTCATGTGCAGCGCGGGCCTCTGGAGAGAAGCGTCGTCGAGAAGCTGCTGAGGCCTTTTCAACTGCCTGCGGACTCAGTCGCATGAACGCGCTCAGGCCAGCTATCTTGATTGTCACTTGTGCATCGCTTCTCGCGTGCGGTCCTCCTACGGAACACGCCTCCTGGCGTGAAGAAGTCGAACTCAGTGACGGTCGCGTCATCACTGTGGAGCGCACCGTGACCTGGGTGGATGTGACGCCTTGGGGTCAAAGCAAGAGATATACGCCGCGCTGGCACACCATCGAAATTCTGAAGGAGAGCGGAAGAGCAGCCGCGCCGACCTGGCGCGCCCAGCGCGAGCGTGCACTGCTCCTCGACTGGGATTCATCCAATCGGGAGTACATCCTGGTGACGTATCCCGTGACCTGCTCGCGGTATAGAGAAGCCGGCAGGCCACAACCGCCTTATATGCAATACCGCTTGCGAAACGGTGAATGGACGCCTGTCCCCTTCGAGTTAAAGCTCGTTGGCAGGCGGGCCAATATGCTCGTGTACCCACGCCCCTCTCAAGAGCCTGGACTCCTGACGGTTCGTCAGAAAGGAGAACTTCAGGGGGGCGCGGTCGGGCAAACCGCACAACTTGCTGATAGAGGCAGACCGCCAGGCTGCGGATAGCGACACACGTGCCCGCGCGCTGCGCGCTGCTCAACGGAAGAGGAGAAGAAGATGGCGACGAAGGAAGAATGTGCGCTGCTGGCGGCAGCCGCGTATCCCGTAGATGAGCTGCAGCTGGAAGGCCCACTTCCAGACGGTTGGCACGAGCTCAACGATCCCAACGAGGACTTACTGGTACGCGAGCCCGGACCAGCAGCTCGATGAGATCCAGGCGGGCGGATCGGTGCTGCACGCCGGAGCGGTCGACAACCCAGTCTCTCGCGCGCCTGCAGAACACGTCACTGCGGTTGAGTTGAGTCATGGCCGGGAAAACGGGCTCGCCGGGAGCTTGTCCCGATAAGCACGAGAAGGCCTGCAGCGTGCGCCCGGTGCTCTCTTTCGACCGAGCACCGGGCCCGCATCATGGATGCGCTTCGATGTCACGACGGGGATGGACAACCGCGTGCTTGCGCTGTCGCGATCCGTCGCACGCCAGCCTCATGCACGCCTCGCCAGCAGCGCCGCGATCAGGAGCCCGGCTGCCGCGCCACCCGCGCCGACGAGGAACACCGTCGAATACGTCGTGCTCACGGCAATCGCGGCGAGCGGCGCGGCCAATCCCATCGTGAGATCCCAGAACGCAATGAACGCACCGAAGGCACTGCCGCGACTGGAGGAGGGCACGCGGCGAACCACTTCCACACCGAACGACGGCACGATGAGCGAGAACCCGGCGCCGGTCAACGTCGCCCCAATGAGTGCCCACGACTCGTGAGGCGCCTGCCAGAGGAGCAGCTGTTCGATGGCCTCGACCACCAGCGAGATCATCGCGGGGCGAGCGCCGCCGAAGCGATCGGGCATCCCACCCAGCACGAGACGCACGCCGATATACGCCGCGCCAAACAGCGTCAGTGCCAGCGCAGGGTGCGCCCACCGCTTCTCTGCGAACAGAAGGCTCACGAACGCCACCAGGAGCGCGAAGCCGCAGGTCGCCGCCGCAACGCCGACCCCGGGTAGCTACACGAGACCGAGCACCCGGAGAAATGGCAGCCGAGGCTGCGAGCTGGCGGGGACTGCTCGCCACGACATCGTCAAGACTGCGGCGAGGAGCGGTGCCGCTACGGAAGCCAGCGCGACGCCGGAAAAGCCAAACCGTTCGTTCAACAACGCGCCGGCCGGCGCCCCGATCGCCATCGCGGCATACATGGCGATGCCCGACCACGCGATCACTCGGCCACCGCGTGCGGAGCCCACCGCGCCGATGCCCCACGCTGTCGCGGCGGTGATCAGCAGGCTCTCGCCCAAACCGAGCAGGGCGCGGCCGGCGAGCAGCACGAGCAGGCTCGCCGTGTGTGGCAGGAGCGGCAGCAACGAAACCCAATAGATGAGGCCGGACGCTGCGCAGACGAGCAGCCCCCTGCGCACGATCTCGCGACCTCCGCGCGTGTCCGCAAGCGAGCCACCAAGCTGCCGCGTGAGCAGCGTGACGACCGACTGCGCGCCCATCACGATGCCGACGACTGTCGCGCCGAATCCCAGCGCGCCGCTCACATGGCGCGGTAGAACGGCGATCGGCAACCCCATGGTCAGAAAGCCGAGAAAAACCACCATGCTCAGCTGCCGTAGGGCAGTCGTCGACTGCGCCGATTCGACGGCGAGCACATCCGCTGAAGTCGAGCTCATCTCAATTCCGCTGATCCGCCTGTGTGGCCCATAAGCTAGGGCGTCGAGCGCCAGTTGATAATCCAGGCAATGAGCGAGACTCTATTCACGGATCGTGAATAATCAGGCACCGTCATGGACCGCCTCACCAGCATTCTTGTTTTCACCAAGGTGGCGAGCGCACGCAGCTTTGCCGCTGCCGCGCGGGCGTTGCGCATGTCTCCCGCCGTCGTCAGCAAGCATGTCCAGAGCGTCGAAGACTGGGTCGGCGCGCGCCTTCTCAATCGCACGACACGCCACGTCAGCCTCACGGAGGCGGGCGCAAGCTTCTACGCACGCAATCAGCGGATCATCGAAGACCTGGAGGAAGCTCGCGCGAGCGCTGCGCGCGGGCACGCAGTGCCGAGCGGCACGCTGCGAGTCAGCGCGCCGGTGTCGTTCGGCATGCGACACCTCGGGCCGATTCTCGCCAGATACATGAGCGCCTATCCGAACGTGCTGATCGACCTCGTGCTCGACGATCGCCGGGTGAATCTGGTCGAGGAGGGATTTGACGTGGCGATCCGCATCGGTCATCTGGAGGATTCATCGCTGGTCGCGCGGCGGATTGCGCCCTCACGTGAAGTCGTTTGCGCCGCGCCGTCCTATCTCGCACGCCGAGGCGAGCCGAAAGCCCCTGAGGAGCTGAGCGCGCACGATTGCCTCGACTACACGCTGCGCTCGACGGGAGCGGTGTGGCGCCTCGCGGGCCCTCGAGGCGAGCACGCCGTGAGAATCAATCCGCGCATGACCGCGACGAGCGGCGAGCTGTTGCGTCAAGCCGCGCTGGCCGGCGCCGGGATCATTCTCTGTCCGACCTTCCTGGTGGGCGACGACCTCGCAGCGGGCCGGCTCGTGTCCATTCTGACGCGCTACTCACCGATCGAACGCACGCTGTACGCGGTGTATCCCTCGCGCCGTCAGCTCTCCGCGAAAGTGCGGAGCTTCGTCGAGCACGTTGCGGCGGAAATCGGGCCACAACCGGCATGGGATCGCGGTTTGCCGCGGAAGACACTGCGGAAGGCACGGACTGTCGAGTCGTAAGCTGTGTCCTGTTGTTTCATCGTGGAACTGCGGCCGTTTCGGAACGCCGAGCGCTGAAGCGCTGCACGCAATCGGCCTTCGCAGCGATGGCGCCGTGATCGGGCGGCTCGGAGCTGAGCTCCCTCGTGGGGGAGTCCGCTCTCGCCGCGCTGCCTGACAAGCGGCCAATTGGCTATCCTGCACCCTCTACGAAATAGCGACCGGGCATTCGCAGCTGGATTACTCGGTGCGCCGCCTGACTCATCCTCGATCCGCCGAGCCGCTCAGAAGTTTCCCAAGCTGACGTGCGCAGATCCGGAGGGGTTCCGAACTTTGCTGCGCTTTCGCGAGCGCGATGGCGCCGGAGTATGACGCCACGACAAGCGTGGCGAGCTCGTCCGGTTTGATTCTGCCGGCGAACTGGGATTTGTCCGCTTTCAGCTTCTCGGCGATCGTGCTCGTCCAGGCCTGAAAGACCTGGGTCACCGCGGCCTGGAACTCCGGATCGGCCGTCGACAGTTCGACCGCGAGATTGTTCAGCGGGCAGCCCAGCACCTTGCCCTGCTTGTCCAGGGATTCGGCGATGTTTTCGAAGGCGCGCAGGATGCCGTCCGTGGCGGTGCGAGCGCGCCGGACAGGGTTGATCCAGGCCTCTTCAACCGCCGCAGCAACCCTCTCGTTGATCACGGCGAGCCCGAGAGACTTCTTGGTCGGGAAATGATGGTGGAGCGCCCCGCCGGTGATACCGGCTTCGCGCATGATGTCGTGTGTGCTGGTCGAATGGTAACCGCGCGACTGAAACGCGGCCGACGCCACATCAAGAATGCGCGCACGCATTGCCGCCGGATCGTACGAACGCTTCGCCTTGCGCATCGAGCCCATAACCAATTTCGTATCACTCCTGGCAGGTTGACAAAACCGTCCGACGTGATTTTATATCAAACAGGACAACCGGTCTGTTTTTTGACGGAACCCCTGGACCATGACTTTTGCCGCTGAATCCGCCTCACTCGTGAAAGCCCCTGTGGAAGTGTGCAGCCCGATCGTCGATCTGCGTCAATACACGCTCTATCCGGGCACCAGAGACCCGTTCGTCGAGCTGTTCGATCGGGAATTCGTGGAGACCCAGGAAGCGGTGGGAATGCGCATCATCGGCCAGTTCCGCGATCTGAGTGACCCGAACCGGTTCGTGTGGATCAGGGGCTACCCTGACATGCCCTCGCGCGAGAAGGCGCTGACAGCGTTCTACATGCACGGTGAGGCGTGGCGCCGTTATGGCGAAATCGCCCGTTCCCACATGATCGACAGCAGCGATGTGCTGATGCTGCATCCAATTCGGCCGGATACTGCGTTTACCCTGCCGAGCGCCGCCGAACGTCCGCCTCTCAACTCTGGCCTCTCGCCGGGATTGGTCGTGGCAGCGATTTATTCACTGGCAAAGCCGGTCGACGGCGATTTTGTCGCATTTTTCGAAGAGTCTGTTCAGCCGGTGCTGATCGGTGCGGGCGGACGTCTGCTGGGCGTATTCGCCACCGAACACAGTCCGAACAATTTTGCGAGGCTGCCGGTTCGCGAAGGCGAGAACGTCTTCATCCCCTTTCTCGCCTTCGACACTCTCGCCAGGTACCACGAGCACATGACCGCACTCGGTCGGCATACCACATGGCGCAGCGAAATCTATCCCGCGCTGCTCAAGCGTCTGCAACGGCCACCGCAAATTCTCAGACTGGCGCCGACATCTCGATCACAATTGAGGCCGTGAGAGACTGTTTGGCTCATATCGGGTACAACCGTCAACCATTACAGCAGGGGAGTTGGCCATGAGCACTAATGCCACGATCAGACGCTGCGCACTGCTGCTCTGTGTACCCCAGCTGCTGGCCGCGGCTTATCCCGATGCAGTCATTCCGCTCTCGGCTGCTGCCGAGGCAGCGCGACTGCAAGGCAACCTGACGCTTCTCTCACAGGAGCTGCATCTGCAGGAGGATGACCCGTCGCGGGGCAACGCGAAAAGCTTTAGAAAGACCAATGTGAAGACGCCGTACCCAAGAATGTACAGGAGCGTCCACGAGACCGCCCTTCGGAAATCCGAGCATCCATCCAGACATCCAATGGTGGACGCAATCAAAAACTTTGCTGCCCGGCCGATTAGAGCTGCAAGAACGGCAACTAGAATCGCGCGAATTGCGAGAGAAACCGGCGTGGGGACAGGGGCGAACTCGGTGGAAGAATTCATTGAGCGAGGGATTTCGGTGTGGCGGGCGTGTGCGCTGTTGTCAGTGGCAGGATAACCCAGCGTGCCTGTACGTGAACCCTGGCACGGGTCCGGTCGCATTCACGTCCGGGTCGCGCACTTGGGTTCGATGATCCAGGCCATTGGCTTCGATCGAGCTGACTTATTTTGAAGTTATGGCCCCTCAGCGCAAGATACTGCTCGCCGGAGTGGTCGCGTTCCCCTGGCTGCACCCCAAGCTTTCGCTTGGCTCGAGGAGGGCCCATGCGTTCCCAATCACCTTCGCCGGGCGAGCGAGTCGTCCTGTGTTTTGCGCTTGCGCTCTGTGCCGTCATGGCTTTGGCCCAAGAGCCCGTCGCTGCCCAAACGCCAACTACGCTCGAAGCGCCCATCTTCAGGTACGACGGACAGGACTTTGTTCGAGTCAGGACTACCCTGCGCACGGAGGACGGAAAGCCCGCGGTCAACACGACGCTCGGTCGTGAAACGCCCGCATATAAAGCCCTCTTTCAGAAGCGCTCATATTCTGGCAATGTCACGGTATTCGGGCGGAAATACGATGCCCACTATGCACCGCTCACCAGTGGCGATGGTCGCCTTACAGGCGCGCTGTTCGTTGCCGTTCCTCGATAGAGGCCTGGAGTTCGGAGTTCGGCGCGCGCCGCACACGCACGAAGCTCGTTGAGAAGGCGCGGCGTGAGCTTCGGGTGCTCGACCGTCTGCGCGCAGAACAGCGTTCTAACAATGTGTTCAAGACGACGCACGAAACGCGCGCGCCATAACACCAGCGTTAGGTCGTACCATCAGCCCTCTGTTCCTTCCCGCCCGCGATGGCAAACTCAGACACCACTGATGCTCCGGAAACTCCGCGGGTCTTGGCTCCACCTCCGGTCATCTTTCTGGGTGCCCTGGCCCTGGGCCTGATTTTCCAGATGGTGTGGCCGCTCTCGCTGTTTGCCGGGAGTCTCGCAGCCCGAATTGCGGGCGGATGCATGATGCTCGGCGGTCTTGTACTGAGCGGTGCGGTCATGTACCACTTTGGCAAAGCAGGAACGCCGGTCACCCCCTGGAAAAGAGCGCGGCGGCTTGTGACGTCGGAGCCTTATCGCTTTAGTCGTAACCCCGACTACGTTGGCCAGGCCTTGTTTGTGGGCGGATTGGCACTTGTGCTGGCTATCCCTTGGGTATTTCCAGCGCTGCTGCTCGCGTTGCTACTCGTGCGGTATGGAGTCATCGCGAGAGAGGAGTGTTACCTGGAGCGTCGATTCGGCGAGGAGTACCGGCGGTATTGCGCCCGCGTACGTCGTTGGATTTGAGAATGTTTGATCGAAGCAGAGAGGGTAGGGCCGGTCGCAAGCGCGTGAGCTACGGCGTTAGGCCTCACATGAGATGTCGTGCCACGGCGATTGCGGCCAGCACGCTAGCGCTGTGTGCGTGCGCAACCATCAAGGCGCCGTTGGAGATGCCAATGGACGTGATTGCGACCGTGTCGAAGCCGAAGTACACAGGGTGGCAGATCGATCACTGTCAGGGCGAGGTATCGTCGAATCCTGCGACGACGTGCATCAGCATTGGCGGAGAAATTTATAAGGCTATTCTTCTAGACGTTCGTACTCCTGCTGGAGTAAAGGTCGCCTCTACGTTGATCGTGGGATTCCCTGCTCACGCACTCCGCGAGGACTATCGAGCTCGATTGCACTTGCATCTTGTGAAAGCATCAGACGACTTCCGGAACGACACTGGAATCGAGTACATCGCAAGTGAGTGGGAGTAGAGAGTGGCGCGTAACACCTCGCTGGAGGCGACGTGAGAGATAAAGTACCAAGCTTGAACATCGGCGTACGCGCCGCTCAACTCAGTCGTTATGTGCCCTAGGGCGCTCATTATTCGTTTGCTTCTATTTGGCGTTGTCGCAAGAGGGCAAGACGTGTCGCGTGGCAAGGCCGACTGCGAGTCCTTGATGAATGCGGCGCTGCCATTCGACGAGCAACTCTTGCGTGAGCACGGTGAGTTCTTTCCCTATGGTGCCGCACTCAAGTCGGGTGGCGAGCTTGTCAGTGTCACGGGATACGATGGCCGCTGCCAACCGCCGCCTAACCGTCGCCCCGGAGATCCGGACTGTCGGAAAAATACGAGAACAGCTCAGAATAGGCGAGTTGCCGCCCGTGTTAAAACGCGCAAAGCATCCTCATCTGCGGACCCACCGGCGTCGGCAAAACCTGGCTGGCCTGCGCGCTGGCGCAGAAAGCCTGTCGCCTCGGCTGAAGTGCTGGATACGCGCGCGTGCCGCGGCTGCTCGAGGAACTGCGCATCGCACGCGGGGACGACTCGCACAAACGCCAAACGTCGACCTCATCGCGCGGTGACGCTCCTTGGCCTCCAGCTACGCAACCGGAAGGTTGCATGTCCAATCTCGGCGTGCTATCAAATGCGCAACCAGAGAGTTGCGCGTAAAGGATCGCCGATGAGCACCGACCGTATCGAGAAGCAGATCGTCCTGCGCGCCTCACGGGAGCGGGTGTGGCGCGCCATTGCCGACTCGACGCAGTTCGGCAAATGGTTCGGTGTGTCGCTGCAGGGGCCGTTCTTGCAGGGCCAGCGGGTCGCCGGGCGCATCGTGGCGACGGCCGTCGACCCCGAGGTCGCGAAGCTGCAGGAACCGTGGGTGGGCATGGCCTGCGACTTTTACGTCGACCGCATCGAGCCGATGGACCGCTTTTCCTTTCGGTGGCACCCGGGTGCCGAGGAGGCGGGGCCGGATGCACCCGAGGACCAGATGACCACCGTCACGTTCGAACTGAAGGACGCACCGGGCGGTGGCGTGCTGCTGACGATCACCGAGACGGGATTCGATCGCATTCCGCTGGAGCGCCGCGCCAAGGTCTTCGCCGACAACGAGGGCGGGTGGGAAATGCAGATCAAGCTCATCGAAAAGTACTTGGCTCAGCACGCGAATGGCTAGCTCCGCACCGCGCCCGCTCGCGGCGTCGGCATTTGTCGAGGCCGCTCCTGTGTTTGCTGCGCTCGGCGACGAGACGCGCCTGCGCATCGTTGCACGTCTTTGTCGCGGGGGACCGGCGTCTATCTCGCGCCTGACGGAAAGCGCCAATGTCACGCGCCAGGCCGTGACCAAGCACCTGCGCGCGCTGGAGGACGCCGGGCTCGTGCGCAGCGGTCGCGCCGGGCGCGAACGAATCTGGCAGCTGCAGCCACGCCGCCTCGCGCAGGTGCGGCGCTATCTGGACCAGATCTCCGAGCAGTGGGACGGCACGCTGCAACGGTTGCGGGCGTTCGTCGAGACCGAGGAGCCGTGAAAGTCACGTGAAAGTCTGCTGCGGCGTTCCTCGGTAAGGCTCCTTCCGCCCCCGCGTCGCGCCTGCGTATCGTGGACTCAATGCACATGCTTCACATGCTTAACGTTGTTAGCCTCGTGGGCCTCACGATGGTGCTCCTGGGACTCTATGCATCCTGGCAGGCGTGGTACGCGTTCGCCTCGCGCGGGTGGCCGTCGGTGCCTGGGCGCGTACTTCTTGCCGGCGTTTACGGATTTGACGGCGCCCCACCAGCGTACAAGGCGCATATTCGATACCGATACAACGTCAACGGAGTGACGTATGAATCGACGCGCGTGCGTTTTGGTGGCGTTAATCCTTTCAGCTACCGCATGACCGCGTCGGAGCTTGTTGCCGCAGGATCAGCGTCCGGTGAAGTGCACGTGTTCTACGACATCCACAATCTTAAACGGGCATGTCTGATAACCGGGCCAAATGAATGGACGCTTCCTCTGCCAATCTTACTGCTGCTCTTTGGAACCGGGGTGTTAGCCCTGGGAATCTTCAGTGGGCTTGTGGTCGCAGGGGAACCGGCCGACGCAGTGTCTCATCATGGTTCATCTATCAGAGCCGCCGAGCAAGCCATCTGACTGGTCATGCCATCTCGCTGCTCGAGCAAGCGTTGGCGTGCGCGGTGAATCGACTGGATGCCGATTTGTTCGCTGCTCCGCAGCGGGACCAAGCGCATCAGTGGCATGTGGGCCACCTCAGCGATTGCCGTTACATCGTCGAAGTCGTTCTTCTAGCACGGTCCGCATTGACGGTCAGGTAGTGGGTTAACTCACGGTATCATCCCTGCTAAGCCCGGAAGGAGATGCCGGCAGATGACTCTCAGCAGACAGGTCGTGACCATGACCCTCGTCGGCGCGATCGGCGGCGCGCTGTGGGCGCTGGGTGACCCCGACGAAACTCAACCAGCTCCGGCTGCGGCTGATGACATCAAGCCCCGGATTGTTCTTCCCGCGCACGAGCCTGCCAGAGTTGAAGATACGGTTGCGCGCGTCATGCCTGCTCACAAAGGCAGCCCGCCCGTCGAATCGGCTTTCACAGAGGAGCGTCTGGCTGCGCAACTACGCAGCGCTTCCGACTACTTCGAATTTGCGCAGTCGGTGCTGGCTTGTGCTTGTGATGCACGCGGTCTCGTGGAGGTCCTGAGTACGAAGCACTTCGGGTCGGCATGCGGGGTGCCGGAGTCCTGTGGCGCGGGCGGTAGGACATAAGCCAATGTATCTTGATGGCGCAACCGTGATTGCGCCCCCAAGCGAAGGCGGTTGCGTTCTGAAACAGGTGCCAGCTGTCGGTTTGACTTGAGGAGTGCCTTGTGTCCCGTACCCGGCTAACTCCGGTGGCAAAAGCGCTGTTGCTCTTTGAGGTTGTATTGTGCTTCGGCCCGGTATCCAAAGTCCAGTCGCTCGGTGGTGGGAATCAATGAACGAGATTGGTAGCAAGTGTGCAAAAGCGCTTGCAAACATTGGATTGTCGCTCGATCAAGGTCGCCGTTTTCCACGGAATGTCTTTAGGGACACTCTGATTTACCGACGAGAACTGTTGCATCATTACGCTTCTGGAGGAGGACGGAATGAAGCAACAGACGCTGGCGGGATTTGAACGCTA
>JADGHX010000119.1 GCA_019683695.1 Steroidobacteraceae bacterium
CCACTGCAGGACCAGGCCTGAGCGAAGCACCCGTTGCACCCGCCCCTCCTCTAACCCCACGCACTCCTCGGCGACCCTCCCCCCTGTGCCCAGGTGCGTTGAGGAGGGGCGTTTTCCTCTCAAGCGTTTCGCTCGAAACACGCGTCTTCAATCCGGTAATCGCCCCGTGCGTGGCGTGAGCCACTGTGCACGTGAGCCGTTGCAAACCCCTTCAGCGAATGTACCGGAGGACGTTCCATGATTGCGTGGCAGGCACCTTCTCGCGCGGCAGTTGTGGCATTGACGACGCTCGCCACGAGTGTACTCAGCGGCTGCGGCCCGCCTCCGCAGGCTCAGGTCGAAAACGCGCCCCCGGAAGTGACCGTGGTGACCGTACACCGACAGCCCGTGCCGGTTATTACAGAGTTGCCCGGACGTACGTCGGCCTACCTGATCGCGCAAGTTCGCGCCCGCGTAGATGGAATTCTGCTGGAGCGGCAGTTCAAGGAAGGGGCCGATGTGGAAGTCAACCAGCCGCTGTATCAGATCGACCCGGCACCCTATCGCGCAGCGCTCGAAAGCGCTCAGGCGCAACTCGCACGAGCACGCGCGAACCTGGAATCCACGCGCTCGCAGGCCGAGCGCGACCGCGTGCTCGTAGAAGGCAACGCTGTCAGCCGACAGGCGTACATCGACGCAGTAGCTGCGGAACGACAGGCCGTCGCAGACGTGGCGGCTGCGCGTGCGGCCGTCACGACCGCCGGTATCAATCTCGGCTACACGAGCGTCGCAGCACCGATCTCCGGGCGGATCGGCCCGTCCGCGGTCACGCAGGGTGCGTACGTTCAGGCGAGCGCCGCGACGCTCCTGGCCACCATCCAGCAGATCGATCCCATCTACGTGGATCTCAACCAGACGAGCGTCGACGCGCTTTCGCTCCGGCGCCAGATGGCGGAGGGCCGCATCAAGCTGAGCGGCCCGGACCAGGCCACCGTGCGACTGACACTGGAAGACGGCACGGAGTACGAGCAACCCGGCCGCCTGGAGTTTACGGATATCACAGTGGATCCGGGCACCGGGACGGTTACGGTGCGTGCGCTGTTTCCGAACCCACGACACATCTTGTTGCCCGGAATGTTCGTACGGGCTCGCATCGAAGCCGGCGTGCAGAACCAGGCAGTGCTCGTGCCGCAGGAGGGTCTTACGCGCGATCGGACAGGCCGCGCGACCGTCATGGTCGTTCGTCCGGACAACAAACTGGAGTCGCGCATCGTGGATGCCACGCGCATGTATCGCGGATCCTGGGTCGTGGATAGCGGACTTCAGGACGGTGAACGTGTCGCCGTGAGCGGCCTGCAACGCGTGCAGCCAGGAATGCTGGTACGTGCTGTGCCCCCACAGAACAAGCGCGCGCAGCCCGCCGGCGACCGGGCGTAATTGTCGCCACGCGTGATCAACATGATGGGACCGAGGTGAGTGATGGCACGCTTCTTCATTGACAGGCCGATCTTCGCGATCGTGATCGCCTTGCTGATCATGCTCGCAGGCGGACTTGCCATCCCCACGTTGCCCATTGAGCAATATCCGCCAGTTGCCCCACCGACAGTGCAGGTCAACGCCACGTATCCCGGCGCCTCCGCGCAGACGGTCGACGACACGGTGGTTCAGGTGATTGAGCAACAGATGAGAGGCCTGGATCATCTCCTGTACCTCTCCTCAACCAGCGACGACACGGGCCGCGCGACGATTACCCTCACCTTCCAGGCGGGCACGAATCCGGACATCGCACAGGTACAGGTGCAAAACAAGCTGCAGCTCGCGACGCCACAGCTTCCCGAACAGGTTCAGCAATCCGGCATCAGCGTCACGAAGTCGAACGCATCGTTCCTGCTCGTGGCGGCGTTCGTTTCGTCCGACCCGCGCAAGACCCGCTTTGACATTGCCGACTATGTCGTTTCGCACGTGCAGGACCCGGTGAGCCGCATCAACGGCGTGGGCAATGTCAATGTGTTCGGCACTCAGTACGCGATGCGCATCTGGCTGGATGCCAACAAGCTCAACGCGATGGCGCTCACGCCGCTGGATGTCACGAGCGCGCTCGACGCACAGAACGTGCAGGTGTCGGCCGGGCAGCTCGGCGGTACTCCGGCGCCGGCTACGCAGCGCATGAGCGCAACGATCACGGAGGCCACGCTGCTGCGTACACCCGAGGAGTTCGGGAACATCCTGTTGAAAGTGAATCCCGATGGCTCCCAGGTGCGCCTGAAGGACGTGGCGCGCGTCGAGCTCGGTGCCGAGAATTTCGAGATCGACAGCCGCTACAACGGCCGGCCCTCCGCCGCGATCGGCGTTCAGCTCGCCGCCGGCTCGAATGCCCTCGCGACGGCCGACGCGATCCGCAAGCAGATCGCGGAGCTCGCGCAATACTTCCCGCCGGACCTGAGCGTCGTCTACCCCTACGACACGACACCGTTCGTGCGCGTCTCGATTTCGGAGGTCGTCAAGACCCTGTTCGAAGGCGTCGTGCTCGTGTGCCTCGTGATCTTTCTCTTCCTGCAGAGCTTCCGCGCGACCCTGATCCCCTCCGTCACCGTCCCCGTCGTGCTGCTCGGCACGTTCGGCGTCATGGCGGCGGTGGGTTTCTCCATCAATACGCTCACGATGTTCGGCCTGGTGCTCGCCATCGGATTGCTCGTCGATGACGCCATCGTGGTCGTCGAGAACGTGGAGCGCATCATGGTCGAGGAAGGTCTTCCGCCGCGCGAGGCCACGCGCAAGGCCATGGAGCAGATCACCGGTGCCTTGGTCGGCGTGGCGCTCGTGCTGTCCGCGGTGTTCGTGCCGATGGCTTTCTCCTCCGGCTCCGTGGGCGCGATCTACCGGCAATTCTCGGTGACGATTGTCGTGGCAATGCTGCTCTCCGTATTCGTCGCATTGACGCTCACCCCGGCGCTGTGCGCCACGCTGCTGAAATCGGGGAACCCGGAGGCGTTGGCGCGGCCGGGATTCTTTGGCTGGTTCAACCGGACAGTCGAGCGAGGCCGGGGTCGGTATCTGGGCGGCGTACGCCACGTGCTCGGCCAACCGCTGCGGTGGTTCCTGGTGTACGGGGCGGTGCTGGTGGCGGTGGGCCTGCTGTTTCTGCGTCTTCCGACATCCTTCCTGCCCGATGAGGACCAGGGGTTCGTGTTCGTTCAGGTCCAGGGTCCGCCCGGATCGACCCTCCCGCGCACGTCTCAGGCGCTCGACGACGTGACTCGTTACCTGCGCACCGACGAGTCTCGCATGGTGGACGCGGTCTTTGAGATCAGCGGCTTCAGTTTCGCGGGCCGTGGACAGAATCAGGGCTTGTTGTTCGTTCGGCTCCGGGACTGGAGCGAACGCAAGCGCCCGGACCTATCCGTGCAGGCATTGATGCAACGAGTTGCAGCGCGTTTCACCAACTACGGTGATGCGATCATCGTGCCCATCAACCCGCCACCCATTCGCGAGCTGGGAACCGCCGCGGGATTCGATCTCGAACTGCAGGATCGCGCCGGAGTCGGTCACGAACGCCTCGTGGCGGCCCGAGACCAGTTGCTCGCGCTCGCCAACAAGGACCCTTCGATCGGGCTTGCGCGCGCCAACGGCGTCGATGACAGCCCCACGTTCCACATCGACGTGGACCGCGAGAAAGCCGGTGCGCTCGGCGTGACAGCCAGCGACATCGACCAGGCGTTCTCCATCGCGTGGGGCTCGCGCTACGTGGACAACTTTCTCGATACGGACGGTCGCATCAAGCGAGTGTTCGTGCAGGCGGACGAGCCTTTCCGCATGAACCCGGAAGATCTCAAGCTGCACTACGTGCGCAACTCTGCCGGCCAGATGGTTCCGCTCTCCGCGGTGGCCAGCGGGTCGTGGCACATGGGATCGCCCAAGCTCGAACGCTACAACGGTGTGCCCTCGCTCGAGATCCAGGGGCAGGCCGCGCCGGGCGCGAGCAGCGGGCAGGCGATGGCGACCATGGAGCGTCTCATGGACCAGATACCCTCTGGCGTCGGCTACGAATGGACGGGGCTGTCGCTGCAGGAAGTGCTATCCGGTTCGACCGCGCCGCTGCTGTATGCCATATCGATCATCGTCGTGTTTCTGAGCCTGGCTGCGCTCTACGAGAGCTGGTCGATCCCCTTCTCCGTGATCCTCGTCGTGCCGCTCGGCGTGCTCGGTGCGCTGGCCGTGGCGCAGGTGGCAGGGCTCACCAACGACGTGTACTTCCAGGTGGGGCTGCTCACGACCATCGGCCTGTCCGCGAAAAACGCCATTCTTATCGTGGAGTTTGCACGCAATCTTCACCTCGATGGGCGCACGCTCCTCGAGTCCGCATTGCATGCCGCCGAGATTCGCATTCGGCCGATCGTGATGACCTCCATGGCCTTCATCCTCGGCGTGCTGCCCCTTGCCGTGGCGACCGGCGCGGGCGCCACGAGCCGCAACGAAATCGGCCGGGGCGTGATCGGCGGAATGCTGAGCGCAACGTTCCTCGCGACCTTTCTCGTTCCGATGTTCTTCGTCTCCATCGTGCGAACACTGGGGCGCGGCGCGTCCGGCGCGTCTTCCGCAGGCGGGCCGGCCGCACCGGCACTTTCGAGCCCTACACAGGAGTGATACGGCCATGGCCCTGCTCACGAGACCGCACACTGCACCCGCATCCCGCCACGGTGTCGCCGTGACTCGCCTTCGCAAACTTCCTGCGATGGCGGGCGCTATTCTGCTCGCCGGTTGTTCGCTACAACCCGCGTATGTGCGCCCCGAAGCTCCGATAGCGCCGACGTACCCTTCCGGCCCGGCCTATGCGTCGAATAACCCGATCGCGGAATCGACAGATTTGCCGGGGGCCGCAGAAATCGGCTGGCGTGACTTCTTCACCGATGCGCGCCTGCGTCAGCTCATCGACGTGGCGCTGCAGAACAACCGCGATCTGCGTGCGGCAATACTGAACGTCGAGCAGACGCGTGCGCAGCTGCGCATCCAGTCCGCTGCGCTGTATCCGCAGTTGACGGCCACGGTTCAGGGCGATCGCTCCCGCACGCCCACGGACCTCATCCAGCCCGGGCGTCCGTCGGAGTTCACCCAGAATTCGTTGAGCGCTTCCCTGTCGTGGGAGGTCGATGCATTCGGTCAGCTGCGGAGCCTGAAGTCTGCCGCGCTGGAACAGTATCTCGCGTCGGTTCAGGGCAGACGCGCCGCGCATATCCTGCTCATCTCGCAGGTGGCAGACCAGTACCTGACGCTGCTCGCGGACGACGCGTTGCTCGAGGTGACTTCGCACGCACTCGAAACCGCGCGCGCCTCCTACAAGATCGTGAAGCTTCAGTACGACACCGGCACGGCCAATGAGCTTGAGCTACGCCAGGCCGAAACGGCCGTCGAGCAAGCCGAGACGACGCGGGCGGCACAAGTCCGCGCGCGTGCCCAGGCCGAAAATGGGCTGGTCGCGCTGCTCGGGCAGCCATTGCCCCCGGAAACTTCGCCGCCCATCCGACTGAGCAATGAGCAGATCCTCGCGGACATTCCCGCCGGTGTTCCTTCGGAACTGATCACTCGTCGCCCGGACGTGCTTCAGGCGGAGGCGCTGCTCAGGGCCGTGAACGCGGACATCGGTGCCGCCCGCGCGGCATTTTTCCCGCACATCACGTTGACCGGAAGCGCGGGCCGCGCGAGTACCATGCTGAGCGGACTGTTCAAGGCAGGCTCGGGAGCCTGGACCTTTGCTCCAGCGCTCGCGCAATCCATCTTCGATGCCGGCGCGAACCGGGCGAATCTCGAGGCCACCCGAGTGCGCCGCGATATCGGCATCGCCCAGTACCAGAAAGCGATCCAGACAGCCTTCCGCGAAGTGGCCGATGGCCTCGCGGCGCGTGGAACGCTCGACGATCAGATCGCTTCGCAGGAGCGGTTCACGGCGGCCGAGCGCCGCCGGCTCGAGCTGGCTCAACTTCTGTACACGAACGGGCAGGCGAGCTACCTCGACGTGCTGACTGCGCAAACCGCGTTGTACGATGCGGAGCAGGCACTTGTCTCGGTGCGCCTGCAACGCCTGACCAACCTGGTGGACCTGTATCGCGCACTCGGCGGCGGGTGGCGCGAGCACACAGGGCTCTAGGGCACCGGGACAGCCGCCCGCGATCCTCTTGTAATGCCTCGGTTTCGCCACAACAGGCGCGAGTTTTGCCGCCGTTGTGTCGGCAGCAAAACCTCCCCTCCCCGAACCCGAACTGTGAAAGGAGACGCAATGAAAGTCGGATTCATTGGACTCGGACACATGGGCGCGGCCATGGCTGCGAATCTCGTGAAGGCCAAACACGAAGTCACCGTGTTCAACCGCACCGCTCAAAAGCGGCGCTCGCTCGTGGAGCTGGGCGCGCGCGAGGCCACGCGTGTGGCGGAGGCCTGCACGGGAGACGCTGTCATCACCATGCTCGCAGACGACGCTGCGCTTCGTGAGGTTGCGTTCGCGGAAGGCGGCATCGTCGCAAGCCTTGCGAGGAACGCCATCCACGTTTCCATGAGTACCATAAGCCCGGACCTCTCGCGCAGCCTCGCGCAGGCGCATGAGCGCGCCGGCCAGAGGTACGTCGCCGCGCCCGTATTCGGCCGGCCCGAGGTGGCCGCGGCCGCGAAGCTGTTCGTCGTGGCTTCCGGAGAGGCCACAGCAATTGATGCCTGCGCGCCGCTCTTCGATGCCATGGGCCAGAAAACGTACCGCGTCGGCAGCGATCCGGAGGCGGCCAACTTCGTGAAGCTCGGTGGCAACTTCATGCTGGCCGCTGTGATCGAGACGCTCGGCGAGGTCATGGCCCTCCTCGGCAAGGCCGGCATCGAGCCCCGCACCTTTCTTGAAGTGCTCACCTCCACGCTCTTCCCGGCTCCGGCGTATCGATCGTACGGCGCGCTGATCGCGGACCGTCAGTTCGAGCCCGCAGCCTTCGCGGCGAAGCTGGGCTACAAGGACGTGCGTCTTGCGCTTTCCGCCGCGGAGACCCTGCGAGTGCCCATGCCGCTTGCGAGTCTTCTGCGCGACCGCTTCCTGCGACTGCTGGCTCAGGGTGGTGAGAATCTGGATTGGTCGGCGCTCGCCAAGCTCGCTGCGGACGACGCCGGTCCTGCGCCGTCGGTCAGGTCGTGATGACTCGCGCGGTTGCGAATGAAACGGCGGTCGAGTGCGACGACATCGCCGCGTGAGTTGCGCTTCGGGAATGGCTTGCGGCGGACAGGGCAAGTGCCAGTTGAGCGACGGTCGCACGATCGACGCAACGTTCCCAGCCGCATAGTCTGTTGCAAAGAACGATCGCAGCGGTTACCGCGTTTGGCGATGGCGGCCAGCCGGTGGCAGCGGCCCGCCCCAGTGCCGGCGACATGGACGTCAAGCACGCGACCGCGTCGCATACTGGCGGCGCGATCGCCGGCTCAACGCACGGCTTTCACAGGCGCGTCGAAGTAATACCCGGCCCCACGCTCCGTGCGGATGAAGCGCGGATTGGAGGGGTCGGGTTCGATCTTCCGGCGCAAACGCAGGATCTGCACGTCGATGGAGCGATCGTAGACTTCGGTGCTGTGCAGGCGTGAAAGGTCGAGCAACTGGTCCCGCGTGAGAATGCGCTGAGGCGAGGAAAGAAATGCGCACAGGAGACTGAACTCCCCTCGCGAGATCTCCACGCGCTTGCCATCCGGTGCCTGAAGGCGATGCAGCCGCACGTTGAGCTCCCACCCCGCAAAGCGATACGCCCTCAGGGTTTCATCGCGCCCCGGCGGCGCCGCCTCCACTTGTGATCGGCGCAGGACTGCGCGAATGCGCGCCAGCAGCTCACGCGGCGAAAAGGGCTTGGTGACGTAGTCGTCGGCGCCGAGCTCGAGGCCCATGACCCTGTCCGCCTCTTCGCCGCGCCCGGTGAGAATGACGATGGGCATGCGCGAGGTTTCCCTCACCGTGCGCGCGAGATGCAGCCCGTCCTCTCCCGGCAGGCGCAGATCGAGCAGGAGAAGATCGATCGCTTCGCGCCCGATGACCTCCAGCATCTGCTTGCCCGTGCTGACGGCCGTGACGCGGAAGTCGTTCTGCGCCAGATACTCGCGAACGAGGTTGCACAGGTTCGCGTCGTCGTCGACGACGAGCACATGAGAGCTTGCCGTTTCCATATCCACGGACCTCGCAGTGTGATTCAAACAATCGCACAAACCCGCGCCGGCGTGGAACGGCCGTGGGTGTTACAGCTGAAACACTTCCGTGGCCGTGGAAACGCTGCCGTAATGGCCCGCTGGCGCAATGCCAGTGCCGTGGGCAGCGTGCCCGTAGCAGACCGAGAATGACCCAAGCTGACTCAACATCCAATGCCCCCGAGGAGGCATCCCGGCAACGCCGGCTCCGCGTGCTCGTTCTGGAGTCGGATCCACTCATCCGTTCCCTGATTACCGAGTGGCTTCACCTGGCCGGCACCGAAAGCGAATGCGCTGCCCATGCAAACGCGGCGCAGCTTCGGGGCCATTACGATCTTGTGCTCGCGGACGTACCCGCCCCGCTCAAGGCCGCCCGCCAGACTGTCGCTCATCTCGCGCGGGCCATGCCGGGCACACCGGTTGTGGCCATGTCCGCAGACACCGTGGCTTGTGGTCACGCCGCATCCCACGCGCTGGCGCGCGAGCTTGGCGCCGCTGCGGTGCTCGTGAAACCATTCACGCAAGACGCGCTCTTTCACGCGATCGATCGGGCACGCGCCTGAAGGGGGCCTTTCTGCAGGGCACTTCCAGTTTGCGCACATTGAGATCGGCGCTTTCAGCGGGCCTCGCGCATATCATGCGTCAGCTACGCTCCTCGAGGCTGTTGCCTTTTCTGGTGCTGGGGGTTTCGCTCGCGACGACCGGCATCTGGTGGTACATGCTCGATCGCCAGGGCCGGGAGCAGGCGCAGAGCGAGTTTGAAAGCGAAGCACGCCAGGCGGTTGCCCGGCTGCGGGAAGACCTCTCGGGCTTTGAGGAAGTGCTGCAAGCTGGCGCCGGACTGATGACGGCGAGCGACATCGTGTCGGCTGAGGAATGGGCACGCTTCGTGGATCGGTTGGAGCTGCCGCGCGCCTATCCCGGAATCGAGACGGTCAACTTTGCGGAGCGCGTCAGTGCCGCGCAGGCGGCCGAGCTCGAGACACGCATGCGCGCCGCCGGCAAAGCGCAGTTCCACATCCACCCCGCCGGCGTGCGCGAGGAATACGTCGTCAACGTACTGGTGGAGCCGTTTGGAGCCCGGTACTCGAACGCGCTCGGGTTCGACCTCTTCTCCGAGCCGACACGTCGGCGTGCGCTGGTACGCGCGCGGGATACGAATGCCGTGAGCCTCTCCGGCCAGGTTCGGCTGAAATCGGACGTCACGTCGCGTGCGGCGTTCATGATGTTCGCACCCGTGTATCGCAAGGATGGTTCGCCCCCGACCGTGGCGGAACGGCGCGCTGCCATTACCGGATATGTCACCGCGGCCTTTCACCTCGACACGCTCGTTACAGGCGTCCTGCGGGATTCCCTGCTGCCGTTGGGTATTGCCGTATGGGATGGGCGGCAACCGACGCCAGACAGGCTCATGTACGTGAACACGCGGGGCAAGACCCTGCTCGACGCGTCAGAGGCCAGAACGCTGACGATGGACATTCCATTTGAATTGTCGGGTGAGGAATGGACGTTGCGATTTCTCCTGAACCGCAACGCGACCACGGCCGGGCGCATGGGCAGACCCCTTCTCGCACTCGCCGCGGGCATACCGCTCTCGTTGCTGCTCTTTGGTATGACGTGGTCGGAAGCGACACTCCGCGCACGCGCCACGAAGCTTGCCAGCCAGATGACGGAAGCCGTGCGCCAGCAAGCGGAGCTGCTCGATCTGACGCACGACACGATCTTTCTCCATGACCGCTCGAACATCATCCGTTTCTGGAATCGTGCAGCGCGCGACACATACGGCTACACCGCAGAGGAAGCCATCGGGCGCACGGCGGACGATCTGCTCAAGACGCGGTTCACCGTGCCGGCCGCCACCGTATGGGAAGAGATCGGTCGAAACGACCGCTGGGAAGGCGAGCTGGTCCACACTCGCCGCGACGGCACGCAGATCATCGTGTCGAGCCGGTGGTCCGTGCAACGCGGACCGGACGGGAAAATCGAATCCATCCTCGAAACGAACAACGACATCACGGAACGTCGCCGCGCCGAAGAGGATCGGAAGCGCCTGGAGAGCAGCCTGCTGCAGGCGCAGAAGCTCGAAGCCATGGGCACGCTGGCGGGCGGCGTGGCTCACGACTTCAACAACATCCTCGGCGCGGTGCTGGGGTATGGGGAGCTTGCGCAAAGCGCCGCTCCGGAGGGCAGCGCGCTGCGCCGGTACGTAGACAACATGATGGCTGCGGGGCTGCGCGCGAAATCCCTGGTGGAGCGCATCCTCGCGTTCAGCCGTAGCGGCGTGGGCCCGCGCACGGACGTGAACGTGCAGTCGGTGGTTGCGGAAGCCCTGGAGCTGTTGAGCGCATCACTGGCCGACAACATCCGGCTGGAGCCTTCATTGGTCGCGGAGAATGCCGCCGTCATGGGCGATGCCACGCAGATCCATCAGGTTGTGTTCAACCTCTGCACCAATGCCATCCAGGCCATGAAACATGGCGGTACGTTGACGGTAAAACTCGACTGTGTGGCATTGGACAGCCCCCATCCCATCATCACGGGCACTCTCGCGCCGGGGGAGTACGTGCGGCTCTGCGTGCGCGACACCGGTATCGGAATCGACCCGGCGCAGCAGGCGCGCATCTTCGATCCCTTCTTCACGACCAAGGGCGTGGGCGTGGGCACGGGCCTGGGCCTGTCGCTGGTCCATGGCATCGTCACGGATCTGGGCGGCGGCGTGGACATGACGAGCGAAGTGAATCGGGGCACCACCTTCGCGGTCTATCTGCCGCGTCACGGACAGGTCGGTGCGACGACGACCAGCGATGAGACTGTGACATCGGGCAATGGCGAGAGCATCATGCTCGTGGATGACGAGGAGACCCTCGTGCGCCTCGGCGAGGAGATTCTTGCCGGCCTCGGCTACGAGCCTGTGGGATTCACCTCACCGCTCGAAGCGCTGCGCGCAGTTCAGGAGAGCCCGGAGCGATTCGCCGCGGTGCTGTCCGACGAAACCATGCCTGGAATGACCGGCTCGCAGCTGACGGAGCAGATCATCGCCGTGCGCGCCGACATGCCCATCATTCTGATGAGCGGCTACGCCGGCCCCACGCTCGCCGCCAGAGCGCGTGCAGCGGGCGCGCGTGATGTGCTTGCAAAGCCTTTGCAGTCGAGAGATCTCGCGCGAGCGCTGGCGAACCTTCTGCGTCAGTCCGCGAATCGAGAAGTCAATTTCACCTGACATTGCGCACCTGCGCTCGGAAGCATGGCTGCAACCTCGCGGCGTAAGGCTTGCTACACGAAGCCGCAACGATGCGCGGCGCAGGAGGAACACACGATGAGCACGAGATCATGCCTGACTCCGGAAGCGTTCCAGGCAACGCCGTCAGCTCCGTTTCGGGATCTGCATGCGCATGCATCGGCAAGCTCAGCAGCGGCGGGAAATATCGATTGCCCATTCACGCGCAGGACACGGAGCGATCGGCCCAATTGCCTGATGCTCGGCTTGATCGCCATCGTTGTCATGGCGCTTGGGCCGACCACGCTATTCGCTGCAGCAACACCGAACGGCTGGTATACGCCAGCGCAGGCCACGCGCGGACATCAGTTCTTCAACAACCAGTGTGCGCAGTGTCACAGACCGGACCTCACGGGCGCTGCCGGACCGGCTCTCGTCGGGCCCACCTTTCTCGCCAAGTGGGGCAACCAGCCACTTTCGGCCCTGTACACGTTCGAGCACCAGAAGATGCCCGCCGTGAACCCAGGTTCGGTGCCGCCGGATCAGATGTGGGCGATCACGGCGTACATCCTGCAGAAGAATGGATTCCCGGCCGGAAGCGCAGAGCTGGGCGCCTCAGATGGAAACCGCGTGCTCGCGAAGTCGGGCAACGCGCAGCCATCCGAGCGTGCGCAGCGGTGAGCAGATCAGCATCGCAAGTTCGCGGCGAGGGACTGGCGACCCGGCGCAGTCAACACCCGATCAGCGCCTGCCTGCCGCGACTGAATATCTCAGGCAGGCGCTTTCGGGATCCGTCAGCGTGAGTACGACACGCGATAGATGGTGTTGTTGCCGTCCTCACTGACCAGCAGCGAGCCATCCTGCGCAACCACGGTGCCAGCCGGGCGTGCCCAGGAATTGCCGTTGTCGACGATGAAGCCGGTCATGAAGTCTTCATATTCGCCCACCGGCACGTTGTTCTTCATGCGCACGCGCACCACCTTGTGCCCCGTGCGGAACGCGCGATTCCAGGATCCATGCAGCACTGCGAACGCATCGCCAACGTACTCCTTCGGGAACGCGGATTTGCCGGACGTGACCGTGTAGAACGTGAGATCCACTGCGGCGGAGTGTGCGGTGAACAGCACATCCGGCACGGTGACCTTGCCCGCCAGATCCGGGCGATCCCCTTTCAGACGTGGATCTTCGTGATTGCCGATGTAGTACCACGGCCAGCCAAAGAAGGCGCCCTTCTTCACGCGGGTGGTGTAGTCCGGCACCAGATCATCACCGAGCATGTCGCGCTCGTTCACCGTGCACCACAGATCGCCAGTCGCAGGTTGCACCGTGAGGCCCACGCAGTTGCGCAGGCCCGTGGCGAACAGGCGGCTTTTCGGGGAGCCGACGTCGAACTCGAGCACCGCCGCGCGATTCTCTTCCTTGTCCCACGCAGCACCGAGGCCATGCTCGGCTTCCCACGCCTTGATCTGTTCGGGGGTTTTCTTCGACATGTCCTCCGCCACGTTGGTGAAGGAGCCCGCGGAGACATACATGCGCTTGCCGTCTGGCGAGAACGCCAGATCCCGGCTGAAGTGGCCGCCTGAAACAGGCGTGAGCTGCGGCACCACCACCTCGGGCACCGCAGTCGCCTTCTGGTCGCCGACCTTGTAGGCGTAGCGCACGACGCGATTGGTCTCTGCGACGTACAACCACTGCGGATTCGGGCCGGCGGGATAGAACTGCAACCCATGCGGCTGATTCAGCCCCTGCGCGAAGACTTCTATCGAGGCGACACGAGAGCCATCAGCCGTGGGTCGCAGCACTTTCACGCGACCCGACTGCGTTTCGGAAACGAAGATGTCTCCGTTCGGTGCCACCCGCATCACGCGTGGGCCCTGCAGCTTTTCCGCGAACACTTCAACCTTGAAACCCGGGGGCACAGCGGGAAGCGCACCCTCCGGGCGCGGCACGACACGCGGGAAATTGCGCGCGGGCTGCGTGGCATACGGCGCTGGAAGCGAAGCGAGCTGCACGCGATGCACACGACCGGGCTTGTCTTTCTTCCAGTCCGCGTCACCTTCCGGTACCGCGGCTGCGGGTGGCAGGCCTCCAGGAGGCGGGCCGAATGCGCGCGGCGGAGCGGGCTTGAACGTGCCCTCCTTCAGCGCCTGGAAGTACGCGATGATGTTCTCGCGATCGGTCTTCCCGGGCACGGCCACCACCATGCTCGAGCCCGGAACGAGCGTCGTGGGTGATGCCAGGAAACGATCGAGTGTCTCGGCATCCCACGTGAGATTGGAGTTGCGCAGCGCCTGCGTATACGTGAAGGCGGGATTGCTCGCCGCCTTGCGACCGAACACGCCGTGGAGCTCGGGCCCCTGCGCGCCACCGTTATCCGTGGGCTCTGCACTGTGGCAGAGCGCGCATTGCTGACGGAAGGCGTTCCTGCCCGCGTTGGCATCGGCGCCCAACGCCGGAACTGCGCATGCGATGAGGGCCAGTGCGGCTGCTGCACGTCTGAGAGTCATTCTGGGAGATCCTTTCGGAAACCGCTGAAGCACGGCGTGTTGTCTCGAATAAGGCGTCTGACGGGAATGCAACGAAAGTCGAATGCGGCTCGCCATGAACGCTCACGCTTTCCGAAGCGCAGGCGAAAAGAACCACGCGGGCCTCGTCAGGGGCGCAATCCTGCCGAACGGGGTTCGCGATGTATATGGCGCGGAACAACGCCCGTTACGCGTGTCCGCGACGTGAATCCACGCAAATCGATCCGGCAGAACGTCGACGCGGTCGAGGAAGGCGGGCGCCGCCCTCAGCGCCCCGGAGCGTGCTCGAAAGAGCCCGATCGAAAAGCGACAGCAGCACCCTTCAGGCACGCGGACGGTGCATCCGGGCATCCAAAAAAAAAGCGGCGGGCTTCGAGCCCGCCGCCAGTTTGCATCAACGTCCCTTTATCAGAAGGTCGCCTTGAACCCGAGGAAGTACCGGCGACCGAGCGTGTCGTAGAAGCCCGCGCTCGTGGTGCCCGCACCATCGTTCGGGTAGCTGAGCGAGGTCGGGTCCTTGCAGCCCAGCGCTTCGGCCGCCTGGTCGCAGACGGCGCTGAGGTTCGTACCGCTCGGATAACCGGCGGTCGCACCCGTGATGACCGGCATCCGATCGAACAGATTGTCGATGCCCGCACGCAGCGAGAGGTGCTCGGTGGCGTTCCAGGTACCAGAGAGATCGAAGATGTCGTATCTCTTCGCCTTGATCGCGGTGGTCGGGGTGTAGCTCAGAATGACGCCGTCCCCGCCATTCGCGACTCTCTCGTTGTTCTCGACGATGGCCCGCTCCGCGGCAGCCGCGGCCGTGGTCACCGACGGCAGGTGCCTCCAGCGCAAACTGAAGCTCATGTTCGGCAGCGTATAGCTGAACGCCGTGTTCAGTCGATACGAGTAGGCGCCCGGGTTGGTGCCCGAGAGCGTCGGACCGAGCGAGCCCTTCCAGTCCGTCTCCACGTCGAAGGCCTGCGGAGACGCCTTGGTCTTGTAGTAGTCGAGAATGCTCGCCTGGACATTCATGCCCACACGGCCCGGGAGATTACCGAATCCCAGATCCGAGAGGCCCGCGGTCCAGTTGAGCTGCACGTCGACCCCTGACGTCGCGATGGTCGCAAGGTTGTCGTACTTCAGCAGCATGGTGGTCGCCGCGCCGTTCGCCAGGTTGCGCGGCACGTTCCGGCACGCTTCCGTGTTCGCCTGCGCCGCTGCTTCCTCTGGTGTGGTCACGATGACCGTGCCGTAGCAGAGGTAACGGGCGTAGTCGATGGAGTACTGCTGGATGGCGTCCTTGAGGTCCACCTTCCACCAGTCGATCGCGCCGGTCAGGCCCGCCAGCCACGCGTTTTCAGCACGCGAGGTGAAGACGATGCCGGCGGTCCAGGTGTTCGCCCTCTCCGACTTCAGATTCGGGTTACCCTCCTGATACGTCCAGGCAAACACGCCGCCGCTCGGAGCCGGAGCATTCGCCACCGTATAGAACGT
>JADGHX010000120.1 GCA_019683695.1 Steroidobacteraceae bacterium
CGTAATCATGGGCAATCCTCCTGATGAGTGGCCGGTCGGCCAGTGCCCCGCGCAATGCGAGGCACAAGGGCCGACCGGGAAGGAGAGACGAATGTCTCGGAAGAGACGGGGCCGAATCAGAACGATGACGCGGGAAGCAGCGGTGTCTCGGTGACGGCCTTGGGGGCAGGCGCCTCCGTACGCACCGTTGCATCTGCGGGCTCGACGGCGGCGGGGTCCTCGTCCGTCGTCTCGTCGGCGTCCCTGGCTTCGGCCTTGTAGACCAGATCACCGTCGATCTTGATCCAGCTCACGAACAACAAGCGCGCCTTGAGGCTGGCACCGGGCTGCCCGGCCTTCGGGCCTTTGGAGTACGTGAACTGGTCGATCCACGGATCGCCGACCCGAAATCCGATCAGCACCTTGCGTTTGGCATCGACTGCCTCGGTGCATCGACGGATCAGATGGATCGCGTCCTTTCCGGTCACCTTCGCGTCGATGTAGCAGTACTCCGGCGAGTCCTTGGGGCCGTGGAGCGCCGCGATCGTGCACGCGAGGTAGGGACTGCCTTTCCCCTTCTTGGGTGGAATGTTGCGAATGCGATTGAGATAACCGAAGCCGGTGATATGAAGATCGAAGTACGATCGCTCGGCGGATGAGCCGTTCGCGGATGATGTAGACATGGCGAGTCTCCAAACAGAAGTTGCATGAAGGCGGCGGAGACACGCCCCACCCGTGCGAGGAAGGCGTAACCCCGCACGGGTGGTTGGATCCAAACGGATCCGGGGACAATGGATGGCATCCTTCATCGAGGGTCGCTCGATGAACGCTCGCGCGCGGGATGCTTTAAGCGAGCTGGTGCGATCAGCGCGGGATGCACCCGTGCCGTAGCCTTGAAGATCGCAGGCTACCTGGGCATGTAAGCCGACATCGAGTCAGCAGACATGGCGGGAAGCATTGGGTGACACGCCGGCGCCGTCATGGATGAATCGGCGCGCGGCGCGTGCCGGATTCTGTACTCCCGAGGGCCCTGCACTGAAGCAAGTCCTTGCAGGGGAGGGCTCGCTTGAGTTGCTGGCAGCGACTCACTCTACGGCGGTGTAGCCCCTCTTGAGGTAAGCATCGCGTGCCCTTTCGGGCGTGATGCCGCGCTTTCTGGCTTCGCCTGTTCCGAGCTTCTTCTTCCAGCCATAGCTGTGCCAGAAGCCCGTTGGGTTGAACGAGTCGGGCTTGAATCTGACGTCCAGCTTGGTGAGCACCGAGCCATCGGAGCGGATCGATACTGTTGTTCTCTCCTCCTTGGTGAAGTCGGATTGGGGTGTCGGGCTTGACCTGACGAGACGGAAAAGCTCCGCCCCATGTGCGGATAGCTTCGCCATGATCTCACTCTCCTGTGATGACTGTGGGTTCTGGGAAAAGACCAGGATTCGAAAGAGCAGCAGGACATCGAGCACCGATCGGCTCTCGATGCCTGCTGACTCTTTGGTCGTTACGAGACGGTGTGATCAGACCGTCGCTGCGTGGGTGTCGCGAGCACGGGCCTGCTGGTCGAGATCGTTTCGATTCGGATCTGACGCCAGCGCCCGTCATCGATCAGCAGCTCGAGGATGTGACCGAGGTCGTCGAAGTACACTTCGTCCACACGATCAACGAGCTCGCCATCACGGTGCAGCTCTACCGTATACAGATCGGCGCCGCGCTCATAGAGCACGGTGACCTGTCCGGTGAACTTGAGCGTGCTGACTGTGAAGCGAATGGCAGGCGGTGTCGTGATGATGTCCGCATCGTCGGGATCAACGCACGTGAAGTCTCGTGCGCCCGCATCGACCAGCAGATGCGCAATACGCCGGAATCCATCCGGCGCAGGCATCCTCTCGACTTGCTCGATCAGCGCCGCGAGTTCCGCGCAGCGCGGCTTTGGGACCGGAAGCCGCGTCAAGGCGCCACCCAGAATCACGGATCGCACCGTGTAGGTACGACCGTCCGCCGTGTGGCGGACTTCTTCGGTGGGCGCATCGACACGTGTGCCGTCGAAGTGGTGCCGAGCATAGGGCGTCACTCGCACCGTAGCGCCGATACGAGGAAGCTCGCTTACCATTTGTCTGTCGACCACGCCGAACACGGCGCGCGCGATCTTGATGACGATGGCCGACTCGGTTATCGCGATGACGGAACCTTGAAACGGCTCAGGATCGACGTGGAACCCAAGAGCCGATACAGGCGGCTTATCGTCGTAGATTCGGAACTTGAACCTGTGAACATTGCGAGGAAGATGGCCGGCGACGAGCGAGGGCAACTCGGCTCGGATAGTGTCGTGATCCATAGGAATCTCCTCGGAAGACCAAGGAGCCCGCTTCCCTCCAAGGGCGCGAGGCCCCTTGGAGGGTTGAGAACAAGGCGCAACGACGCGCCTGGAGAAAGGAAGACCAGTGCGGATGAAGTGCACCGCGGCCTTTAAGGTCGTGGCCGCCTGGGCAAATGACTGACGAATGTCAGCGCGCGGTTCACAGCATGCGGATCGGACACGCGTGGTTCATGAGGTATTCGGCACGCCCCGCGTTCCGGGTTCTCGCTGCGTGCTTGTGGTGCTTTTGTAGCTATCCAGCCTGTCGAAGATGCCCGAACCCAGGTCGACGTTGCTGCGGCACGTGCCGTAGGCGTACCAACAGGCCTTCGGGTCATAGCTCATGGCCCGGCGCATCGTTTCATCGACGGCGGCCAGCGCGGCGGCATGATCGTTAACGAATGGTCCGCGAAGAAGGCGGTACTCGGTACGTGGCGCATCACGTCGAACCGTCACGTAGTAGAAGCCTGGACGACTGTCGGGCAGCTGAGGTGAGCAAGCATCATCGTCGTTGTTGGGATTGCTCATATGTGGTCACTCCATGTGAGCAGGAAACGCTGCGTTGACGGCTACTGATTGCTCAGAAGCGTCATCCCAAGCCGTTGGCGGAGTGCCGACCGGACGGCTTCGTCGGAGACACGGTCCAGCAGGTGACCAACCTCGGTCGCTAAGCACGCCGCCCCTCTCTCGAGATCGCCATCGAGAATCGCGGCGCGCAGTGCCTCGCCGAATATCGCGGCCTGTGTTGAGTCGGTGCGAACGGTCACTTCCGCGCTCACGTAGATGCCTTCACCACCGAACTCAAACAGACGGGGCTTGCTGCAATACCAGCATCCTTCGATCTTGATCGCTTTGAGCCCATGGCCGTCGTCCAGGCACTTGGCGAGATCGAATAGCGCTTGTAGATCAAGGGCAGCGGTGAAGTCGATGCGTGCGATGAGTTCCGTCAGTGTTTCCTCGCTTTGAGCGCCGAAGTGAGACGCCAAACTGCGGACGCAGTGCTCGACGCTATTCTCCGCGTTGTTCGGCAGTGACAGCCGGAGATAGGTGGCGAGGTCAAGAAGTCCTCGCAGGACATCCTCCCACTGGGGTTCGCCATCGCCCGCGACTCTGGCGATGTAGGCCTCTCCGCTGCCGGGATATGCGACGTCCAGGTGGAGGCTGCTGAACATCGCCATGATGACCGGAGTGACCTTGTCCAGGACCAATACGCCGGTCGCTTCATAGTAGTTGTCTGCCATGGTGGGCTCCTTGGATTGAGAGAAAGCGGATGAAAGAGAGAGGTTCGCTGCCGTTCGTCGAGCGACGGCCGGCAGCGTCGATGCCATTTATCGGAGGCGCGCGGCGGGGCGAGCGCCGCCGTCGCTTCAAAAGGTCGAAGCGGACTGCATGGGATCAGTGGATTAACGAGGGAGTCAGGTACCCCTGAGCCATTCCGGGAGTTCCTTTTCGAGTAGTGTCGCGGCCACTTCACGCAGTGCGAACTTGCGAACGACGATCAGATCGTCACCACAGCCTGTGTCGTCGGCGCTATCGAGCAAGCGCACCAGTGCATCGGGAACCCCAGTCGTGTGCTCGCGTGCGGCGCTACGAGATGTGGATGCCGAGGGATTGAAGCGATGAAGAACAAGCGCGGCGCCGTAGAGCGCCCTGGCATCGGCTCGGAGGGAATCCACGCGCAGCACAGTGCCAATTGCACGGTTCCGCTCTGCATGTCTGATGCAGTCACGTGCCTCGGCGCCCACGCGCGCTGCGTCTGCTAATAGGTCGCATAATGTTTCCAGAATCGTCGAGATCGCCGTGACCGCGTTGTTGGGTTCAAGGGCCGCTTTGTCGATTAACTGGTGATCGTCTGACATTGACAACTCCTTGTCGGCGTCATCGCTCTCGCGGTCGACCGTGACAACAGGATCGATGCCCTTCTCCGTGCAGGCGGCAAGATACGCATCGGCGAGATCGAGCCAATCTGGATCCCCGAGCGGCGCTTGCGTGCCGTCAGGACGCAACAGGAGCCCGCCGGTGGCGTTGATCGTGTCGATCAGCAGTTGGGTAGCGTCCTTGTGGACGTGTGAAGTGAGTGTCATTGAACCTCCGTGGGAAGATTGAGAGAGACCCTCACCGCAAGATCGCGGAGTGAGGGGCCGTTGACGAAAGAGATGCGAATGGCGTGCTGGCGGATGACAGCGGAAAGCTCGTCAGATGAGGTGCTTTTGCGAGCGATTAAGAGGAAGTGGCCGGACCGCCGTTTGGCGGTTGCGCCTCAGCGCGGCGCGTACCCCGCGTCTTTGAGTGCCCTGCCGACCTTATCGATCGCTGCAAGCATTTCGTACGCCTGTGCCTCGCGATCTCGGCGCGAGTATCCGCTGTCGGTCAGTTCGTAACATTGATCAAAGCGCAGCCGCTTGATGAACTGCGCCAGGTTCCACGCCTCTCGCGCCGTCAAATCAGCGTGAATGGTGGTGAGTTCCATTGGCGTGGGCTCCGACATCAGTAGCAGCAGGAGCGCGCTCGTACCCGTGCGCTTGTGCCCACCGGCGAAGCGCTGTGTAGACCCAGTGCTCCAGAAAGATCACGTTCTCGCGACTGAAGGCGTTACCGGTGAGGCGGATCATTCCGCCGTCTTCCTCGGCGTAGACACCGTCTCCAAGGTACTCTCGGGATTGATTCGAGAGACCTTCCTTTGACTCGCCATGACATGCACTCAACGAAGTCATAAAGGTCCTCCAATAGACGGGTAGATGATGTGCATCGTCGCCAGAGTGGGCTGGCGATCGTCCGCGTGGAGTCGATGCTGTGCGGACTGGCATGCCGCTGATGGATCAGCAGCCTGTCGAAGCTAGCGTCGCGGGGGACGGCCCCCGATTACGAGCCGAAATCGGTTCGCCGCGGTCGCCTGTTTTTGGGCGCTGGATCAGCTGTGATCGTCGGCGCGTTGTGGGCGATATCGCTTACGAAAGTCGCAGCGAGCGACGGCGAAGGTCGTGCAGCTCGATATAAGCAGGATTCAACTCGCAGCCGATGAATCGTCGCCCGAGATGTTCGGCGACGCTGGCAACTGTCCCCACTCCCATAAACGGATCGAGCACGATGTCACCGGGGCGGGAGCCCGCGAGGATGCAAGGCTCGACGAGCTTGCGCGGGAACGTCGCGAAGTGCGCTCCGGAGAACGGGGTCGTGGCGACAGTCCACACGCTACGTTTATGGCGCATGCCATTGGGATGCGCCTGCATCGACTGGCCACCCGTCGTCAAGGCCCGGTGGCGGTTCTCGGTCGCCGAGCGTAGTGCCTTCCGCGTGGCGCCGATGTTCGGCACCGCTTTACGTGGCCTGGCGTTCTTACCGACGCCGATTACGCGTGCGCGGCGCGTGAATCCCTGCCCGTAGGGCGACGCGATGGACGCCGGAGAGTTGGGTGCGCCGCAGGTGGCGGGCTCCTTGATGGCGTCAATGTCGAAGTAGTAGCGCCTCGAGCGCGAAAACAGAAACAGATACTCGTGCGATCGTGTGGGGCGGTCACGCACGCTTTCCGGCAAAGGATTTGGCTTCTTCCAAACGAGATCACGGTCTTGCGACCAGCGCCAAACGCGTTCCTCCAGCACGTACCCGCAGCCGCACGGACAGTAGAACTCGACTTCCTCGATGATGTCGCTGCGCAAGTACCAACCGTCTGCCTGCAGCGCGAAGGCTACGCGCCAGGGAATACCCATGAGGTCCTTCGGCTTGAAGCCTCGCGCGAGCGATCGATAGGGCTTATTGAGAGCACTGTACTTGTGCCCGCCTCCCGACCAGCGTTCGCTGAACCTGTTAAGGAGATTGTGTCCAGGCTCGCCGCTGTTGGCGTAGGAGTCGCCGAGATTCAACCACAGCGTGCCATCTTCGGAGAGAATCTGGCGGACCAGCCGAAAGACCTCGACGAGCGCCGCGACGTACTCTGATGGCGTCGGCTCAAGCCCGATCTGGTCAGTGACGCCGCAGTCGCAAAGTTGCCAGTAGTGAGGACTCGTAACGCACGTCTGAACGCGGACGCCGTCGGCGAGCATGCGTTGGAGAATCTCGCGGCAGTCGCCGACATGGGTTCGATCAATCGGGTCCTCCACGCGAGAAGCATGGTGTGGCGTGATGTGCGCCGTCGCTCTGAAATCCGAATCGTTGTGGCCGCCGATTGCCCTGATGCGCACGTCCATTACGCTCGACAGTAGGCGGGATATGGAAGTGCGCTGGCCGCGAAGGAAGAGAGTGCCGAAGGGGAACGCCTTCGGCTATGGACCACAGTGCCACCCGTGAGCCATTCCTCGGCGTGACCCGTCGTGAGCGTCGGCCGATCGAGCGTTGCACCCGACTCGTGTCGTGGCTGGAGTCGGAACTGTGTGGCACGCATCCGCGCACAAAGGGAACTCGTTGTTTCGCCGGCGAGTACCGGCGCCGATCACCGAAGACCCGTGCAGGGTCTCCTGATTCGGCTCGGTGCATCAGGAGACCCCGCGCGAGCCGACGGAGAGCATCCAGATCAAGGATGAAGCGTTCGAGGGAGAACTATCATCGCGCTGGTGCAGCGGTGTTCGTTAGCGAGGACATCAGCGACTTGGATAGCGAACGGCGATCGGCGCACTTGCTTCCGGCGCAGATCCTGCAACCAAACGCAGACGACCGCCGGACCGCAAGCGGGCGGACCAAGGTCGCAGCGCTCGCTACGGGTCAGTCGTCGGTCTGCTCTTGCGCGTCAGATTCTGCGCCGGGTTTGGGCGCCATCACAACGCGCTCAATGCGATAGGGAAGGATGGCGATGCACCGCGCCTGAACCTTGAACGTCTCGCGCGGATTGTCGTCCTTGTCCGTCCATTCGTCGCGGACGATGCGACCGTCGACGAGCAGGCGCATGCCCTTTTGATAGAGACTCGTCCAATTCTCGGCTTCGGTATGCCACCACTCCACCGGCGCCCAGAATCCGCCGCGGTCTTCGTATTCGTCGCCGACCGGCACAGGGTTGTCGAAGTAAACATTCAGGCGCAACAGTCGCCGCGGTTCGGCGTTGCCTTGCGGAAACTCAAAGAACTCCGGCGCAGAACCAATATTGCCTTCGCCAACAAAGCGGGTGCTCATTTTCCTGACTCCTGGGGGCTGAGGGAGGCGTCGCGTTCGACGCGCTCTCGATAGACTGTTTCGGCGTGTGCCAACTTTGCTGCGGCAGCTCGCGCCTGCCGGGCGAGCGCGTGCAGAACGCTGATTTGCATGTTGAGCGCGATGCGCTGCTGCTCCAGCGCGAACAGATCCTGCACCAGCGGCAGCGGCGTGGTGGGCTGCCCGATGAGTCTGGTCCAGAGCGCGACGCCCATCGTGGAGCGATCGGCGTTGCGCCAACGAAGCGCCATGCCTGCGCCAGTGCTCTGCTGGGCCAGTACGACGGGGAGCAGGCTGAAGGGGTAGATGGTGGCCTGCGCCAGTAAGCGCTGCGCCAGCGCGATGACGCCTTCGCGAAGGGACTCGCATTGGCTGGCCCAGTTCTCCAAATCCCCCTTACCTTTAAAGGGCTTCAAAAGGCCCTTTAGGTAGGCCGCGTGTTCCAGGCGCAGGAAGTCATCGTGTTCCAGTGGGTCGATGAACCGCGGGGCGGGAGTGGGCTCTTGCCTGGGCAGACAGTTCGTCACGCCAGCCCCTCCTCGTCGGAGCCTTCCGTCGTTCGATCGTCATCGAGCGCCGCATCGAGCGGCACCGCGTCGCTGATGGACGGTTGCGTCAGCGCGGCAGCCGCCGTGCCGGCGTCCACGGTGCCAGCATCCAGCGCTTTCAACCCGGAGCGCCGAACAATCGGCGGTGCGAAGCGCGCCCGGCGTGTGCCTTCGAGCACATCCTGCGGCAGCTCGCCGAACTTCTCCCGGGCGGCGCGCGCGACGGCGTTGTTCGCCGCGAAGTCATCGCGCGTCGCACCGGAGTAGCGATACCGCTGCGCCAGCGCGAACGTGCTGCGCAGAAGATGCGCGCCTTCGTCGAGCCACTGTTCCATCGTGTGCCGGTCGATGAGTGCGGTGTGATGCGCCAGAATGAGTCGTCGCGCGAGGTCGTCGTAATCTGCGAGCAAGTACACCGCGAGAAACCCGTGCTGTGAGCCGACGTACAGCGGCAGCTTCACTGGCTGAACATTGCAGTTCTCACCCAGGCTCAAGGCCGATGGAATGCTGGCGAGGACCTGGTCGACTTGCTCGCGCAGCACTTGTAAGCGCGTCTTTGTGTCGTCGAGCTTCTCCTCGACTTTGATCATCCACCAATCGGAGTAGGGATCATCCTGCTCGGCGCCGCGCCTCATCTTGTTCATGATGCTGACGAAGCCGTTGAGGCCGATGATGCCGGGGCGCTCCGGAGTCTTGGCGCGGCCGTGCCAGATTCTTGATGCATGATGCGTGTGCAGCGTGAGCTGCATCGCGCTGCGTAGCGCGCCCAAGTTCAGTCGCAGATCGTCGGCCATCGGCAGACCACTCCTCGATCTCGGTGGTGCGAGGATGGAGGCGGCGCCGAGACTGGTCAGTGGACAAGACGGAATAACGGAGCACCGGTTTGTGGTTGTTGAGGGCGTGAGTCCGTTCGGGGGGTGGTTACACTGTAACCACCGGAAAGGATGCGACCGGCCAGGGTACTGCGCGCTCGGACGCGTACCGCCCAGTCGGGCTACATCAGACCTTGATCGATCCAGTCCCGAATCGCGCTCCACACGACGGCGAGCGGGAGACTCCGGGATTCGGCCAGTTCCATGGCCAGCTCGAGCATCGTGGCGTCGTCTTCGGGGTCGATGCTGCGATCCTTTCGGGTCTGGCTCCAGGCCTGCCACAACTCCGAATCCTGCTCTTCCGTCAGCACAGGCCAGCGGCCCTTGCGCTCGGGAAGTCCGAGAATCGCTCGTCGTCGAGCCACCTCTTGGTGACTCAAGCCGTGGAACTCGGCCATCATCTCGGTGCTCGCCCCCAATCGCAGCATGCGATCAATCGTCTCGATTTCCTTCTGGATATCCGGCACGCGATTCAGCGTTCGCAGGACGACGTCGCGGTTGATCTGGCACTTGACCCACGGGACTCGAGCGTGGGCCAGCGCAATGGCATTCCCGGGATGCTTCAGCGCATCCAGAATGTCCTCGGTAAATCCCGTTCCCTCCCAGCGGCCGAGTTGACCGTTACGCAGGTCGTGCATCGCCTGCTGGATGACAGCTTGGTTCAGTGGGTGCGGCGCGCTCATCGAGTCTTCTCCTCGACGGGGTTACACGAACTCATCGTCCCCCAGTCTGCGACCAGCTGACTCCAGGTCCATCAATCGGCGCGCGAGCCAAATGGATCGAAAGAGCTTTTCGAGTCCGGCATCGGACAGACGCTGCATCGTCACTTCGGAGGCGTCACGGCTGGGAGAGCCCTGCAGCAGCAGGCCGAGCTCGCAATCCGCATCAGCGCGGGCTCGATCTTGGTTTGCACCAGCACGTGCACGCGGGGTGTAGGGCGCGCTCAATGCGGTCAAGAGAGAGAGTAGCGCGTGCTGAAATGACGATAATGGCGCGTTCTTCGAACGCGTCCGTTCAGGCGCGCAAATGTAGCCGATGCCGTCCTCCGTCGCTTTGATCCGGTGGGCGAGTGAGCCTTCCTCAGCAATGTCGGTAGTCAACCGCGCAATCTGCGCGCGCAAGCGCTTCGGGATATCGAGCGAAGGCTCGACGTGAGAAGGATCGAAGTCCGCATCGCGCCCTCTCGCTTCGGATGCGCGGGTCTGCGCCACGGGATCGAAGAACGCCGGGTTCTCGGTTTCCATGGCTATCACGTCAGGCTCTGGCGATGTTCCATCTGCCGCGTCGGAGGGCGAGTCAGTATCCGTCTCAGAGTCGCTATCCCATTCGTCGTCGAACGGATCTCTGTCGGCTTCCTTCGCGGGTCGGGCCGGTCGGGTTGGTATCGCGGTTGGACTTGAAGGCCGCCCTGAACGCGCTGGTACCGGTATTGCCTTTGACGGAGAAGCCGTCAACGGTAAGCGCGGCGTGGCGCGATCTGCGATCGGGAACGGGGCATTGAGAGACGGTTGCCCGGCTGGATCGCGGCCGAGCGCATCGGCGATGCCCTCGGCATCGATGATCTCGAGCGCCAGCGTGTCGTAATCAGACGATAAGAGTCGCGCCATCTGACGGAGGAGCTGATCCTGGACACGTTGCGCGCTGAACCGCTCTGGCTCCGAGTCGAGGCTGGAGAGAACATCGTGGAAGAGCGTCTGAAAGTCGACCGTGGGCTGTGCACCCTCTGCATGGCGTTCCCACACACGTGCGCTTGCTTTGCGCAAGGTGGCGAGTCGCTCGACCTGCGGCCTGCCTAAACCGCCATACAACACGGTAGGAATCGCGGGCAGTAGGTGGCGCACCGTCTCTTGCATGCGGTTCACGAGCGTGTGACTGATGGGGTACCCATCAGCCGTCAGCCGCCGCGCGAGCTCTCGCTGTGAGAGCGGCTTGCCGATCTCCTGCTCATAGAGCTCGCGGGCCTTCTCGACGCCGAGCGCTCTCTCGATGAACGACAGTTCACCGTGCAGCTCGTTTTCCGCGAGATGTCCGGTCAGCGCGACGATCTCGCCGCGCGCGGACCAGGGCCGGAAAAGGCATGGGATTCGAAAGAACTTCTCGTCCTTGGTCTCCGCCCACAGCTCGCGCAGGATCGAGAGCCGGGTGTTGCCGCCATTGCGGATGATGAAATGGGGCTCGCCAGGTCGGCGCGTGATCGCCGGTGGCGCATCCAGCCCGCGCTCGCGAATGGATGCTTTGATTTCATCGTACTTCGGATTTCGCGCGATGCGTGGATTGAGGTCGTAGGGGCGCAGCTCGTCGAGCGTGACGCTCATCGGCGTGTCGATGATGGGATCGGTCAGCGCCTGTCCGGTCGGGGCCGCGCGGTCGAAGCGCTCGCTGCGCAGCTTTGCCGCCAGGTCCTGCACCGTCAGCTCAGGCATGCCCGTCGCTCCGGCGCACAGTGGTGCCGCCGCGTGCTGGGACTTGCGCGAACTGCTCTCGCCACTGCGGGAATAGTTCGCACGCGAGCGCACGCACGGTGTCCATGGCAGCGGGTGCGGCGCGTCCGCTCGGGCGGCGGGGCTCGACACGATGGACCGGCTGTCCCAGACTCGCCGCGCGCGGATACGCCTCAATCGCGGGAATGCCCGTTGCGAGCACCGCGACCCCGGGTTCGGTTTGATAGATCTGGCGCAAAGCCTGTTGGATGAGCCTGGCGCTCGTAGACACAGCAGGCACGCGGTTGAGAAGCAAGTGCAGAATCGGCGGCGTGATGCCCCACTGCCGAAACGGGGCGACGTCCTGAAGCAGTTGCAGAGTGCCCCGGTGCAGCTCCCGCGCCGCGAGGATCTCCGGCGTTACCGGCGAGAGGGCGAAATCGGAGGCCAAGACCGCTGCCTCGAGCAGCACGCTTCGGGCGCCCTGCGTATCGACGAGCATCAGGTCATAGTGATGCTGAAACACGGATAGCAGGTGGCGCAGTCGCAGACGCCCATCCGCGGCATGCAGGAGCAGTGTGTTCAGTTGGCCGCGGCTGTCGTTCGAGAGCACGAGGTCGAGATTCCGGATCGCGGTATGCGAGACAAGGTGTTCGATTCGCCGCTCGTTGCAGGCGAGTAGCTCGTAGATGCCGCCAGGGGCCTGTTCGGCGAGCGTGAAGTAGCTCGAAAGCGTCGGCTGAACGTCCAGGTCTACGAGCAGAACACGCAGGCCCGCATCTGCGACAAAGCCTCCGAGATTTGCCGCCGTTGTCGTCTTGCCGACGCCGCCCTTGGTGGAAATGACCGATACGACTCTCATACCGCCCGGCGAGCTATGTGCGCCGCCATTGCTCGATGACGTCAAGGGAGTCGAAATTAGATACGACTGCCGCACGGAGCACACTGCAATTGCAGTGCACGTCAGCGCACTTGCAGTGCCGTGCAGTCAGTCTCGAATGAGCGCGCGCTTGGCTGCGGAGAACTTCGCGAGCAGCGTCCGCTCGGAGATGCCAGGCAGGGTTCCGTACTGGTCCACCAGAGCGGCGATGATCGATTCCTGCGTGGTGAAGGTAGAGTGAGGGTGTCCGGAGGCAGTGCGTCCCAAGAGGAGCATCAGCAGCCCACCGATGATGCGGAGATAGGTGGTCTCGCTCCGCTCACGCAGTGCGTGGTTGGACTGGTGGGCGCTGGGCGGATGCCCGGGCGCTGGCGATGTCTCCACGCGTTGCTCGCGAAGCCTCGCGATGTCTTGATCGCGTTGCTGGAGTTGCGCTTTCCAGAGCTCGCGTTCGAGCGTCATAGCCTGAACAAGATCGATCGTGATCGTACAAACCGCCTTTGACAGATTGCATTCCCCGCGCTCGCTCATAGCCGCGGCTCCTGGCATCTTCGCCTTCCTTATCCATTTGAACTGCCACCCTGGCTGCGTCGGGAGAATTCTGTAGCACAGCACAGGGGCGGCACGGTTGTGTTGTTTGGATAGCGGGAAATCGACCTGCAGACCATCTACCTGATCAGGTGGGTTGATGCGGTCGGGAAAACGTGCCGTGACACTGGCTTGTCACTCGGGAGGCGCGACATTCGGCAGGCGAGAGTTGACCGCTGCCCAGCGCCTCAGCAACCGCTTGCGCGCGCGTCGCCACGCCCAGCCGCCGCTTCGCACTTTCGATGTACGCATGCGCCGTGTGCTCGCTGATTTGGAGCAGCCGCCCGATTGCCCAGTCGTCTTTGCCTTGGGCGACCAGCGCGAGACACTGTCGTTCACGACGGCTCAGGATGAACCGAGCACGATTGGAGTCAGATGTGGTACGGATCGCCGCGTGATAGAGATAGGGGGCCATGAGAGAGGCGGCGAGGTAGCTCGCCGAATTGATGGCCTGCGTATCCGGCACGACCGAACACGATCCACTCGGTATGCAAATCGATAGCGGGACATGAATTGGAATGGTGTAGCCGTTTTCGACACCGAAGGTCCGGGCGGCCGCAAGGAGTTCTCGCTGTCGCGGAACGAGATTGCGGGTCATTTCCTCATCGTCCCAGAAGAAAGGCAGCGCGGAGCGACTGGCTCGTTGCAGAACCGGATCGATCGCCTGCAACTGCGATTCGAGATAAATGCGAACCCACCGCTCCGGATAGTTATGGACCATCACGGTTCCGGGCGTCGTTACCGACAGATCCGTGTGTGAGACGCACGCGAAGTGTCGAAAACCCAGGCGTCGAAGCGCGGCTTCGAATGCTGCTTTCAGTGAGTCGATGGGCTCGCCGCGTTGACAGCGTGCGATGAACGACTGAGCCCAGGCGATCGCGTCCATGATCCTGCACGACAACAATCCCCTTAATAGACAGGAGTTCGCGCGAGATGTTGCAATACAGCAACATTATGTCGAGCGGGATCGTGCCGCACCGGCAAGGGCGGAGATGCAGCGGCGACATTGGGCGTCGCGAGGACTCGCAGCCCCGATATGCCGGCCATGAGGTGGCGGCAGCCTAGCCAGCTTGTCTGCGACGGTGCCGGCTCCGCGACTTACCGCCGTCTCCGGCAGTTGATATCGCCGTCCTGTCCGACTTACCTGGGCGTTCGTGCGGCTTCTCGGGTTCCAGTCCCAGGACGTCGGCGTACTTGTCGAAGAGCAACCGCAGGGCCTGCCGCAGCAGTCGGCTCTGTGGAATGTCGGTCCGCTCGGAGAGCGTCTTCAGCGTTTCGGCCGTTTCCAGTGGAACGTAGAGGCCCAGTTGTCTGCCCTCGCGGCGGGCACGCTTATTTCGCATGATCACGCTACCCTGTTGGTCTAGTTGTGTCTAGACATTGCCACGGCGCTGGGGTAGTGTAACCGGACCGCTAGAAATCCGCGCAGAACGGCCCCCGCCGGTGCGGCTAACACCGGGCAGGGGCCTAACCACAACCGCCTACGAAGGAGGCAGTTATGGCTCCGTCCATTATGGCGCACCCCGCGCCCGCGCGGGTGCTGCCGGATCTTTTGGCGTGCCCCAAGGACGCCGCCGGCCTTGAGCCACCCCCGACATCTGGCGGGGTACGGCCGTGAGCGCCGGACAGAAGGGTGCCGGAAAGCGGAAGGCCGCATCCGCACGGACGCGCCGAAATGCCCGCAAAGTGGCGATCTCCCCACAACGGGGCGGCGCTCAACCGGTCAGCATCGACTCCATTCTCGAGGAATGCGTCAGCGCGACCTCCCTCATCGAGGTCACGCTGCATTCGCTCGAAGCCCAGGAGATCGCGCACCCAGAGCAGGAAGTGTTGAAGCGTGCGCTGAAAGTGATCTGGTCTGTGTATGACCGGATCGACAACCGACGGCCACGGCACGCGCAGAACGACAGGGAGGTCGAATCATGACTGAAGCCAGTCGTGAGGACATGCTTGCATTCAACATCGGGCTCAACGCTGTGCTCGATTGCATGCGGCACACCGAGGTGTGGTGGCTGTCGAGAGGCGACAGCATCGCGCTTCGACGCACGCGGGAGTTGGGGAACGCGATTCTGACGGTCCGCCGGAAGTTCTTTCCGGAAGCCAGTGAATCCGGCATCACGATCGCCGAGGCGCTTGTCGTGGCGGAGGGTCTCCTGGAAGCCGCGCGTCATTGCCAGGGAGAGCAGGCAGCATTGCAGGCACGACTCGTGGGCGCAGCAGAGACGATCAAGCGTCTCTGTTGCGCCCTTGAGGTACGACCATGATGCGCGATCGGTTGCGCGTTGAGTGTGGCGGCCGACGTTCATCGCGCCAGACCGCCGAGCCCTTCAATTTTGCGGCCGAGCCCGCGCCTTGTGATGACTGTCCCCATGCGGCAATGTGCCGCGCTCATCAGCTCGCCTGCAAAGCGTTCGCTGCCTATGTGCGGACCGGGTGCTGGAAGGCCTCCCAACGGCGCCTTCCTAACCCTCGTGCCTATCGGCGGCTGTTCGGTGGTCGCCCCGATCACAACAAGCGAGAACGACAGAGCGGCCTTCGCTGGATTATTGAGATTCACCGAAATGGGTGACACTTTTCCAATTCCTACTTGTCAAAGCGGTTGGTACAGTCACCAGCGCGGAGACCAAGATGGGAACCAGAC
>JADGHX010000306.1 GCA_019683695.1 Steroidobacteraceae bacterium
ACCCCGAAGCGTGGCGCAGGGGTTCGAGGCACGGTCACTGTCGGAAAAATACGAGAACAGCTCACCTGAGCCGGCGTGTGTCGAAGGAACGACTTTCTTGTCTTTCTCCATGAGCGCAACTACTCAACCGTCACGCTCTTCGCCAAATTCCTCGGCTGATCCACATCCGTGCCTTTGAGAATGGCGACGTGGTACGCCAGAAGCTGCAGCGGAATGGTGTACACCGCAGGCGCCTGGAAGTACGTCACGTGCTTCGGCATGGTGATGACGGTGACGCCGTCGCTCGGGGTGATGCCGGATTCCGGGTCGGCGAAGACGATCAGCTCGCCGCCGCGCGCGCGCACTTCCATGAGGTTCGACTTCAGTTTCTCGAGCAGATCGTTGTTCGGCGCCACGGCGATGACGGGCATGTCCGCGTCGACGAGCGCCAGCGGGCCGTGCTTCAGCTCGCCGGCGGCATACGCTTCGGCGTGGATGTAGGAGATCTCTTTCAGCTTCAGCGCGCCTTCCATCGCCACGGGATACAGCAGGCCGCGGCCGAGGAACAGCGCGTGGTGCTTGTCCGCGAAACGCTTGGCAAGCTCCTCGATCACCGGGTCCAGCGCGAGCGTTTTCTCGATGAGCGAGGGCAGCTCGATGAGTCGCGTGACGAGGCCGCGTTCGCGTTCCGCATCGGCCCCGCGATGCTTCGCCAGCGCCACGATGAGCATGCCGAGCGCGGCGAGCTGAGTGGTGAACGCCTTCGTCGAAGCGACTCCGATTTCGGGACCGGCGCGCGTGAGCATCACAAGCTCTGATTCACGCACGAGGGAGCTTTCCGGCACGTTGCAGATCGCGAGGCTCGAGAGATAGCCCGCCTCTTTTGCCAGACGCAGCGCCGCGAGCGTGTCCGCCGTCTCGCCCGATTGCGAGATCGTCACGAACAGCGAATTGCGCATCACCACGGGGCTGCGATAGCGATACTCGCTGGCGATCTCCACCGAGCACGGCAGCTTGCAGATCTGCTCGATCAGATATCGCGCCACGGATGCCGCGTGGAAGCTCGTGCCGCACGCCACGATGTGCACGTGTTCCGTTCGCTTGAAAACTTCGGTCGCCGCCGGGCCGAAGGCCGCTTCGAGTAGCCGGCCGTTCGCGACGCGTTCCTGAAGCGTGTTCGCCACGGCGCGCGGCTGCTCGTGAATTTCCTTCAGCATGTAGTGGCGGTACTGGCCCTTCTCCGCCGCGTCCGCGGACAGCTCGCTTTCGCGCACAGGGCGATCGACGCTGTTGCCTTCCTTGTCGATGATGCGAACGCTCTTGCGGCGGATCTCCGCCACATCGCCTTCCTCCAGGAACACGAAGCGACGGGTGACGGGCAGCAGCGCCGCCACGTCCGACGCGACGAAATTCTCCTCGACGCCAAGCCCGATCACGACGGGGCATCCTTCGCGCGCGAGGATGATGCGGTCGGGATCGTGCTCACTCACCACGGCGAGCGCATACGCGCCTTCGAGCTCCGCAACGGTGGCGCGCACCGCCTTGAACAGATCCTTCACGCGCTCGAGGTGATGATGAATGCGGTGAGCGATGACTTCCGTGTCGGTCTCCGAGGCGAACGTGTAACCGTGCCGCTGCAGGTCCGCGCGCAGCTCCTCGTGATTTTCGATGATGCCGTTGTGAACAATGGCGAGGCCGTCGAGCGAGATGTGGGGATGCGCGTTGCGCTCGCTCGGCACGCCATGCGTGGCCCAGCGCGTGTGCGCAATGCCCACGTTGCCGTGCGCGGGGTTCTGCTCGAGTGCCTCCTCCAGCGCCTTCACCTTGCCGACCGTGCGCAGGCGCTTGAGCTGCTGTGTACCGTTCAGGACGGCAATGCCGGCCGAGTCATACCCCCGATACTCCAGTCGGCGCAGGCCCTCCATGAGGATCGGCACGATATTGCGCTCAGCGATCGCCCCTACGATTCCGCACATGGCTTGAGCTAATCCCGGTGTTGATGTTTGGGGCGTAAGTGTGCCCGAAACCGCGCAGCGGCGGCGATAGCGCTTGGCCAAGCGTGACCGTGTTCGCGGGGCCAGTTCGGCAATGGCGGACCGATTTCGCGGTTCGGCTTCCCCGCCGCCGACTGGGCTGGACCGTCCCGGAGCCGGGGCGAAACAGGGGACGGGGTCGTGGGTAGCCGGGTTCGCGGTTCTGACGCGGTTCTTATGAGACGCGGTTCTTAAAAGGAGGCGGTGTGGAGTGCCCGCCAATCCACGGGCCCCGCGGGTTTCGAGACCTGCTTCGGGCCGGCCAGGCGCGCCTGGTAGGGCTGTGTTCGACGGTGCGCCGTCCCATCACAGCGCGCGTAGACACGCTTCGCAGCGCCTAGACGCGTTCTCTTATAA
>JADGHX010000121.1 GCA_019683695.1 Steroidobacteraceae bacterium
GGCCATGGGTGCAAGCACGGCTCGCGAGCTCAGAACGTATGGGCCGATGCGCAACGGTTCCACGCCTGCAGGGCGCCCTCTAGCGGGCGTCGTTCGCGCACGCAATGCGGCCGCCCGGCGCGGGCAGGCACGCATCGATTTCGAAGCCGACCGCGTCGCGGCCCGGGTCCTTGAAAGTCATCTCGGCGTCGATGCGCTGGCCTGCGCCGATCAGCGCGCCATCGGGCACCGCGCCGGGCACGTAGCCTTTCGGTGGCACATCGCGTGTGGCGATTCGGTTTCCGTAACGATCCTGCACGGTGATTCGCAGCAGCGGCAGTGGCAGTGGTTGTTTCGCCGAGTTCCGCAAACTTGCGCGAACGGTGAGGTTGCCGCTGCCTCCTTCGCTTGTGAAGGCGCCGAGTTGCCGCACGTCGTATGACGCGAGATTCCACCGGGGCACGAGCGGCACGCCGAGAGCGGCGTACAGGCGCGTGAGCGGGCGGTTCAGTCGCGGATGCGTGGCGAGGTCGTGCCGATTGAAGTGGACCACCTGTGCCGCCAGCGCCAGCGCGAGAACGATGCAGCCGGCGATCCACGCAATGCGCACCGCACGCCGCGGTGGACGAGGACTCAATTCCGCGGCGACAGCGCTGGAGTCGTCGTCAGCAGGCGTGGCGTGTGCGCGATCCGCGGTCGCTGCGCTTGCGGCCGCAGACGATCGCCGGGTTTTGCGAGCCGCCTGAGCGTGCGCGTCCGCCGTATTGTAAGGAGAGCCACTGAATCGCGTGACCGCAGCGCCCTCGGCGTCCGCGGGCGCGGGATCGTCCCGTTCGTCGAGGCGCGCGGCGAGCGCCTTCAGCTCATTTTCGAGGCGGATGTCTTCGGGGTCGCGTTCCGGCTTGCGCGGCGGGGCGGCGGTGCCGCCTTCCTCCGGCGCTGCGCTGTCGTACGAGATGGGGCTCTCGGCGCGAAGATCGATCTTCTTCGGCGGCGGCGCCTCGATGAACACCTGCGAGACGTCCGTGGCCTCGGGATTGAACTCGAGCGCGGTGTCGGGAATGGCATCCACATCGTCCACGGCGTCCGGATGCGGACTCGCAGGCGACGTGGACGTGCCTGCGCCGGGTGTGCTGCCGCTGCGTGCGCTCTGCCCACTCGGCTCGGCGGCGGCGCGGCTGGCCGGTGCGGATCCACTCTGCCCAGGTGGCGAGGTGGCGCTCGATGTACGCGCAGGCGCGTCCGTCGGCGGCGGGGCTTCGACGAACAGTTCATCCTCATCCGCCGAACGATTCTCCGGGCCGAAGTCCGGCTCGGCATAGATGCACTCGAGCTCGCCCGTCTCCGATAAAGGATCAGACTCGGGTTCCTCCTGCGCGAGCGAGGGCGCCTTGCGAATGACCGATGTGGTCGCCGTGCTGGTGCCGGCAGACGAGGAGGGCGCGGACTGCCGTGACGCTCCGCCCGACTGTGCCGTAATGCCTGTGAGGCCCTGACGATCCTCCGAAAGCGCGGCAATCGCATTGAACACGTTCGAGCAGCGTCCGCAGCGCACGTAACCCTGCGCGACGCGCAGATCCGCGGCCGTCACGACGAGGGTGAGCGCGCACTTGGGGCAGACGGTGAACATGTTCTGTGCTGCTGGTTTGTGGACGGATTCGCTCGCGACGACGCCTCAAGGCCCGAACGCTGTGACGGACCTGTCTGGCTGATCTGCGCCGCGGTCAGGGTCGTGTCCCATGGAGCCGCTTTCGGGGATCGTTTCGCGCGCACGGCGGCGCCTGCGCGGACGAAACGATCGCCGAGAGATGCCGATGGGAAACTGCCGCGGCCGACGCATAGTCGCCAGACAGACGCCTAGCAGCGTCGCCGCCCTGAAAGACCCACCCAGTCGTCACGGCTTGCGAAAGCGCGCATATCAAACCACGCGTCGTGAGCTTGTGCCACCTCGGCGGCCTGATGCTGCATGAGCCCGGCAAGCACGAGCTGTCCGCCGGGGCGCACGAGCGTGGCAAAGCTCGGCGCAAGCTCGCAAAGCGGGCCCGACAGGATGTTCGCCACGAGAACATCCACGCCGCGCGGCAGCTGGTCCGCAGACTCGCACACCATCACGGCCTCGGCCACGCCGTTGGCCAGCGCGTTGTCGCGCGTGGCGATGAGCGCCTGGGGATCGATGTCGAACCCGTGCGCCATTTGCGCCCCGAGCTTCACTGCGGCGACCGCGAGGATGCCCGAGCCGCAGCCGTAATCGATGACGCGCGTGCCTGGGCCCACGTGCTGCTCGAGCCACTCGAGACACAGCGCCGTCGTGGGATGCGTGCCCGTCCCGAACGCGAGCCCCGGGTCGAGCCGCACCACGACAGCGCCCGGCTCCGAGACGGGCTCGTGATGGGGCGCCACCCAGAGGCGCTTGCCGAACCGCATCGCATGGAAGTCCTTGAGCCACTCGCGCTCCCATGCGCGATCGGCGATGCGTGTCACGGCGATGCGTTCCGCTGGAATGCGTAGCGCCGTCGCCAGCGCGCCCGAGGCAACGCTGGCCTCGGTATCACCGGTGAAGAGTGCCTGCACGCGCGTGGCGGGCCAGAGCCGGAATTCGCCGGGCGCGGGCTCGAGCACGGGGTCATCGCGCGTGTCCGTGAACGTGACGGACAGTGCGCCGCAGTCGAAGCACGCACCCTCGGCCTCTTCGGCATCCAGGCCGCCGAGCTCGAAGCTCAGCTCCAGGAAGGATCCTGACGTCATCGTCAGGGCCTCGGCGCTGGTAGCGGCGCGCCGCCAGCGCCTGCTGCAGGCCTATCGCAGCCCGAGGCGGCGCTCGAGATAGTGAATATCGGTGCCGCCCTTCTGGAAGGCCGCGTGATTGAAGATCTCCTGATGCAGGGCGACATTGGTCTTGATGCCCTCGATCACCATTTCGGCGAGCGCATTGCGCATGCGCGCGATCGCGGCATCCCGCGTTTCGCCGTGCGTGATGATCTTCCCGATGAGCGAATCGTAATGCGGCGGGACGTTGTAGCCCGAATAGATGTGGCTGTCCACGCGCACACCGGGCCCGCCCGGCGCATGCCACAAGCGGATGGGTCCAGGTGAAGGCATGAACGTCTTCGCGTCCTCCGCATTGATGCGACACTCGATCGCGTGGCCGCGGATCTGGATGTCACTCTGCACGTAGGGCAGCCGCTCGCCCGCGGCGATCAGGAGCTGGGCCTTCACGAGATCGATGCCCGTGATGAGCTCCGTGACCGGGTGCTCCACCTGGATGCGCGTGTTCATCTCGATGAAGTAGAACTCGCCATCCTGGTACAGGAACTCGAGCGTGCCGGCGCTGCGATAGCCCACCGCGCGGCACGCCTCGACGACGCGATCGCCCATCATGCGGCGCTGCTTGGCGGTGATGCCGGGAGCGGGCGCTTCCTCGATCACCTTCTGATGGCGACGCTGCATCGAGCAGTCACGCTCACCCAGATGCACGACATTGCCGTGCGCGTCCGCCAGAACCTGGAACTCGATGTGGCGCGGCTTTTCCAGGAACTTCTCCATGTACACCTGTTCGTTGCCGAACGCGGCGCGCGCTTCCGTCTGAGTGATGTTGATTGCGTTGAGCAGCGCCGCTTCGGCGTGCACCACACGCATGCCGCGGCCGCCACCGCCGCCCGAAGCCTTGATGATCACGGGGTAGCCGATGTCCCGCGCGATGCGCAGGTTCTCGTCCGGATCCGGCCCCAGCGGGCCATCGGAGCCCGGCACGCAGGGCACGCCGTGCTCCTTCATCACCTTGATGGCGGAGACCTTGTCGCCCATCAGGCGAATGGTCTCGGCCTTGGGGCCGACGAACACGAAGCCGCTCTTCTCCACGCGCTCCGCGAAATCCGCGTTCTCGGAAAGGAACCCGTAGCCGGGGTGAATGGCGACGGAGTCGGTGACCTCGGCGGCGCTGATGATCGCCGGCATGTTGAGGTAGCTCGCTGACGAAGGCGGCGGCCCGATGCACACGGACTCGTCCGCGAGCAGCACGTGCTTGAGGTTGTAGTCGGCCGTGGAATGCACGGCCACCGTCCGGATGCCGAGCTCACGGCAGGCGCGCAGGATGCGCAGCGCAATCTCGCCACGATTGGCGATGACGATCTTCTCGAGCATGGGCATTTATTCGATGACGAACAGCGGCTGCCCGAACTCCACGGGATCGCCGTTGCGGGCCATGATCGAGGTGATGCGGCCGGCCTTGTCCGACTCGATCTGGTTCATCATTTTCATCGCCTCGATGATGCACAGGACCTGTCCGACCTTCACCTCGTCTCCGATCTCCACGAACGCTTTCGCGCCGGGCGACGGGGCCGAGTAGAACGTGCCGACCATCGGTGCCGTGATCACGTGCTCATTCGGCCGCGGACGCGCGGCCGGCGCCTCTGCGGGGGCGTTGCCCGCGAGGGCTGGTGGCTGCGGTGCGGCAGCAGGCGCCGGCGCGGCCGCCGCATACGTCTGCACCTGGGCGGCGCCGCCCGTGGGCAGGCGGCTGATGCGCACGGCTTCCTCGCCTTCCTTGATTTCGATCTCGGCGATGCCGGACTCCTCGAGCAGCTCGATCAGTTTCTTGATTTTGCGAATATCCATGCGAGGAGAGCTCCCCTTTGGGGTTCAGCGTTGAAAACGAGGATCAGGACGGCCGCGAGAGCTGCTCGATGGCCGCGCGCACGGCCAGCTCGTAGCCGTAGGCGCCCAGGCCCAGCACGCAGCCGGCGGCGATGTCCGTGAAATACGAATGGCGGCGGAAGGGCTCGCGCGCGTGCGTGTTCGACAGGTGCACCTCGATGAACGGCACCTTCACGGCGAGTAGCGCGTCGCGCAGCGCCACGCTCGTGTGCGTGAAGCCGCCCGGGTTGAAAATGATGAACGCGATGCCTTCGCGACCTGCCTCATGGATCCGGTCGATGAGCGCATGCTCCGCGTTGCTCTGAAAGGCCGTGAGCACGTGCCCGGCCTCCTGCGCCACGGCGGCCGCCCGCTGCTCGATGGCGGCGAGCGTTACCGCGCCATAGACGGCGGGCTCGCGGGTACCGAGCAGGTTCAGGTTGGGACCATTCAGCAGCAGCAGGTGCGCCATGGCCGTTTTGACATACTCCGGATGTGGTCGAAAGCGGCGCGAATGTACCCCAATTCACGCCAATAGCGATACTTTCTTGGCGAGTTTGGCGACGATCGTCGCGTTCCGGCCATTTTCCGGTTGGGTGGGGTGCGATCCGGCCGTTCCCGCGCAGGCCGACAGTTGCAATCCGCGGGTAGGCTCCCTCCCGATTGCCCCGGGCACCGACCCGTGAAGGCTCGACACGCCCACCCGGCGCGGCACTTCCTCCGGCGCAAGCTGGGCGGGCCTTCAGACGACGCGATCCCGCGGCCGGCGCGCGCCTTTTCCGCGTCGGGACGGCGGGTCGCGTCGGCGGGTGCCTGAGGCTTCAGCCGCTCTGTGCGGTCTTCTTGCCCCGTTCCACCGCGAGCTCGCGCATCTTATCCGCGATCTGCTCGCGAGCGGCGGTCAGCTCGAGGCGTTCGGCGTCCACGTCCCGCACGCGGTCGAGGATGTAGGCGGCTTCATCGGCGTGCAACTCCCCGACCTTGAGGGTGACGATGCGCCCCCTGGCGTCGGCAAACACGGAGAAGGGCAGCACGAGCGCCACGCCGAACTTTTCAGCGGCCTCGAAGCCTTCCTTCTCGCCGATGAGGATCGGGTAATCGATGCCGATGTCCCGCGCGTACTTCAGCACCTCTGCCTCGGCGTCGATGGCGATGCCGATGACCTCGAGCCGATCCTGTGCATGTTGCGCGCGCAGCGTCTTGAGGAGCGGGATTTCCTCGCGACAGGGGCCGCACCACGTGGCCCAGAAGTTCACGATCAGCGGCCGGCCCTTCCATTCGGTCAGCTTGCGCGGTGTGCCTTTCGCGTCGGGCAGCGTGATGTCGGGCAGCGTCTCCGGAACAACGCGTCGCGGAGCGCTGGCCGCGCTCGCGTCGGCCGTGGCGCTCGCGTCGGCACCTGAGCCGGCGCCAGCGGACAGTTCGGGGGGCGGCACGACCGGCGTCGTATCCGGCTTGAGGCCAGGACGATCCGCGTGCAATCGCTGAAGCCAGAAACCGCCCGCCGCGGCCAGCACGACCACGGCGAGCCCGATCAACCCTTGCGCTTTCTTCATGAAGGTTTCGTTCCGGTGAGCGCCTCGCGCACCACGGCCAGGAACTGGGGCGCTTTCATGTATCCGACGACGCGATACGCGCGCCGTTCCTGTCCGCTCGCATCATAAAAGGCGATCGTCGGCGGGCCGAAGATGCCGAAGTGCTTGAGGAGTGCCTGGTCTTGCGCGTCGTTGCGCGTGACGTCTGCCCGGAGCAGCACGGCATTGGCGAGCGCGCTTTGCACCGCCGGGTCCGTGAACGTGTAGCGTTCCATTTCCTTGCAGGACACGCACCAGTCCGCATAGAAGTCGAGCATCACGGGTTTGCCTGCAGCGCTCGCTTCCGCCACTCGCCGCTGCAGGTCTTCAACGGACTTGATGGTTTCGAACTCCAGCGCGGACTCGGGCGCGCCGGCGAGCGCACCACTGCTGGCGGTGGCGGTTACCGCCCCTGTGCGCATCGCGCTCAGCGGCCGCAGTGGGTCCGCGCCACCCGAGGCCACACCGATGAGCAGCAGAATGCCGTACACGATGGCCAGCAATCCCGGCGCGCGCACGACCGCCGGGGCCGGGCTGCCATCCCGCCCCTTCAGCGAAAAGATCCAGTAGCCCGCAATCACCGCGAGCGCGGACCACAGGAGCATGGACACCGACGACGGCACGAGCGGCTGCAGGAAATAGATCGCCACGGCCAGGAACAGCACGCCGAAGAGCGACTTCACCGTCTCCATCCACGGACCCACCTTCGGCAGGAGCGAGCCGGCCGACGCGCCTACGAGCAAGAGGGGCACGCCCATGCCGAGCCCGGTGGCGTAGAGCGCCCCCGCGCCGCGCGCGATATGGCCGCTCTGGCTGATCACCGACAGCGCGGCGATCAACGCGGGCGCCACGCAGGCCGTCACCACGAGCGCGGAGAGCGCGCCCATCACGAAGCAGCCGACGTAGGTGCCCGATTTCTGCCGATTGCTCGCATCCGTGAGCTTGGTCTGAAGTGAGCTGGGCAATTGCAGCGTGTAGGCGCCGAACATGGCGAGCGCCAGCGCAACGAACAGCGCCGCGAAGAGCGCGATGATCCACGGCTTCTGGAAGAACGCCTGCGGGGCCTGATTGAACAGCAAGACGAATGCGGCGCCGGCGGCCGCGTACGTGAGTGCCATGCCCTGCACGTACGTGAACGCAAGTGAGAAGCCCCGTGCCGGCGTGACCTTGCCGCCTTGCCCCACGATGATGCCCGACAGAATCGGGATCATCGGCAGTACGCAAGGCGTGAGGGACAGCAGCACGCCGATGCCGAAGAACGTGGCCAGAACCGCGAGCAGGTTGCCTTCGCGGATGAGTGCGGCGAGGCGATCCTGCTCCGACACGAAGCCAGCCGAGCTCGCGCCCGGCGCGGCATTCGCGCCGCCGACCCCGCTGTCTTCGGAGCCGGCGCTCGCCTCGGCCGAAGAACCGCCCCCGCTGGCGGTGCCCAGCGCATTGGCCGGATCCGGCAGGGTGACCTTCAACGTTTTTGTGATGGGCGGGTAGCAGAGGCCTGCATCCGCGCAGCCCTGGTAGGTGACCTCGAGAGGCAGCTCCAGCGCGCCCGCGCCCGAGCGCGCGACCGGAACGGTGGCGACCACATCCTCGTGGTACACCTCCTGGGTTCCGAAGTATTCGTCCGTCTTCGTCTCCCCCTGTGGCAACAGGGGCGTCCCGAGCTGCGCCTGCGTGCTGGAGGTGGCGAAGCGCATCCGGCTCTTATAAAGGTAGTAGCCCTCATGGACCGCCCATTCCACCCGGACGCGATCGGGCCCGTCCGGGAAGGCCGCGAGCTGGAATGCCACGTCGGGGTCCAGGAACTCGTCCTCACCGCTTGCGCGGGCCGCGCCGAGGATGGCGTTGAGGCCTCGCGCGGCCGGCATGTTCGGATTGTTCGAATCCGCCGCGAAGGCAGGCAGGCAGCAGGCGAACGCCGCGAGGGCGGCCGACAGCAGTAGCGAGGACAGTATCCGGGGAAGCTCCCGGCGAATACGACTCATGGGCGGTCCGAGCAGTCCTGACACATCGGGCGGTCCGGGGAACGGGGATCTTTCGGGATCCCACGTTGCAAGCACCCCGACCGGGCGGGGCTGGAGCATACGGTTGTGCCATCCGGCCGTCACGGTATGAGACCGGAAAGCGCCAAAAGTATCGCTCCGCCCAAAAAGGTCTCCGGACCGGCTTGAATTCTGGGGTTCGCTCTCTATGATTAGCAGCCGTTCGCGGGGAGTGCTAATAGCCCGGCCAGGGCTGAAGGATCACCTCTCCCGCCCGGATTCCAATTTCAACATATCAACAGACTCCAAGGAGCGTCTCCCATGAAGATTCGTCCTCTTCATGACCGCGTCATCGTGAAACGTCTGGAGGAGGAACGCACCTCCCCGGGTGGCATCGTGATTCCCGATACCGCGGCCGAAAAGCCGGTTCAGGGAAAGATCATCGCAGTCGGCAAGGGCAAGATTCTCGAGGATGGCCAGGTGCGCCCCCTCGACGTGAAGGTTGGCGACAAGGTCCTGTTCGGCAAGTACAGCGGAACGGAAGTGAAGGTCGACGGCGAAGAGCTTCTGGTCATGCGCGAAGAAGACGTCATGGCCGTCATTGAGAAGTAATTTCAGAGGTCACGACAATGGCAGCCAAAGAAGTCCGTTTTTCCGATGACGCCCGCAACCGGATGGTGAAAGGCGTCAACATCCTGGCGAATGCCGTCAAGGCGACGCTCGGCCCGAAGGGCCGTAACGCCGTGCTCGAGAAGAGCTTCGGCGCCCCCACCGTCACGAAGGACGGCGTGTCGGTGGCCAAGGAGATCGAGCTGAAGGACAAGTTCGAGAACATGGGCGCTCAGATGGTGAAGGAGGTCGCCTCGAACACCTCTGACGAGGCGGGTGACGGCACCACCACCGCCACCGTGCTCGCGCAGGCCATCATCCGCGAGGGTATGAAGGCTGTGGCCTCCGGCCGCAACCCGATGGACATCAAGCGCGGTATCGACAAGGCCGTGAGCGTGGCCGTGGAAGAGCTCAAGAAGCTGTCCAAGCCCTGCAAGGACTCCAAGGCCATCGCGCAGGTCGGCACCATCTCCGCCAACTCCGACGAGTCGATCGGCAAGACGATCGCCGATGCGATGGAGAAGGTCGGCAAGGAAGGCGTCATCACCGTGGAAGAGGGCTCGGGCCTGGAGAACGAGCTCGAAGTGGTCGAGGGTATGCAGTTCGACCGCGGCTACCTCTCCGCGTACTTCATCAACAACCAGGCCAACCAGACGGCCGAGCTCGAGAAACCGTACATCCTGCTGGTTGACAAGAAGGTTTCGAACATCCGCGAGCTGCTCCCGCTGCTCGAGGGTGTTGCCAAGGCGAGCCGTCCGCTGCTCGTCGTGGCCGAGGATGTCGATGGCGAGGCGCTCGCCACCCTCGTGGTGAACAACATCCGCGGCATCCTCAAGGTGGCCGCCGTGAAGGCGCCCGGCTTCGGTGATCGCCGCAAGGCCATGCTGCAGGACATCGCGATCCTCACCGGCGGCACGGTCATCTCCGATGAGGTCGGCCTGTCGCTCGAGAAGGCCACGCTCAACGATCTGGGTGAGGCCAAGAAGGTGGTCGTGGAGAAGGAGAACACCACGATCATCGACGGCGCGGGCAAGCCTGCGGACATCAAGGCTCGCATCGAGTCCATCCGTCAGCAGATCGAAGAGGCCACCTCGGACTACGACAAGGAGAAGCTGCAGGAGCGCGTTGCGAAGCTCTCCGGCGGGGTGGCGGTCATCAAGGTGGGTGCCGCGACCGAAGTCGAGATGAAGGAGAAGAAGGCCCGCGTCGAAGACGCGTTGCATGCCACGCGTGCGGCCGTCGAAGAGGGCGTGGTCCCGGGCGGTGGCGTTGCGCTCATCCGTGCGCAGAAGGCCATCGAGAAGCTCGAAGGTGCGAACGAGGACCAGACGGTGGGTATCCGCATCCTGGCCCGCGCCATCGAGGAGCCGCTCCGTCAGATCGTGGACAATGCCGGCGAAGACGCTGCGGTGGTCCTGAACGCGGTGAAGTCCGGCAAGGGTGCGTATGGCTACAACGCCGCCACCGGCGAGTACGGGGACATGCTCGAAGAGGGCATCCTCGACCCGACGAAGGTCACGCGCCTGGCTCTGCAGAACGCGGCGTCGGTTGCCGGCCTGCTGCTCACCACGGAAGTGATGATCGCCGAGGCGCCGAAGGACGAGGAGCACAGCCATGGCGGCATGCCGCCGGGCGGCATGGGCGGAATGGACATGTAAGGACGATTGTTCGTCCGCGATGAAACTCGGGCCTGCCGTCGCTGTCACACAGCGCCGTCAGGCTCGGTTTTCGACGAGTCTCAACCAACGGTTTTCAGTTAAGGGAGCGCGTGTCGTGTCACCCATGACACGCACCCTGAAAGTCGCGGATCGAGACCCCCTGATGAATCCGCGCATTCTTGAGCCCCGCTTCGGCGGGGCTTTTTTTTGACGTTCGTCGTGTCGGCATGGGCCGACGCGTGCGAACTTCAGGAAAGCCGCGTAATCCGAAGCATGCTTTGCATCTTCCTTCCGTGATGCGCACGGAGCGGTTCGTCCCCGGCGTCCCTGGCGTAGACAGGGGCGGCGTCACTCCCAAGCCATTGGTCCGTGTTGTTCCTTTCGCGCGGCCGTCCTGCCCAGGCGCTCCCGTTCGCAAGTGGGTCGGCAGCTACGAGACCGCTTCACTTCTACTCAGGTGCTCTCCGCGGAAAAGGTGCATTTGCTCTCCGGAGCAAAAGGCGCATTGCCAGATTAAGACAAATTCCGGAGTGGCCCGGTCCGGCAATTGCTACAGCGCCGGTGCCGCGCCGACGCCCGCGCGCCGGCCGGCGTGGTGATCGCGCTCGGCGCCGCGGCATGCGGCGCCTTTTGCGCGCGCTTTCAATCTGCTCCCGTGCCGGCTATGTTCGCCCGCAACTTGATGCGTTAACGCGCGATGCGTTTTGGTGAGCGCCCATGGAAGACTTCCGCGGTTCTGCACGAAGCCTGTGTACGTTGGCTGGCGCGCTTCTGATCCTCACGGCGTGCAATTCCCGCACGGGCGCGGAAGCGGGGTTCGCTCGTGCCGCCCTCGAGCGCAATCCGCAGCTCGAAGTGGTTGCGTACGACGCCAACGCAAACACGTTCACTGTCCGAGTGAGGCAGACGGGTGACCTGCAGGTCGTCCGTTCGGACGAGATCGTCGGCACGGTGCCCGGCGGCACGGGCAAAGTGCCTTCCTCACCCGCACAGTCGAGCCCGGCGCAGCCCGCTGCGCCTGCGTCTGCCGAGCAAGGTACGCAGCCCGAGCAACTTGCGGCTAACGAAGGAGCAGCGGCCGGCGAGAGTGCTCAGCCTCCGGAGGAAGCGAAGAATCCGGTTGGTAGCCCACGGGCAGCGGCGGACACAAGCCGCGGCACTGGCGTGATCCGTAATGCCGAGACCGGCGCGGTCCTGGCGTCCAGCCAACGCGCTGACACAGCAGTTGAAGCCGCGAAGGGCGGAGCGGCTACCGATGCTGGCGAGTCATCGCCCACCCCGCAGGGCGCCGCGAGCTCGCGTGAGAGTGCGGATCGCAAAGTGCTCGCGTCGGGGCCGGGCTACTCGATCGTGGCGGGCGAGCCGGCTGCGGCTTCGGTCCGGCTCGCGTCCACGTCATCCGACATCCCGTCCCCCGTGCGAGGCGTGGCAGTCGAGCGGCGTTCCGAGCCGATGATCTGCCAGGGCGCGCGCCTGCTGCACATCGACGGCCGCAACCTGCAGTTCGACGGTGACGCGGTCAGCGCCGAGGACGGGTGCGAGATTCACATCACCAACAGTCATATCATTGCCGGCGGTGTGGGTGTCACCGCGCGTGCGGCCAATGTGCACATCAAGAACAGTGTCATCGAAGGCAAATCGGGGTCCGTGTCGGCGTCCGATGGCGCGAACGTGTACACCCAGTCCTCGACCTTCCGGGGCTTGAGCCGTCGCCTTGACACTGCCACCTTCCACGACCTCGGCGGCACCGTCTGGAATTGAGCCTCGGTTGCGCGCGCAGCCAGCGCTCCACGCACTCGTCCAGCGCTCGCTGGATGCGCTCAACGAGCACTCTGAAGCGGCTGCCGCTCTTGCCGCCGCCCCCGAGAGCATCCGGGCATCCCTGCCGCTGGTCTTCGCCGCAAGCGATTTCGTCGCCCATTCCTGCACACGTCACCCGGACCTGCTGATCTCTCTGCTTCAGGACGGAGATCTGCAACGTTCGCTCACCCTCGCGGACTACGCCTCTCGCGCGCCGTCCATCGTGCCGGACGCGGCCACGACGCCCACGGCGGACGCGGACTTTCTGGCTGCTCTGCGGCGGTGGCGTCGGCGGGAAATGGTGCGCATCGCGTGGCGCGATCTGGCGGGGTGGGCCGCGCTCGAGGAAACGCTCTCCGATCTGTCGAACTTCGCCGATACCGCCATTCGCACAGCGTATGCGTACGCGCGCGCGCTGCTTGTGGCTCGTTACGGCGAGCCTCGCTCCGCCACGGGAGAGGCGCAGCCGCTCGTGGTTCTCGGCATGGGCAAGCTCGGTGGGGGTGAGCTGAATTTCTCCTCCGACATCGATCTCGTGCTGCTCTTTCCGGAGCATGGCGAGACGGATGGCCGACGCTCGATCGCCAACGAGGAGTTCTTCACGCGGCTCGGGCAGGAGATCGTGCGGCTGCTGAAGACGCCGACCTACGACGGTTTCGTGTTCCGCGTAGACCTGCGGCTGCGCCCGTTCGGGGACAGCGGCGCCGTGGTTTGCAGTTTCGCTTCGTTTGAAGACTACCTGCAGCGCCATGGACGCGACTGGGAGCGCTACGCGTATGTAAAAGCCCGCGCAATCACGGCGCCCGAGTTGTACGACGAGGTGTACGCGAACGTCATCAGGCCTTTCGTGTACCGGCGCTACGTGGATTACGGCGTGTTCGAGAGCCTGCGCGAGATGAAGGCACTCATCGAGCGCGAGGTGGAGCGCCGCGAGCTCGCGGATCACGTGAAGCTCGGGCCGGGCGGTATTCGCGAGATCGAATTCATCGTTCAGGCGTTTCAGCTCATCCGCGGCGGACGTGATCGCAGGCTCCAGACGGTGTCGCTGCTCGAAGCGCTGCCGCTGCTCGATGGCAGCAAGCTACTCCCCAGACATGCGGTACAAGAGCTGCATGCCGCCTATGTTTACCTGCGCCGGCTCGAAAACCGCCTGCAGATGCTGGCGGATGCTCAGGAGCATCAGCTTCCGAAGGACGATGTCTCGCGCGAGCGCATTGCTCTCGCGATGGGTGCCGGGAGTTGGCCCGCCATGCTCGCGGAGCTGAATGCGCACCGGGAACGTGTCGCGCGCAACTTCAACGCTGTGGTCTTCAGCACGGGGGCCGACGCGGGCGCCGTGAAGGTGGACCTCGGGCGCTTCTGGGAGACCGAGGCGGAGCAGGCCGCTCTCGTCGAGTCGCTGAGCAAGGCGGGAATGGCCGAGCCGGACGAGGTGGCGCGCATGCTGCTCGAGCTGCGCGCATCCGGCCTCGTGCGCAAGCTCGATGAGCCAGGGCGCAAGCGCCTGCAGAACATGTTGCCGGTGCTGCTGGCGGATGTCGCACGGAGCGCGGCGCCCGTCGCCGTGCTGCGCCGGGTGCTCCGGATCGTGGAAGCCATCGGCCAGCGTTCGGTGTACTTCGCGCTGCTGCACGAGAGTCGCGCGGCACGACAGCGTCTCATCGAGCTCTGCGGCCACGGCGACTTTCTGGCGAACCAGATCGCCGCACATCCGCTGCTGCTGGATGAGCTGCTCGACGCGCGGCTCCTGCACGATCTTCCGGATCGGAAGAGGCTCGAAGCCGAAGTCGACGGGATGCTCGAGCAGCTGCCCGAGGACGAGCCCGAGCGCCAGGTCGAGGCGCTTCGACAATTCCAGCGTGCGGCGATCTTCCGCGTCGCCGTGGCGGATCTCACCGGACTGCTGCCGGTCATGAAGGTGAGCGACCGTCTCACTGAGATTGCCGAGATCATCGTCGAGCGCGCCATGGCGCTCGGCTGGCAGCAGATGACCGCACAGTACGGCACGCCCATGTGCGATGGTCCGCAGGGCTCACGGCGCGCGGTGCGAGTGTGCGCCGTCGGCTACGGCAAGCTCGGCGGCATGGAGCTCGGCTACTCGTCCGATCTGGATCTGGTGTTCCTGCACGATTCCGCCGGCGAGCAGCAGGAGACGGATGCCGCAAAACCCATCGACAACCAGATCTTCTTCGTGCGTCTTGCACAGCGCATCGTGCACATTCTCACGGTGCATTCCGCTGCAGGGCGGCTGTACGAAGTGGACGTTCGCCTGCGCCCGAGCGGCAAGGGCGGCATGCTCATCACCAACATCCGCGCGTTTGCCGAGTACCAGCAGAACGAGGCGTGGACCTGGGAGCATCAGGCTCTGCTGCACGCACGGGATGTGGCCGGCTCACCGGAGCTGCGCGCGGAGTTCGCAGCGGTGCGCATGGAGATTCTGCGCAATCACGTTCGCCGGGACAGCCTGCGTGCCGAGGTCGCTTCAATGCGAGAGCGCATGCGCAAGGAGCTCAGCAAGGCAGGCCCCGGGGAATTCGACATGAAGCAGGACCCCGGGGGCGTCGCGGATATCGAGTTCCTCGCCCAGTACTGGGCGTTGCTCTGGGCCAGGGACTACCCGCCGGTGGCGATGTTTTCCGACACGATCCGGCAGCTGGAGTCCGTCGCGTCGGCTGCGCTCGTACCGCAGGAAACCGTGGATGTGCTACGCGACGCCTATCGCGCGTACCGCACCCATGCGCACCACCTTTCGCTGGAAGGCCGGGAGCCGATCGTGCCGGCCACCGAGTTCGCGGCCGAACGTGCGGCGGTCACGCGCATCTGGAACGAAACAATGGCGCCGGCAAACTGACCCGCGCGCACTCCCCACGACCGCAGCAGCGCTTACCCGTTCGGCTCGACAGGCGCATGGAGCCCCAGTGGCCCGGCTTCAGTTGCGGCCGGCCGGCAGATTTTTCCGCTCGGCAGCCGCTGAGCCGGCCGCGAGTGAATCCTCGATACGTGAGAGCACAGAAGGAGACCGCGAACGGACCGGCTCATCCGTGCGCGCCTCCCGGGCAGGCCAGCCCGCGTATAATCCCGCACCCCTCAAGCTCTGTCGCTTATACACAACACCGAGCCCACGAGACGGAGCGACATCACGT
>JADGHX010000122.1 GCA_019683695.1 Steroidobacteraceae bacterium
GGGACCGCCGAAAATCGCCGTCTCCGGCGATTTTCGAAGCGCGCCCGAGTAGGCCGCCGAGGGACCCTCTTGCACGCGCCTCCGCTCGCCGGCACGGCCCATCGCGCCAGCATGCGTCGGTGCTCACCGGCGCCAGCACGTCCCTACGTATTCGCGCGCCATACACGCGAAGGACATCAGCGGCTCTTCGGCGCCTCTCGCCCTTCCTTTTGCCGCTGCGCCTTCAGCCGCTTCTTCTTCAGCCGCTGCGCCTCAGCACGCCGATTCTTGCTGCCCGGATTCCTGGGCGTCGCTTTCCCCGGCCGCGAGCTCGAGTCCCGCCGTTCGCGCTTCCCGGCAGTGAACGGATTCACATCCGTGCGAAACTCGAGCTGCACCGGCGTGGCATACAGATCGAATGTCTTGCGGAACACGTTGGCAAGATAGCGCGCATAGCTATCCGGCACGTGCGCAGTCTGATTCCCGTGAATGACGATGCGCGGCGGATTCCGCCCCCCCTGATGCGCATAACGCAGCTTGATGCGCCGACCGCGCACGAGCGGCGGCTGGTGCACCGTCATCGCGTGCTCGAGTGTGCGTGTGAGCTCGGGCGTGCGCATCTCGCGCATGGCGGCTTCGTAGGCGCGGATCGTGTCCGCGATCAGCTCCCCGACCCCCGTCCCATGGCGCGCTGAAATGAAGTGAAATGGCGCGAAAGGCACGAAGTCGAGCTTCAGCGCGATCTGCCGCCGCACCTCCTCGCGCTGCTCCATGGGAATGCCATCCCACTTGTTGACCGCGATGAGCACCGCGCGCCCGCGCTGGAGCGCAAGCCCGAGCACGCTGGCATCGTGCTCGCCCACCCCCTCGTGCGCATCCAGCACCAGCACCACGACGTGCGCATGCTCGATGGCCTGCAGCGTCTTCGCCACGCTCACACGCTCGATCACATCCTCCACCTTCGAGCGGCGGCGGACGCCGGCCGTGTCGATGAGCAGGAAGTCCCGCTCGTCGCGCCGGAAGGGCACGAGGATGCTGTCGCGCGTCGTGCCTGGCTGATCGCTCGCGATGACCCGCTCTTCGCCAAGAAGCCGATTCACCAACGTGGACTTCCCGACGTTCGGCCGCCCGATGATGGCGATGCGGATCGCCGCGTTGGCCGTCTCCTCCACCGGCGCGGGCTCGAAGCCGGCGAGCACCTGCTCCATCAGGGCTTCCAGACCCTGCCCGTGGCTCGCGGAGATGGCATACGGCTCACCGAGTGCCAGCGCATGAAATTCCGCCGACACCACGGCGGGATCCATGCCTTCGGCCTTGTTCACCGCCAGGAAGACGGGCTTGCCCGCGCGACGCAGCTCGCGCGCGACGAATTCATCCTGATGCGTGAGGCCGCTGCGCGCGTCGGCCAGAAAGACGAAGCGGTCCGCTTCTTCGATGGCGCGCTCGGTTTGCACGCGCATCTGCGCTTCGATGCCGGTGGGGTTCTCCACGAGGCCACCGGTATCGATGGCCACGTAGGGCACGGGCCCCAGGCGGCCGAACCCGTACTGCCGGTCGCGCGTGACGCCGGGCACGTCCGCAACGATGGCGTCGCGCGTGCCGGTCAGCGCATTGAAGAGCGTCGATTTGCCGACATTCGGTCGGCCGACGAGCGCGATGACGGGCAGCACATTCCTTACTCGTTCGAGCCGCCGGCAGGCGCCGCGTCGCTCGACTCGACAGCGGACTGAGGCGTCTGCGAGGGCGCGGGCGCATCGTCCGCCGCCGGCGCATTCTGCGGCGGCTTCGCCTCCGCGAGCGCAATGGGCGTGGTCTGGAAGGCCGAGATCTGCCCCTCATCGTTGATGACGAGCACGCGGCCATCCGCCACCACCGGCGGCGTGCTCACGCGATGCCCACCGGCCTGCGCACGCGCGGCCAGCGCGCCCGTGCGCTTGTCCAGCCAATGCACATAGCCCTGGAAGTCCGCAACGACCACGGAGCCGTCGGCCAGCGCCGGAGCGGAGAGACCGCGGTGGGCCAATGCGCTCTGACGCCACACTTCGGTACCGGTCTCGCGAGAGAGCGCAACGACATCGCCGGCAGCGGTGGACACGTAAACGTTCTGGTCATCCACGGCCAGACCGCGATAGCTCGACGCCTCCTGTGCCCACCAGACCTGACCCGTATCGATCGCGAGCATCGCGGCGCGCCCCTGAAAGCCTACGGCGTAAACGTAGTTGTCGCGCACCTGCACGGCGGAATCGATGTCGACAAGCCGCTCCAGCTCCGTGCGGCCACGTGCCGGGGCGACGGTGGTTTCCCAGAGCAGATCGCCGTTCGCGGCATTCAGCGCAACGACCTTGCCGTTGTCGAACCCGCAGATGACCGCAGTGCCTGCGATGACAGGCACCGCGGTGCCACGCAGCGAAAGCCTCGGCACCTGTTGCTCGTACAGCCACAGCTCTTCGCCGTTCTGGAGAGACAGGCCACGCAGCTTGCCATCCACCGTTCGCACGATGACTGCGCGAGGCGAAATGGCCGGCGCGGCAAGCACCTCTCCGTTCACCTGCACGCGCCAGCGCTCACTGCCATCGTTGGCGTTCAAGGCCACCACAGTACCTTCGCTCGAACCCACGACCACAAGGCCCTGCCCCACACCTGTGCCGCCCGCCAGCGGCACTTTCGTGCGGGCTCGCCAGATGAGACGGCCGGAATCGAGCTGAAACGCCTCGACGTCTCCGCCGCGGCCGGCCGCGAACACGCGGCCATCGTCCACCGCCAGACCGAGGCCGAGACGCAGCACTTCGGCGTCACCTCCCACGCCGGCGCTCCACGCGCGCTGCACACGCAGCGTTGCAGGGAAGTCCGACAGCTCGGCAGGAGGATCGATCTCCTTTTCCTTGCTGCTGCACGCCGCGAGCGCGGCGAGCATCACGGCGCACAGTGCGTAGCGGAGAGTGAGCGATGACACGCGCATGAGTTACTTGGCCTCGCCGGGTTTCGCGTTGGTCTCGACCTGAGCGGTCTTCGGAAGCGTGGGGTCCGTGAGCAGGTCCTGGATCTTCAGATCGAGCGTCTGCGCATCGATCGACTGCGTGAGCGCGCCCTGGCGCGCGGATTGGTATTCCTTCAGCGCGCCCGCCTTGTCGCCCTTCGCGAGCAGGATGTCCCCACGCGCCTCGTCGAAGCGCGGCTCGAAGGCGCCGCCCTGAACGGCGTTCAGCGTGGCGAGTGCGTCATCCGGCTTGTTCTGCGCGAGCTGCACGCGGGCGAGCCGCAGGCGCGCCACGAGCGACAGCTGCCGGTCATCGGTCTTTTCCATGACGCTCTTCAGCGTGGCGGCCGCCTTGTCGAGCTCGCCGGCCTCCACCGCCAGACGAGCCGAGAGCAACCGCGCCTGATCCGCATAGGCGGAGGAGGCGTAGTCGGTCTCGATCTCCGAGATGAGGGACTGCGCGCGGGTCTTGTCATTCGCGTCCAGTGCCTTCAGCACCTCGTGATACTTCGCGCTCGCCTCGAGGGCGAGCTGGTTCTGCCGCGCCTCCCACCACCGATAGCCCGCCAGCAGGAGCGCACCGACAATGACACCCGCGACAATCCACGGGCCGTTGTCGCGAAGCCAGGCCTTCAGGCGTTCCCACTGCTCATGTTCCGACAGGAAATCGTCCACGCACCCTCCTCTGATCAGTTCTGCTCTGCGGGCAGTTCACGCAGCAGTGCCTCGACTCGCGTCGCGAGCTCGGGCGTGGGGCAGTCGGTCTGACCCGACTCCTGCCGCAATGGTTTCATCGCAACGACCCCGCGCGCGAGCTCATCTTCCCCGAGGATGAGCGCCAGTCGCGCGTTGCTCTTGTCGGCGCGGCGGAACTGCGCCTTGAAGTTGCCGCCCCCGAGGTTCACTTCGATACGGCGGTGAGGCAGCACCGTGCGCAGCTGCTCCGCGAGCTTCAGCGCCTCTGCCGATGCGCGCTCGCCGTTCACGACGACATAGATGTCCGGCGCGGTGGGCGCCGGCACCTTGTTCGCCTGCACGAGGAGCTCGACCACGCGCTCGATGCCCATGGCGAAGCCGATGGCGGGCGTCGACTCGCCCCCGAGATGCGCGATGAGCCCATCGTAGCGGCCTCCGGCGCACACGGCGTCCTGCGAGCCGAGCGCATCGGTGGTCCATTCGAAGACGGTGCGGCTGTAGTAGTCGAGGCCGCGGACGAGTCGGGGATTGACGTGGTACTCGATGCCCATCGAGCCGAGCATCGCGCACAGCGCATCGAAATGAGCGCGGGAGTCGGCATCGAGGTGCTCGGTGAGCACCGGCGCGCCCGCGATGAGCTCGCGCATTTCCGGATTCTTGCTGTCCAGGATGCGCAGCGGGTTGCCTTCCAGACGCCGGCGGCTATCCGCATCCAGACGGGATTCGTTAGCGCGGAAATACGACACCAGCAGCTCCCGGTACGCGCGGCGCGATTCCGGCGTGCCGAGCGAATTGAGCTGCAGCTTCACGCGCGTGATGCCGAGCGTGCGCCACAGGCGCGCGGTCATCGCGATGAGCTCCGCATCGATGTCGGGCCCGGCAAAACCGATGGCTTCCACGTCGAGCTGATGGAACTGCCGGTAGCGGCCCTTCTGCGGCTTCTCGTGCCGGAACATGGGGCCGATGCACCAGAGCTTGTGCCGCGCCCCGCGCAGCATGCCGTTGGAGATCACCGCGCGAACGATGCCGGCCGTGGCTTCCGGTCGCAACGTGAGCTGCTCGCCGCCCTGGTCCTCGAAGGTGTACATCTCCTTCTCGACCACATCGGTGTATTCGCCGATGGCGCGCTTGAAGAGCCGCGTGTGCTCCACGACGGGCACGCGGATCTCCTCGTAGCCATAGGCCGTGACGAGCTGGCGCACGGTGGCTTCAAGGTGCTGCCAGGTCGCGATGTCGGCCGGCAGCACGTCGTTCATGCCGCGCACGGCCTGGATAATGTCCGCCAAGATCAGCCTCCGTCCGGTGTGCTCGCCGCCGCTGCCGCCGTCTGACGCGGCACGCGCACGATGCGCCCGGAACGATCGATCACGAATTGCGCAACGTGGTTGCGCACGAGATTCGCCGGCACATCTGCCGGCTTGCCATTCACGTCGAGCGAGACGCCCGGCGCGTTCCCGAGCACCACCCGCAACGGGGGCGTGCCCGTCAGTGTGCGCGAAGACTCTGCCGAGCCCGTGCCAAAGAAGAGCCGCTCGCCGGCCGCATCGTACACCTCGACCCAGCTGTCTGCGCTGAACTCAAGCCTGACGTCCATCCGCTGCGCCGGGGCAACCTGCGCCGGAACGGCAGACTGACTCGCCGCGGGCGCGGCGCTCGAAGCAGCGCCCGAAACAGCACGCTCCGCACTTCCAGCAGCCCCGGCCGAAGGCACACCCGCAGGCGCTGGCGGAGTCTCCCCACCCGACAGCACCACAGGCTCATCGGTCAGCAGTCTTGGCTGGCCCTCCGGCACGGTGTTCACGACCGCAGGTGCCGCGGGCGTTCCGAACGCGCTGGTGTCCAGGTTCTGCAGCACCCACCACACAGACCCGACCAACGCGAACGCAATCAACACCACGAGCGCGGGGAGCACGAGCTTGCGCGGATCCGTGCCGCGCTGAGCCTTGGGAAGCTGTGTGAGATCCGGCAGCGAGGGCTTGGTGATCGAGGCGTACATCTCGAGGAGCTGCGCGCTCTGCTCCCCGACCAGTTCGGCGTATCGTTTCAAATGCCCCCGGACGTAAACCGGAGCGCCGAGCGCTTCGAAGCGCTCGGCCTCGAGTGATTCGACCACCTTGGGATCGACGTGCAGCTTCTCCGCGGCCTGCAGGAGCGTCATCCCCATGCGCTCCCTTCCGGCTCGCAGCCGCGCACCTAAACCGGAGCGTGTCTCGCTCCCCGCCGTCGCAGACATGACATTCAGCCAGGGTTGCGCTTCTGCTCTTCCAGCGAACGCAACTGTTGGGATTCCGGGAATTCCACGCGCAGCCGACGCTTGTACTTCTCCTCGGCCACACGGTCGCCGAGCGCGCGGTTCACGCGCACGCCGAGCAGCAGCAGATCGGCCGTGGCGTCATAGGAGGCGAGGTACTTGTCGAGCCGCTCGCGCCCGCTCGCGAGCTGGCCGCGCTCGATCTCGAGATCTGCCGCCTGGAAGGCCGCTTCGGCGAGATTCGGGCGAATCTCGAGCGCGCGCGCGAATGCGCTGGCCGCCTCGTCGTACCGCTTCGCGGCTCTGAGGCACACGCCTGCGTTGGTGTAGGCGAGCGCGGGCGTGCGGTAGAGCGGGTTGCGCGCGGCTTCGAGAAAGCGCTTCACGCCTTCGTCCGTGCGGCCGTTCTTGCAGAGATACACCGCGTAATTGTTCAGCACCTCCGGATCGTCCGGCGCGAGATTGATGGCCGTGCGGTAGTGGCTGTCCACCTGGTCGGGCATGTTGAGCTGCTCGTACAGCAGCGCGAGCACGGTGTGCAATTCCGGATCACGCGGGTTGTACCGCTCAGCGCGCTCGAGCTTTTCCTTCGCGAGCGCGAGCCTGCCCTGGCGCAGGTACACGGCGCCGAGCTGCTTGTTGAGGAGCGCCGCCTTTTCCGGATCGGCACCGGAGCTGCCGGCGCCGCCGGCGACGCAGGCGCTCATGAGCGTGCATGCAAGCAGGAACAGTGCGAAACGTGCGAATGTCATGGTTGTACCGTCACGCCTAGGTTCTTGTTGCCGAGCCGGACCGTCGTGCGATTAATGACCCTGCCGGCGAGCTGACCGCACGCGGCATCGATGTCATCTCCCCGGGTGCGGCGGACCGTGGCAATGACCCCCCGCCCGATCAGCTCATCGCGGAAGCGCTGGATGGCTTCGGGAGAGGAGCGCCTGTACTTCGTTCCCGGGAATGGATTGAACGGAATGAGATTGAGCTTGGCGGGGTGCCCCTTCAGCAGCTTCACGAGCGCACGCGCGTGAGCCAGCGTGTCGTTCACGCCATCCAGCATCACGTATTCGAAGGTGATGCTGCGGCCGTTCTGCTCATCGAGGTAGTGCCAGCAGGCTTCGAGCAGCTCCCGGATGGGATGCACGCGGTTGATGGGCACCAGCTCGTTGCGCAGCTCGTCATCGGGCGCGTGCAGCGATACCGCCAACGCAACGTTCACTTCCTGCGCGAGCTTGTAGATCTGCGGCACGAGCCCCGAGGTGGAGAGCGTGACGCGGCGACGTGACAGATCGAACCCGAGATCGTCCGTGAAGATGCGCAGGGCAGGCACCACGTTGCGAAAGTTGGCGAGCGGCTCGCCCATGCCCATGAGCACGACGTTCGTGACTGCGCGCTCGCCCGGCTTGCCAGAGGTGCCGAGCTCGCGATTGGCGAGCCACACCTGACCGACGATCTCGGCGGTCGTCAGATTGCGATTGAACCCCTGCTGTGCGGTGGAGCAGAACGCGCAGTCGAGCGCGCAGCCCACCTGAGAGGAGATGCAGAGCGTGCCGCGATCCGGCTCCGGGATGAACACCATCTCGAAAGCCTGCTTCGCGTCCGCCCGCAGGAGCCATTTGCGCGTGCCATCCGCCGATGCCTGCATCGTCACCACTTCGGGCACGCGGATCTCGGCTCGCTCGGCGAGCCGCGCGCGGAAGACCTTGGCCAGATCGGTCATGGCCTCGAAGCGGCCCTCGATGCGCTTGTACATCCAGCTCCAGAGCTGGCGGGCGCGGAAGGGCTCGCTGCCGAGCTCCCGCACGAACGCCTCCAGCGCCGGCCGTTCGAGGCCGAGCAGGTTCACGCGTTCGGTAGCGGGAGCGTCGGACATGGAGGTCAGGCGCGGGGATGCAGGTCCGTGCCGGCGAAGAAGAACGCGATCTCGCGCGCTGCGGTCTCCGGCGCATCCGAGCCGTGCACGACGTTGCGCTCGATGCTCTCGGCAAGGTCGGCGCGGATGGTGCCCGGCGCGGCCTTCTTCGGATCGGTGGCCCCCATGATCTCGCGATTCTTTGCGATGGCGTTCTCGCCCTCGAGCACCTGGACCAGCACCGGACCCGAGGTCATGTACTTCACCAGGTCGTTGAAGAACGGGCGCTCCTTGTGCACAGCGTAGAACGCTTCGGCTTCCCGTTGCGACAGATGGCGCATGCGAGCGGCAATGATGGACAGGCCCGCCTGCTCGAAACGGCGATAGACCTCACCGATCAGGTTGCGGGCAACGCCGTCGGGCTTGACGATGGAAAGGGTGCGCTCGAGCGCCATGGGACATCGACCTCCGGAAAATGAGCTTCACGTGGGAAAAGGCCTTGATCCGGGCGCAAAGCTCCCCCGGGCGGGCCATAGTGGGCCGGGAAGTCTACTTGGACCGCGCCCCTGCCGCAATTTCGCATGTCGTGGAAGTGCCCGTCCCGTAAGGACTTTCTACGTTCGGGATGAGGCGGCCGCCCAACAGCCGCACCGCCTTGTGAGCGGCGGGCGGCCAGGATCCGCGCACGGGGCCACACGGCCTCGACTCAAGGGCGGCAGAAACAAGCGTTTGTGCCCATTGGGCCGGCCAGCCGAACCCCGCGAGTTTTCGGGGATCACTCGCGCACCCGAAGTCCGGATGCGGGGTCGTGCCGAAGGCCGGGCGATCGGGTCCCGGCGACCTACACCGAGAAGCTTTCGCCGCAGCCGCACTCACCCTTCACGTTGGGATTGCGGAAGCGGAACGCCTCGTTCAGGCCCTGCTTGACGAAATCCACCACCGTGCCGTCGATGAGCGGAAGGCTCGCCCGATCCACGAACACGCGCACCCCCCTGTCCTCGAACACGACGTCGTCGGGTTGCTGGCCATCCGCGTAGTTGACGACGTACGCAAAACCGGAACACCCCGTTTTGCGCACCCCGAGTCTCAGGCCCATGCCATGCCCGCGGGCGGCAAGGAAGGTTCGGACGCGTTCGGCGGCGGATTCGGTCAGTGAAATGGCCATGGCGGCGTGAGGTAACTCCAGATCTCTCGGTTTCAGTGCGCTTCGTTCCACTGCTGCAAAGTGGCACGAAGCGCATCTTCGACCACCAGCAGCCTGCCCAGTTTCTCAACAGGCGCCTGCATGAGCTCGAGCCATGCAGCCGGCGTGCCGGGTACCGCATCGAGCCGCGGACGGCCAGGCAGCTGCGTGGTAAGCCACGAGGCGACCGCGAGAGTATGGGGACAGCCGTACGCCTGAAAAAGGGCTGCCTTCACAACCGTATCGCATACGGCGAGGTGAAATCTCACCCACGTGCCGTCAGCGGCACGACCCGCTTCGCCGCGCAGGATCCGCGTGCCTGCGGGCACCTGGCTCTCGCTCAGTACACCCGCACCGGGCAAGGCCGTGAAGTACTTCCGGGCCAGCGGACTCAGCGGGTCGAGCTCCGGGCCCGCACCGGCTTCGCCAGAAGAACCTGCCCCACCCTCGCTGGCTGTTTCCTCGGCAGGTGCTGCACTTAGCTGAGCATGAGTCGTGGCGATCGCAGGCGTGGCAGTGGCCGGCAGGTGCGTACTTGTGCCAGGCGAAGACGTATTCGCCGGGGACACCGCGCGGAGCCGCGCGACCTGCTCGCAAATCGCGTGCGCCGCCGCGTCCACGTCGGCTTCGGATGTGCCCCGGCCCAGGCTGATGCGCAATGAGCTCTGGGCAAGCTGCGTATTCCGCCCGAGCGCCCGAAGCACATACGAAGGTTCGCCCGAGGCCGAGTTGCACGCCGACCCCGTGGTGAGGGCGAGTGAGGTGAGCGCCGTGACGAGGCTTTCGCCCTCCACGCCCTCGAACGACACGTTCAGGATGCCGGGCACTCTTGGCGCACCCTCGCCGTTCAGATGCACCCCGTCGAGGCGCCGCAGCGCTGCCCAGAGCCGGTCCTGCAGCACGCGCAGGCGCGTCGTTCCGGCATCCAGGGCCTGCGCCGCGAGCTCGCATGCCACGCCAAATCCCACGATCTGGTGCAGCGGCAATGTTCCGGGACGAAGCCCCCGCTCCTGCCCGCCCCCGAACGACACGGGCCACACCCTGGGCCGCACGCCTGAACGCACGTACAGCGCGCCGATGCCCTGCGGACCGTAAATCTTGTGCGCGGTGAACGAGAGCAGGTCCACGGGCAGCGTCTCCACCTGAATCGGCAGTTTGCCCGCGGACTGCGCGGCATCCGTGTGGAACACGATCTCTCGCTCGCGGCACAGCTCACCGATGGCGCGGATGTCCTGCACGACGCCGGTTTCGTTGTTCACGTGCATGATCGAGACGAGCGTCGTATCCGGGCGGAACGCCGCACGGACGGAATCCGGAGAGACCCGACCGTCCGCGCCGGGAGTGAGATACGTCACCGTGAAGCCTTCGCGCTCGAGCTGCTTGCACGGGTCGAGAACCGCCTTGTGCTCGATGCGCGAGGTGATGATGTGCCGGCCGCACGGCGCGTTCGCGCGCGCAACGCCGAGAAGGGCAAGGTTGTTTGATTCGGTGGCTCCGGAGGTGAATACGATCTCCTCGGGCTGCGCACCGACGAGCGCCGCAACCTGTGCGCGCGCCGCCTCCACGCGTGCCGCCGCGCGTCTTCCGAACACATGAGTGATGGATGCAGCGTTGCCGTACTCCGCCGCGTGGCTGAGTACCTCGCTCATGGCCCGGGCAACCTGCGGGTGCAGCGGCGTGGTGGCGGCGTAATCCAGGTAGAGGGGCGCGGTCATCACTCAATCGCCCGGCCGCGGGCCGCCGGCGGGACGCCGCCGATTCTGCACAGCCGTGAGGAAGCCGCGCAGGATGTTCACCTCGTTCTGGTCCAGCTCGGCGCGCTGCAGGAAGCGCCGGATGCGGGCCATGAGATGTGTGCCGGACTGCGTGCGGTCGCGGAAGTCCACCTCCTCCATCACCTGCGCCAGATGCGCGTAGAGCCGCTCCATCTCCTGCGGGGTGGCCAGCGGGGCGGAGCGAAGGTCCGGCATCACCGGTTTCGAGCTGGCGCGAAACAGCTCGTAGGTCACGAGCTGCACGGCCATGGCCAGGTTCAGCGAGAGATATTCCGTGTTCGCGGGGATGCGGATGAGCACGTGAGCGGGCTCGAGATCCTCGTTGCGCAGGCCCGTGCGCTCGGCGCCGAAGAGCACGGCCGCGGGCGACACCCGCGCCTCGGCGACGATGCGCTCGGCCGCATCGCGCACATCCAGCACCCGGAAGTTCTGGTCGCGATCGCGCGAGGTCGTAGCCGCGATGAAGCCACAGCCCTCGAGCGCTGCGGCCACGCTGTTCACCACTCGCGCGCGTGCCAGCAGATCGTCCGCGCCGGAGGCACGCGCCGTGGCCTCGGCGTGCGGGAACAGCTTGGGCCGCACGAGCACCAGCTCCTGCAACGCCATGTTCTTCATCGCACGCGCCACGGCGCCGATGTTGCCGGGGTGCGAGGGCTCGACGAGAACGATACGAATGGGCGCGGAAGGCATCTGGTAGGCTAGCGGGCGGTGAAGCACATGGAATCGATCGCAGCATAAATGGCCGTACACGCCCTGCTCAACATCGCGGTCCGCGCCGCACGCAATGCCGGAGAGATCATCGTCCGGAGCATGAATCGACTGGAAAGCCTGCAGATCACCTCGAAGGGCCGCAACGACTTCGTCACCGAGATCGATCAGGCGGCCGAGCGCGAGATCATCGGCCACATCCGCAAGCACTATCCGAACCATGCGTTCCTCGCCGAGGAGAGCGGGCAGATCGGCGAGAGCGAAACCGTGTGGATCATCGATCCGCTCGATGGCACCACGAACTTTCTGCACGGCTTCCCGCAGTTCGCGGTGTCCATCGCATGCCGCCATCGCGGTCAGCTCGAGCATGCGGTGGTGTACGACCCGCTGCGGCAGGAGATCTTCACCGCCTCGCGCGGGGCCGGCGCGCATCTCGATAACCATCGTATTCGCGTGAGCAAGCAGCGCGCGCTCGAGGGCGCGCTCATTGCCACGGGTTTTCCTTACCGCTCGAACCTGCGGTATCTGGATGCCTACCTCGCAATGCTCCGGACCGTCATGGAGCACACCGCAGGCGTGCGCAGGCCAGGCTCCGCCGCGCTCGATCTGGCATACGTTGCCGCGGGCCGCGTGGATGCCTTCTGGGAGATCGGGCTGAAGCCGTGGGATACCGCAGCGGGCACGCTGCTCATCCAGGAGGCGGGCGGCCATGTCGGCACGCTCACCGGCGCGCCGTACGCACAGGGCGGGAACATCATCGCCGGCTCTCCGAAGATCTACGCAGCGCTCGTTGAGGCGCTGGCGCCGCACGTGCCCGAGTCGCTGCGCGAGGGGTGACTCCCGGACGCACGAACGTCACGGGCAGAGCACGGGCTTGCTCGCTTCGGGTAAACGCCCTGTAGTAGAGTCGCGCGCACTCTAAAGTCAGCAGGGGCCGTTAGATGAGCAAGCACGGTTTGTTCGCGACCATGCCGATTGCCGAGCTCGCCAGGGACCGCGAGGGTGCCGGACTCAAGCGCTCCCTCGGGCCCATGGCACTGATCGCCATAGGCATCGGCGGCATCATCGGCACCGGCATCTTCGTGCTCACGGGCCTTGCCGCCGCCCAGCATGCGGGGCCGGCCATTCCCCTGTCGTTCATCATCGCGGCCATCGGGTGCGTGTTCGCCGGGCTCTGCTACGCGGAGTTCGCCTCCATGGTGCCGGTGTCGGGCAGCGCCTACGCCTACAGCTACGCCACGCTGGGCGAATTCACGGCCTGGTTCGTCGGCTGGAACCTCGTTCTGGAGTACATGTTCGCGGCGGCCACCGTGTCGGTGGGCTGGTCGCGCTACTTCGTCAAGATGCTGGAGGAGCTCGGCATCCAGTTTCTGCCGCAGGCGCTCATCACGGCGCCCTTCGCGGCGGGGCCGGACGGGCATTCCATCGTCTTCACCGGCGGCATCCTGAACCTGCCGGCGGTGATCATTGCCGCGATCGTCACCACCGTCTGCTACATCGGCATTCGCCAGTCCGCCACGGTGAACGGCATCGTCGTCATCATCAAGGTGACGGTGGTGCTCGCGGTGATCGCGTTCGGCGCGTTCTTCGTGAACTTCGACAACTGGCATCCCTACATCCCCGAGAACACCGGCACGTTCGGTGAGTTCGGCATCTCGGGCATTCTGCGGGCCTCGGGCATCATCTTCTTCGCCTACATCGGCTTCGACGCGGTCTCCACGGCGGCGCAGGAAGCGCGCAACCCGCAGAAGGACATGCCCATCGGCATCCTGGGGAGCCTGCTGATCTGCACGCTGCTGTACATCCTCATGTCCGCGGTGCTCACGGGCCTCGTGCCCTATCCGCAGCTGAACGACGCGGCCCCGGTGGCCGTGGCGCTGCAGGCCCACCCGGAGCTGAGCTGGCTCACGTTCTGGGTCATCGTGGGCGCGCTCGCGGGGCTCACTTCGGTGATTCTCGTGATGATCCTTGCGCAGGCGCGCATCTTCCTGACGATGTCGCAGCACGGGCTGATTCCGCGTGCCTTCGCCAAGGTGCATCCGAAGTACCGCACGCCTCACGTCGCCACAGTGGTCACCGGCGTGTTCGCTGCGATTGCCGGCGGACTGCTGCCCATCGGCATCCTCGGCGAGCTCGTGTCCATCGGCACGCTGATCGCCTTCATGGTCGTCTGCATCGGCGTGCTGGTCCTGCGATACACGAGGCCCGACCTGCCGCGCCCCTTCCGCGTGCCCGGCGTGTGGGCCGTGAGCATCCTCGGCTTCCTCTTCTGCGGCGCCATGGCCGCCACCCTGCCCGCAGGCACCTGGGTGCGCCTGGTCGTCTGGACCGCCCTGGGCTTCATCCTCTACTTCGCCTACGGCTACCGCCGCAGCCGCCTCCGCGCCGGCGACTTCGGCCCTCCCCAACCCGCGCGCGCAGAAGGCACCTGACACGCGCGTGCCCCCGACGAAGCGCCGTTATCCAAGCGCTTCCCACGCGTAAGACTCTACGCCACCACGTCGGCCCGAATGCCGACGTGGTGAGCGGGAATTACCGGCCTCGCTTCGACCGAAGCAAACGAACCCGAGCGTAGGCACGAACAGGCGTGCGAGCGGTTTGAGGGCGCAGCTTCAGCGCGCACACGGCGCGCAGCCGCCCCGCGCGCTTCTTCACTCAAGAACGAAGCCACGCCTCCAAACGCAGCACGACTTTTAGCGAACGAAGGCAAAGCGCCCGAATGCGGCACGAGGCGAGCGGACGTGCGAGGGTGTGACGGGAGCTTCCGGCGCGCAGGCACGCAGCCGCCCGCGCGTTTCGTATCCGAAGCCTCTGAACAACTCGCCCGCCCACTCCCTCATTCAGACGAGCACCGGGCGGCGGCCTTCTACTGCATCACCCGATTCCGCGCGCCGGTTGCGAGCGGCACACCCTCGCGCGGCCGATCGCCGCCCCGCCGAAGCAACGCTGCTTCACAAACGAAGCGCCAACATCCCAACGCGGCTGATTGCCGCCCGCGGCACTGACGTTTCTTGCGAACGAAGCAACTGCGCCCAACGCGGGCACGAGGCGAGCGGACGCGCGAGGGTGTGACGGGAGCTTCCGGCGCGCAGGCACAAAGCCGCCCGCGCATTTCGTAACCGAAGCTTCTGACCAACTCGCCCGTCCACTCCCCCATTCAGACCAGCACCGGGCGGCGGCCATCTACTGCACCAGCCAATTCCGCGCGCCGGTTGCGAGCGGCACACCCTCGCGCGGCCGATCGCCGCCCCACCGAAGCAACGCTGCTTCACAAACGAAGCGCCAACATCCCAACGCGGCTGATTGCCGCCCATCCGAAGCTCTTGCCTTCTCTCTTCTCAGAAGAGACTTCTCTGAAGAGAGAGCTGAACCTGAAACAGCAGCCGCTCACGCCCACGCGCGCGCGCCGCGTTTTCAGCCCCCCGCATCCTCCGCGCCCGCCTTGTTCCGATCCAACAGCCTTCGCAAGCGAATGTTGATCATCTCGACAACCACCGAGAAGGCCATCGCAAAGTAGAGATACCCCTTCGGAATCTCGAAGTGCGCCGCCTCCGCCACGAGCGCCACCCCGATCAGGATCAGGAAGGAAAGCGCCAGCACCTTGATGGTGGGATGGCGATCCACGAACGCCGCGATCGCCCCCGACACGAGCATCATGACGAGAATGGCAGCCACGATCGCCGCGACCATGACCGGCAGGTCATCCGCCAACCCCACCGCCGTGAACACCGAGTCGAGCGAAAACACGATGTCGATGACGCCGATCTGAACCACCGTGAGAACGAAGCTCGAGAACGCGCGAGCCGTGCGCTGCTCCGCCGCGCCTTCCAGCGTGTGATGGATCTCGAGCACGCTCTTCACGAGCAGAAACAATCCGCCCACCAGCAGAATGACATCCCGCCCCGAAACACCCTGCCCCAAGACAAAGAACCAGGGCGTCGTGAGC
>JADGHX010000011.1 GCA_019683695.1 Steroidobacteraceae bacterium
GCCCGAAACCGTGCACGGCGCGTGCGCCGTCCTGCCCCAGGTAGATCTCATTGATATAGGCATTCATGAGATCCGCCTTGGTGAAGTGCAGCTCGAGCGCGATGGCCATCACCGCTTCACGGATCTTGCGGCTCAGCGTCTGATCCGTCGTGAGGAAGTAGCTGCGCACGAGCTGCTGGGTGAGCGTGCTGCCGCCCTGTGCGATGCCGCCCGCCTTCAGATTGGCCCAAAGCGCGCGCGCAATGGCCGTGGGGTCCACGCCGTGATGCGTATCGAACTTGCGGTCTTCCACCGCCTTCAGGGCGGCAGGCAGGAGCGGCGGCACCTCCTCCGGCGTGACCACGATGCGATCCTCACCGTGCGTGGGGAAGATGCTGCCGATCAGCAGGGGCTCGAGGCGCGCGACCGCGATTTCCTCACCGCGACTGTCACGCAGCCCGGTGATGGAGTTCACATCCGTGGTGATGGTGAGCACTTGCGCGGGGCGCACCTCGTCCGCGAAGCGCGCGGCGCGCAGCGCCACGTCGAAGCGCGAACCCTGGCGGCGATAGGTGCCCGGGCGCTCGAGCCGCTCGACCTCGGTGTATTGCAGCCGGTGCAGCTCCTCTTCGAGATCCCTGGCGGAGAACTCCAGGCCCACGTACAGCTCGACGGGCGCGGCGTACACCTGCGCGGGCAGCGTCCAGCGGCGGCCCTCGAACTGCCGCGTGACCATGCGATCGAGGTAAACGGCATACAGCACGGCGCCGGCGAGCGCCACGAGGGCGACGGCGATCAGCGGACGCAGGAGACGACGCGGTTTCCAGCGGGAGCGGGCCATCAAGGGCTCACGGACGGCGCATCAGGCGCTCACGCCGCTCAAATGCAGATCTCCTCTGCCGGTTCCCGCAGGTTGTACCGGGAGCTCATGGCATGACCATACGCGCCCGCATTGGCGATGAGGAGCACGTCGCCTTCCCGCGTCGGCGGGAGCAGGCGGTCGTGGCCAAGGATATCGGCGCTTTCGCAGATGGGGCCGACGATGTTCACCAATTCGGTACCGGGCTCTTCGGGTCGCGACAGGTTCACGATCTCGTGATACGAGCCATAGAGTGCCGGCCGGATGAGGGAGTTCATTCCGGTGGCAATCCCCACGTAGCGCACGCCGTTCTTGACTTTGAGCTGCGTGACGCGCGCCAGGAGCACACCGGCGCCGGCCACGTAGTACCGTCCCGGCTCCATCCAGAGCTCGATGCCGTCGTTCGCGGCCTTCACGGCGGCGAGCACCGTATCGAGCTTCGCGAGATCGACGCCCGGCTGATCGAGGCGCTCGGGCACGCCGAGCCCCCCGCCCACATCGAGGACGCGCACATCCGGGAGCCGGTCGCGCAACCCGGCCAGGAGCTCGGCCGTCTGCTCCCAGTTGCGCACGTCGAAGACGCCGCTGCCGTTGTGGGCGTGCAAGCCGACGATGCGAGCCCCCGCTGCGCGCGCCAGCTTCGCGAATGCATCGATTTCGGTGAGCGGCACGCCGAACTTGGAATGTGTGCCGCCCGTGCGCACGTGCGAGTGATGACCGCGACCGGTGCCGGTGTCGATGCGCACGAAGATCTCGCGCCCCCGAAAGACCTCCGGCCAGTGCTCCAGCGCGTATGCGTTGTCCACCGTGACCTGCACGCCCTGCTGGAAGGCCCACACATATTCCTCGCGCGGCGCGAAGTTCGGCGTGAAGAGGATGTGTGAGCGTTCCGCGCCCGGGACGGCTTCGAGCACGCGCTCCACCTCGCCGCGCGAAACACACTCGGCGTGAATGCCTTCCGCATGCAAGGCGCGAAGCAGCTCCGGATGCGGATTGGCCTTCATCGCATAGTGCGCGCGCGAAACGGACTTGAGCGCGCGCACCGCCTGCGCGGCCGTGCGCACACTCGCAAGGTCGTACACGTATGCGGACTGCCGCTGCTCCATCAGCGCCAGCAGCTGATCCCGCTTCGTGCGCCACCACGGCACGGCGCGCTCCACTTGCGCCACCGGCTTGGCGAAGAGCTGGTCCCACGTGGGGCCGAGCACGCGATCGCCCGGCACGGGCCGGATCAGCAGCTCATGCAGCTGATCGACCAGCCGGTCGCCCTGCCCTTCGTCCACCACGAACGTGAAGTTGAGATCGTTCGCCGCCTGGCTCACGAGATAGATCTTCTGCTCCGCGAACAGCTCGAACGCGTCGCCGAGCTGATGCAGGATCGCGCGGATGTTGCGACCCACGAGGCTCACGGAGGCGCACGGGCCGATCACCTGCACGCGGCAGAGCTTTGACAGGTCGGCCACCAGCGCATCGAGCAGCCGGCGATCGAGCGTGTTCGCCGCCGGGTCCAGCGACACGGTAACGTTCGTTTCCGAGGTGGACACCAGATCCACGGACATGCCGTGATCCTTGAACACCTGGAACGCGTCCGCGAGAAACCCCACCTGATGCCACATGCCGGGGCTGTCCATCGCGATGAGGGTGATCCCCTTCTTGATGCAGACCGCCTTCACCTGCGCCGCGCCGTCGCCGCCTTCGGCGGTGAGCACGGTGCCTTCGAAGTCCGGCATCTGCGTGGCGAAGACGTAAAGCGGAATGCCGTACTGCCGCGCCGGCAGGATGCAGCGAGGGTGCAGAACCTTCGCGCCGTTGCTCGCGATCTCCTGCGCCTCGTCGTAATGCAGAGCGCGAAGCAGCCGCGCCGTCGGCGTCGAGCGCGGGTTCGCGCTGAACATGCCGGGCACGTCCGTCCAGATTTCGAGGCGGGACGCGCTCAGTTTCGCGGCGAGATACGCGGCGGAGGTATCCGAGCCGCCGCGCCCGAGCAGCACGGTGTTGCCGTGCTCGTCGCTCGCAATGAAGCCCTGGGTGATGACCACCGGCGCGAGCGCCGCAAGCCGCGCCTGCAGCGCCTCGTCCGGCGCGAAGTTGCAGGTGGCCGAAAGCAGGCTGGCCTTGGCGTTCGAGCCGCGCCGCTCCTCGGCCTTCAGCATCGTGCGCGCATCCGCCCACGTCACCGGAATGCCTTGTGAGGCGAGAAAGCGCGCGCCGAGCTCGGTGGCCATGAGCTCACCCGTGGACATGACGCGCGCGCGGATCTTGTCGCTCACCTCGCCCACGAGCGCGACGCCCGCGGCGATCTGCTTCAGATCCGTGAAATGCTGCTCGAGCTCCGGAGTGACCGGCACGCCCAGCTCCGCCGCGAGCTGGCGGTGACGATCCTCGATGGCGGCGAGCGCCTCTTCATGCTTCTGGTGAAGCGCGGCGTCGAGCAGCTTTTCGAGCTTGTCCGTGATGCCCGTGACGGCCGAGTGCACGACGAGCACGCGCGCGCCAGTTGCGCTGCGCGCCTTGACGACGGACGCGATGTTCCGCCAGTTGTTGAGCGAAGAGACACTGGTGCCGCCGAACTTGAGGACGACCCAGGAGGAAAGCGCGCGCGCCACGAAGTGACCCCGGTGATGGCTGGTTGAGAGACGTTACGGCGGTCCGGCGCCGCGGATGCCGGGCGCCGCGAGCCCACGCCCGGGCACCCTGTGGCCGGCCCGAAGCCGCAATCAGATGTCGTCGAAGGAATCCTTCAGATCCTTCTGGAGCTTGCGGTCTGCGAGCACCTCTTCGAGTCGGCTCCAGGCCGCCTTGCCCTTCTTGCCCTGAGTGCGCACGCGTTTGTCCACCCGATCGAGCAGCCGGTCGTAGTCCGTGTTGTCGTCGGACACGTTACCCAGGAACTCCTCGTCGAGATCGAAGCTCTCGTTGTCGCGCTCGGACATCGGTGCAGGTTTCTGTGATTTGGTAGTTGATTCAAGGACTTGGCACGCCTCCAAGGCGCGCAGGGAGGCAGCGAATATATACGATCCGCGCCCCCGTTCAACCCTTCGGACGGGAAAGGGGAGCGGCGTGGTCACGCACGGTGACCGGAGCGCCCCGGCCCAGCCCCAGCCCTTCGGCGGCGCTCTGCTCCGCCCGGGCGATCTCGATGACGCCGAAGGAGTTGACGAGCGCCAGGTACTGGCCGGGCTGGGTGTCGCCGTAGGTGCGCAGGAGCGGGAACACGTGCGTGCCGGCGTGCACGCGCGGCTCGCGGAAGCCCTCGATGAGCGGGCCGTCGATGTTGGTGATGAGATTGCCGAAGTGGTCCAGGGCGATGACCACGCCGCTCACCGAGCCTGCCTCGACCGTGGGCTCGTCCACCCACGCGGGCACGACGCTCGTGACGCGCTCGCCCAGGTCGGAGAGCGCGCAGCGGCCGGCCGCGAGCTCGGCCGCAATGGGCGCGAAGATGTCCCGGCCGTGGAAGGTGGCGCTCGGGCTGTGGATGCCGAACTTGGCCAGGCGGGGTGCGGTGAGCCGGACCACGGCGGCTTCGGGGTGCCGCGTGACGATCGGGGCGAGCAGGCCGTTGTCCGGTGCCAGGAACCAGTGGCCGGCCGCGGACACCGCGATGATGTCCCGTGAGGTGCCCACGCCGGGGTCGACCACTGCGATGTGCACGGTGCCCGGCGGGAAGTACGCGAACGCGCGCGCCAGCCAGAACCCTGCCTCCGCGGGCCAGTGGACGACGATCTCGTGCGTGAGATCGATGATCCGCGCATCCGGCAGGCGGCGCAGGATGACGCCCTTCATCACGCCGACGAATGGGCCCTGGTGGCCGAAATCGGTGGTGATCGTGATGACGCCGGACGGTTTCATTGAGGCTCCGATGGTGCGCGCGGGAGATTGTAGTTCATCGGCGGATGCCGTTGCGGCCGGCGAACGGTCCGAAGTTCAGTGCTCGTGGTCAAGACTCTCGGTCAAGAGTGGTACTCGTGGGGCGGCGATCGGCCGCGCGAGGGTGTGCCGCTCGCAACCGGCGCGCGGAATCGGCTGGTGCCGTTGATGGCCGCCGCCCGGTGCTTGTCTGCATGAGGGAGTGGGTCGGCGAGTTGCGCAGAGGCTTCGGATAGGAAACGCGCGGGCGGCTGCGTGCCTGCGCGCAGGAAGCTCCCGTCACACCCTCGCACGTCCGCTCGCCTCGTGCCCGCGTTGGGGGTGTGGCTTCGTTCGTGAAGAGGGTTGCTTCGGTTACGAACGCGCGGCGGCTGCGTGCGTGCGCGTCGGAAGCGCCTGTCGCAATCCGCACGGCCGCTCGCTCGTGCCGCGTTGGGGAGCGTGGCTTCGGTCGTGAAGAGGGTGGTGGCTTCGGTTACGAACGCGCGGGCGGCTGGTCATGGAACGCGTGGTGGTGTCCGCGTGATGCCAATGTGGCGCGCGTGAGGTCGGGCGGCGGGGCACACTGCTAGACTCGCGTATATGCCCGCCTTCAGCCTGTCTGTCGGTCGCACGGGCTCGCCGGCCGACAGAACCCGGGAATCTCTTGCCACAGTGCTGCTCGGAACGTGCTTCCTGCTGAGCGGTTTTGCCGCGCTCGTCTACCAGACTGCGTGGACGCGCCAGTTCGCATTGGTGTTCGGCACATCGGAGCTGGCGATCGCCACCGTGCTGGCGGCATACATGGGCGGTCTCGCCGCCGGCGCGTGGATCGTGGAGCGGTGGCTTCCGCGTGTTGTTCGCCCGGTGCTTGTTTATGCGGGGCTCGAGCTCGGCATCGGATTGAGCGCGGTCGTGCTCGTGCCCGTGCTCGTTCATGCATGCAATGCGGGGCTCGTCGCCCTGTTCGGCAATCAGCCTGCCCCACCAGACAGCGCGGATACCGCGCTATCGATTTTCTATCTCGTGAGCGCATTCGTGGCGCTGGCTGTGCCCACTACGCTGATGGGCGCAACACTGCCACTGCTCGCACGTCATGCCGTGCGCGATGAAAGTCAGATCGGCAGTCGCATCGGCACGCTTTACGCGATCAACACCGCCGGTGCCGTTGCGGGTGCGCTGGTTACCGCATTCTGGCTGCTGCCCATTGCCGGGCTTGCATGGACGGTGCGCACAGCCGCCGCCGTGAACGTGCTCGTGTTCGTGTTGGCGGCTCTGCTCGCGAGAGGTACCGACGTCGTGCCTGCTTTGACGCACGGTCGACGCCCTGCTCCGGCTCGCGTGCGCAGCGTGCCCGCGCCCGAATGGATCCTCCCGCTGATCCTGCTTTCGGGGGCGGTCTCGTTCTTTCACGAGGTGCTCTGGACGCGAATGCTGACGCATGTGCTGGGAAGCAGTGTCCAGGCGTTCGGCGTGATGGTGGCCACGTTTCTCGCGGGCATCGCACTCGGCGGCAGCGCAGGCGCCTTCCTGGCCCGCACGCGTGAGCGATCCGTAACGGCTTTCGCGCTGAGTCAGCTGGCATCCGCCATCACGGCTGGTGCCGCATCTGTGATGGTGGGGCGATACGTGCCGCCCCCTCAGCACACGTTGATCGCCGCACTCTACGGCGCGGGTGTGCTCATCCCGCTCACCTTCTTCATTGGAATGACCTTTCCGCTCGCCGTGCGCATTCTTGCGCGCGACGTCGTGGATGCGCCGGTCGCCAGCGCGCGTGTGTATGCGTGGAACACGGTGGGCGCAATTGCAGGCGCGCTGGCCGCGGGCTTCGTGCTCATCCCGTGGCTCCGATTCGAAGGATCGGTTCGCGTGGCAGTGACATCGAGCTGCGCGCTCGCGGCCGCTGCGGCCTGGATACTCATTCCCCCGTCGCGCAAGTTTGCCGCGGCGGTCACCGTGTTCGCGGTCGCGATCTCCGCACTCTTCCGTCCCGGCGTTCCGGATGCACTGCTGCGCGCGTCCCCGCTGAACATTCGCAACGACGGACGCATGGTCCACTACTCCGTGGGACGAAGCGCCAGTGTCGTCATGCTGGAGCAGGATGGCACGCTCATGCTCCGCACGAACGGCTTGCCGGAAGCGCTGATCGAAACCTCCGGCTCCCCGCCGCGCGTGAGCGGAGAATCCTGGCTCACGCCACTCGCCGTCATGGCGCGTCCGCACGTCCGGGACATGCTCATCGTCGGCTATGGGGGCGGCAGCGTCGTTGAAGGCGTGCCGCCGAGTGTGCGGAACATCGATGTCATCGAGCTCGAGCCGGAAGTGCTCGCGGCCAATCGCGCGACACAGGCGCTCCGCAAAGGTGACCCGCTTGCGGATCGGCGCCTGCATGTCATCGTGAATGATGCGCGCGGCGCCTTGAGCCTCACCTCGCGCAAGTACGACGCCATCGTCTCGCAACCGTCGCATCCGTGGACGGCAGCCGCTTCCCATCTCTACACGTTCGAATTCATGCGCCTGGCCCGGGAGCACCTGAACGAGGGAGGCGTCTTCGTCCAGTGGATGAATGTCACCTTTCTCGATGAGCTCCTGCTTCGCTCGCTCACCGCGACGCTCAGCGCCGCATTCGGCGAAGTGCGCATCTACAGGCCGGATCCGAACACGCTCGTGTTCCTCGCCTCCGCCACGGCCCTTCCCGTGGAGCGCGCGATGGCGCGAACAGGCGCGCCGCTGTCTGGGGCGCGAGCGCACTATGCGAAGCTCGGCATCAACACGCTCGAGGACGTGGTTGCGGCGCTCGCGGTGGATTCGGATGGCGCGCGCGCCCTGGCCGCCGGCGCGCCGCTCGTCACGGACGATCACAACCGCATGGCCACCTCCAGCGTGTATCGCCTGAACGGCGGCATGACGCCCGAGGAAATCGGACGCCTGCTCGCCGACTACGATCCCCTGCAGCGCGCGGACAGCGTGGTGTACCGGGAGCTGCGCCACCGGCTTTCGTTCGGCTACATCGCGCGCCGGCAGGCGATGTTTGCCTCGCTCGACCCGAGTGCCATCGAGCGGATCACCGCGATGGAAGCGGTGCTCGGCCCCACGGCCGCCGGGGCTGCCGTACACATCACCCGACTTGCAGCCCTCGGCGAACAGGACTCGGCCGCTGACGCGGCTCGCGAAGCGCTGCGGAAATTTCCCGGAAACCAGGCGCTGCGCCAGCTTTATCTGCAGCGTTGGATCGGCGCGCTGGCCCGCGACAGGGCGCCGCCGGAGATCGCGGCCAAGGCCGACGCGCTGGGGGAAGGCGCCGCGGCAGTGATCCACGCCACGCGCCTGGAAGGCGAGCGGGACTTGGACGGGCTGCGACAGATCGACCCCGTGCTCGCGCGCCTGCCGTGGACAGACCCGTGGAAGCTCGAATCGGTGCAGCTGCGTGCGGGCTGGCGCGGCCGCATTTCCGCAGGCCCGCTCCGCGAGAAGCTGGGGAAGGAGTGCATCGCTCTCGTGGATGACGCCATCGTGGTGCAACCGACGCTCATCTTGTATCAGGATCGTGCGCGCTGTGCTCTCGCCGCGGGCCGCTACGATGCATTGGTGGAATCCCTGTGGTACTTCGGCCAGGGCCTGTATGCCACGAGCCTGCGCCTCGCCCCCGAGGATCGCGCTCGCACAAAGCACGACCTGCAAACGGTAATCAATGTGCTGCGAACGGCCGTGCCTGCCACCGAACCCAGCGACGCACAGATCGCACGCCGGCAGGAAGTGATCGCGAAGCTCCGGGAAAACATCCGTCGGCTCGAAGCGCTCTGAGCGTCATCGCCCGTCCTGAGCATGCATAGCGACGTGGTCGTACCCGACGGCACGATCATCGGCTGGAGTTCCGCAGGCCCAGTGGAGCGAACGTCTGGAGCTCCGCAGATCACCCTTGTTACACGCGACCTGCAGGGCGCCGAGGCAGCGACGAACACCGATTTCCGATCGGTCGCCTGACCGATCTGTGGCTCGCGCGAGCCGTGCTTGACTCAGCGGCGCTCGCAATCCACGGTTACACGCGCCCATGACGCATCCGCCACAACCACCCGACGAGCAGTGGGCGCTTCTGCAGCGACTCACACATGTGTCGCGTCTCGCCACTCTGGGCGAAATGGCCGCGGGTATCGCGCACGAGCTGAACCAACCCCTCACCGCGATCGCAAGCTATGCGCAAGCGTGCGACTGGTTGCTCGCACGCGGCAGCACGGATACCGCGGAGATTCGTGAAGCGCTCCAGCAGATCACCGCTCAGGGTCTGCGCGCGGGCGAGATTCTTCGTCGCCTGCGGTATCTGGTCCGCACTCCGGACAGCACGCGCGCCCTCGCGGACGTGAGCGAGCTGGTCGAGGAGCTGCAGGGCCTCATCCAATCCGATGCTCGCCTGCACGACGTGCGGCTCAGCTTCGAGCTCGCCCGGAACCTGACTGCGGTGCAGCTGAACCGCCTCGAGATCCAGCAAGTTGTACTCAATCTGGTACGTAACGCCATCGAGGCCCTGCAAAGCGTGGCGCCTGCGCAGCGGAACTTGCGCGTTCGAACCGCGCATGGCGGCGATGCGGCCGAGATCACCGTGATCGACTCCGGGCCGGGCGTGGACCCACGCATCGAGAGCCTGCTCTTCTCCCCCTTCGTCACGACAAAGCCGACGGGCGCGGGGCTCGGTCTCGCGATCAGCCATTCTATTGTCCGGTCGCACGGAGGAACGCTAGGTTACCGCCGTGGAAGCGAGGGCGGCGCCTGCTTCCTGATAGGCTTACCTCACGCACAAGGTGGCGCGTGACGAAAGAGCCTTCTGCACTCGTTTTCGTAGTGGATGACGACGAGGCGGTGCGCAGCTCCACGAAGCTGCTGCTCAAGTCGGTTGGCCTGGCCGCGGTCAGCTATGCGTCGGCTCAGGAATTTCTCCAACATTACGATCCGCAGCAGCCCGGCTGCGTCGTGCTCGATGTGCGCATGCCCGGCATGAGCGGCCTCGAGCTGCAGCAGCTGCTCAATCTGCGCGGCGCCACCCTTCCGGTCATCTTCATCACGGGCCACGGCGACATTCCCATGGCCGTGGAAGCCATGCAGCACGGAGCCTTCGATTTCCTGCAGAAGCCCTTCCGCGATCAGGACCTGCTCGACCGCGTGCAGAGAGCCCTGCAGAAGGACCGCGCCACGCGCGCGCAGCTTCGCGAGAAAGCGCGCATTCGCGAGCGCCGCGCCTCGCTCACGCCGCGCGAGCGGGAGATCCTCGAGCTCATGACGCGCGGCAAGCCCAACAAGGTGATGGCCGCGGATCTGGGCGTGAGCCAGCGTACCGTCGAGATTCACCGCGCACGCGTCATGGACAAGATGGGCGCATCCTCCCTCGCCCAGCTGGTCCGCATGGTGATGGAGCTCGACGAGCCCGACCCGGCGCAACCCGCGCCGCCCGACTCGAGTTATACCGCTCGCTGAAGGCTCACCCCGGCGCGCGGGCCGGCAAGGTTCTCGCGAGCGTCACCAGGTTCTGCAGCAGCTCACGGATGAGCTGCTTCGCCGTCTCGTTCGTGAGCTGGCCATCGGCATCGAACTGGTTCCGCGCTTCCGCGATCATCACTTCCGGATAGAGCACCGACGGCATCTTCAGAAACACGAACGACTGCCGCAGGTGATACTGGGCCCGGGCGGCGCCGAGCTTCGAGGTGGACGCACCCAAGATGGCCGCAGGCTTGCCGGTCCAGGCGCTCTTGCCATAGGGACGCGATGCCCAGTCGATCGCATTCTTGAGCACGCCCGGCATGGAGTAGTTGTATTCAGGCAGTGCAAAGAGGATGGCATCCGCCGCCAGGATCTGCCGCTTCAGCTCGACGACCTTTGGCGGCGGTGTCTGCTCGTCATCCTCATTGAAGCCGGGAAGCCCGCAAATGTCCGCGGTCTCGATGACCGCGTCCGCTGGCGCCAGCTTCTGCGCGGCGCGCAGCGTCAGGCGATTGTAGGAATTCGCTCGAAGGCTCCCGGCGATACCCAGAATCCTCAGCGGCGTATTCACTGCGGCGGCTCCCGTCGTGGGCATCGGGAGCCCGCGACGCGCTACGGGTGGTCCGACGCGGTCGCAACAGCCGTACCCGCATCCGCGGGATAGGCGGCCTCCGGCCCAATGGGCTCGGCGGTTGCAGTGGCAGGATCTCCCGCCGGGAAAGTGCGCGCACCCGGGGCAGCCGCAGGTGCGGCGCTCGCATCGGGTGGCGGCAGCGTTGACGTCATCGCCGGCGCAGGCTCCCGCAGGATGACGGCGGGCGGCTCGGCAGGTGCTCCTGCCGACTCGCGCGCGAGTGCGGCAGTCGATGCCGCATCTTGCGGCTCCTGTGCATCGGACGGTGACACACCCGTATCGCTCTCAGCGACGGGCACAGTCGGGTTGCTGTCCGGGAATACGGGTGGCAGCGGTTCCGGCGCCGGCGTGAGGTCAGCCTCGAGGCCCACCACCGTGGGAATTCCATTCGCCTTCTGCAGGGTCTCCTCCGCGAGCTCCCAATGCACCGCCATCGTGGTCGTGCCCAGCGCCTGATCGAGCATGGCCGCGAACTGCTCGAGATCCGGCTCGTAGGACTGACCTTCCCGATCGACCGGCGGGTGCGCCTCCACGAGCAGCTCGCCATCGACGAAGGCCACCTTCACCGGCTCGTTGAGGATGCGAACCTTCGTGCCCACGGGCACGAGCGGAAACAGCTCCTCGATATCCTCCGGATACATGCGGATGCAGCCGTGCGTCACGGCCATGCCCACTGCCAGCGGATTGTTGGTGCCGTGAATGAGATACGCGCCGCCGGGGATGCCGAGCCGCATCTTGTACTTGCCGAGCGGATTGTCCGGGCCGGGCCCGACCACCTTCGGCAGGGGCTCACCGCGCGCGGCGTGCTCCTTGCGCACGGATTCCGGCGGGTACCAGTTCGGATTCTTTTCCTTGCTGACGATGCGCGTCTCACCGAGCGGCGTGTGCCAGTCCATCTTGCCGATGCTGATCGGATACGTGAGGACGTATGGCGTCTCGCCCTTCTTCGGTTTCGGAAAGTAGTACAGCCGGTGCTCGGGCAGATTGATGACGATGCCCTCGCGCGGCCCGGGCGGCAGGATGCGCCGGTTCGGGATGATGAGATCCTTCCCCGCCCCCGGCACCCACGCATCGATTCCCGGATTCACCCGCGCGATCTCTTCCCAGCCGAGGCTGTAGCGCCGGGCCAGGTCGGTGAACGTGTCCTCGTACACCGTGGTGTGGTGGATGACTTCGCCGAAGACGGGCGGCGCCCCTTCGGGAAGCTCGTAACGCGTGGCGCTCGCCGGCACGGCCACGCCCAGCAGCCACGCGCCGAGCAGCGCGAGCGCGGCAGCTTTCAGTGCGGACATGCGACGTCGATTGGCGTGCAAGGCGTTGATTCTGGCCGAAACCGGGCGGGGATTCTGGCGTAATCGCGGCGCGCTGTCGATGTACCGGAAGAGAGGGCCCTCACGTTATGCTCTGCGCGCCTTGCGAACACCTGCCCCGCTCCCAGTCTCCCTCCCTGCTGCGGCTACGCCGGGCGAGCGGCTTTCGCGCGCCTTCTACTCGCGCAGCACCCTGATCGTGGCCCGGCAGCTCATCGGCATGCATCTCGTGCATGAGGAATCCGGCGTGCGCCGTGTGGGCCGCATCGTCGAAACCGAGGCGTACATGGGCCCGGAGGATCAGGCGGCGCACTCCGCGCGCGGCCGCACGGAGCGCAACAGCGTGATGTTCGGCCCGCCGGGGCACGCCTACGTGTATTTCATCTATGGCTTCTGGAATTGCGTGAACGTGGTGACGCGCGAAGAAGGCGTGCCCCACGCCGTGCTGTTGCGCGCGCTGGAGCCGGTCTCAGGGATCACGGACAAGACGTGGGGCCCGGGTCTCCTGTGTCGTGCGATGAACATCGACCGCCGCCTGAACGGCACGGACCTCTGCGGCTCGACGCTGTGGATCGAGAAGCCCGCCGGCGAGCCGAAGCGCCGCGTGCGCATGACGCGCGCGACCCGCATCGGCGTCGACTACGCGGGCGATTGGGCCAGGCGCCTGTGGCGCTTCTACGATCGCGACTCCCCCTTCGTCTCCACGGCACCGGCCGCGAAACGGGCGCGACTCTTCAGGTCCCCGGCGTGAGCGCGCTTCAGGCGTAATGCCAGTACGCCCGGCTCACGAGCGGGATCTGGCCCACCTTCTCGGCGATGAGCGTCATGCGGCTTTCCTCGACGCCGGCAATGTCCACCTGAATGCTGAGCGCATCGGCGCTCGTGAACTCGGCGATCACCCGCCGGGGCAGCACACCGAGATTGTGGAAGCGCTCGAGCACGCGCAGGAGCGCGCCGGAATCCGCCTCAGCGATCACCTTGAGGCGCAGAACGGACAATGGACTCACAGACATGACACCCGACCCTCATTCCCGGAACGAAACGCGCGACGACACCTGACACCCGGCTTTCCGCGAAAGCCGGCCTGGTAATTCGCCGGGGAATGAGAACGGATCGGATCATGTCTGCATGCGTCATCATCGAGGCGCAACGAGCATCGCGCGCCGGAGCCGCCGCTGTCAAATGCGTCGGTAACCGTCGCGCGCGGCGATGCCGTGTCTTCTCTGGGGAAAGCCGTGCGCGGCCTATCGGTCGAGACCGCGCGCTCGCGCCCCCCGCCAAGGCATGACTGTGGCTGCCCACACTGCGCGCGACCTCACTGCTGCTGCGGGAGCGTGAGCACGCGCCTCAGCAGCGGCCCGGAGTCGCGCAGCGAGCCGATGTTGAACAGATCCGGCCGCAGCACGCGATAGCGCTCCACCGCAACGAACAGCGTCGATGGATCACGCTCGAGCCGGCGCGCCACTTCCGCGAGCGTGGCGATGCCGCGCTCCGTGGCGTACCACGTGATCAGCGCGCGTGCGAGCGCAAGCCGCCGTTGCCGCGAACGCGAGAGCACGTCGGAGCGCTCGAGGCCCAGCGTGCTCGAAACGGTATCGATCACCTCATCGAGCGAGTGACTGCTGCGATACAGACGCTGATGGCGCGGCACCACCTGCAGGAACGCGCGATCGCCGAGCACGCGCGGATCGTCCTGACAGCCCTTCTCGAGCAGATCGTCGTCTGCGCCCTGGGCCGCTTCGCTCATGAACCGGCGGTACTCCTGGCGCGCTTCACCGAAGCGCGGAGCGAGCATGCGCAGGACGGTGCCCATCGAGAGCCAGGGCACGTGGGACGTGCCCAGATACGCGTTGTGGCTGCTGAGTGTGTACTCCGCGGGATCCTTCACGATGCCGGCGCGCACCGGCATGAGATGGATGTGCCGGATGAGCCGCAGGAGGTATCTGTCCGGATCGACGAGCAGCGCGTGATAGCGCTGCTGGAAGAGATGCCCGGAGTCGCCGTGTCTGCGATGGACCCTGCGCGCGTGCTGACTCGTGAGGCGCTGCATGAGCCGGCCCACGGGCAGATCCGCGATCTGCACGACGAAATGGATCGCATCGCGCGTCCAGTAGAACGCGTGCACGCGCGTGCGACAGCGCAAGATCATCGCCGCGAGCAGCTGCTCGAACGTGGCGTAATCGCTCGCATCGGTGAAAATGGGCTGCCGCGCGTTACCGCGCTGGACAACGTAATACAGCCCGCCCGGGACGTGTAATCTGGATCGGCGTGACATCCCTGCCCCCTTCCCCGATCAAAGACGCAGCGGCGGTGTGTCGGGCCGCGCGTGGCCAGCCATGGCCTGTGTTGAAGACGATCCCTGTCTCATTTATGGAGCCGCTCCCGTGACGGGAGCTGTGGCGCGGCAAATCGTGCGACATCACGATGCGATCCGCAACCCCCGCACGCCGTGCGACGAGGCGGTTACTGCCTCCGCACCGAAGGAGCCCGGACGACCCTCCTTTTCGTCCGACGCCCGAGGCGTCATATCCCTATCGTGCGGACAACCTGTGTGCGCTGAATTCCCTGGACACGGACCGCTCGACAAACGCGCTCGCCGGAGACAGTAACCGCCACTTCCTGTATCTGCATCGGACCTGCCGGATATCTCAGTCCCGCTACGCCACGTGGCTGAGAATATTTCCGCCATGTCATCGGCCGGTGCGGGCCGGCCGGCCTGTGCGACCGGGGCAGCGCGCCGTCGTGGACCGGGTCGCGGAAGGGCGTCTTCTCGCGCGGTGCCCCGCGGCCCCGAAGCGGGGGTATGAACGGTTTGTGCGGGTGCCACGGCGGGGCCTCGATCGAAGAGGGGTTTGCAGGCACCGGCCGGAAGACGCATCCCTGCGGGCCTGCTGAAAACACGTCCTGTGTTTTCGGCTGCCTCCAAACCCCTCTTCGACCGAGTCCTCGCCGGGAAAGGCCGTGCCGTTCATGCCCGGAAAGGGCGCTGCGTCTCTTCCACCGGGGCCCTTGCCGGAAGGGGCCGTACCGCCGCCGCTCGAGCCGGAGGTTCGGTCCCTGAGCAGCAGTGCCCCGGGTTCGCTTTCCGCGGGCCGGGCGAAAAAAGTTTTTCTCGCCGGCGCGGCGATACTGTATCTTCGTACAGTATGAACGCGGCACCTCCTGTTCCTTACTTCTGTTGCCGGATGTGCGGCTCCCGCGAATACGAGCGCGTGGTCGTGCGCCGGCGTGACGGCAAGCCCTACGACACAGCGTTTTTCGCGTGCATGGGCTGCACCACCATGTTCGGCGACCCCACGAAGTACTCCGCGCCGCCGCCACCGCTCAAGGTCACGCGCATCGATGCGCCGGTGTCCTTCCGGCGCTCCCCGCAGGTCGGGCGCTTCAAGGGTGCGGCCGAGCCGGAAGCCCCTTCCGGCAGTGTTGCGGCCGAGGCGGCCGAAGCGCCGGCGGCGAAGATCGGCTCGCCGCCCGCGCCCGCGCGGCTCAGAGCAGCTCGTTCTGCGGGTCGGCCTCGTCCTTCGCCAGTGGACGGATGAGGTCCGGGTCGTCGTACTTCGCGGAGCTCACGCGCGGGCTCACGGGCCACGCGACCATCAGGTCCTCCGGATAAGGCACGAGCGCGGCACGCGCATCGTCCAGCGTGCCTGAGAGCCAGGCCTCGTGATCCTCCTCGCGCAGGATCGCTGGCATGCGCTGCCCCGTGTTGTGGATCTCGGCGAGGAGCCTGTTGGCCGGCAGCGTGATGAGCGTGCACGACTCGAGCATTCCCTGCGCCGTGCGCGAGCGGTCCCAGAGGCCCGCGAACCCGAAGATCTCGCGATCGGCGAGCTTCACGAAGAACGGCTGTTTGCGCGAGCCCTGCTGCTGCCACTCATAGAAGCCCGCCGCCGGCAGGATGCAGCGCTGGCCGCGCGCCCACGGCCCACGGAAGCTCGCGGTGGTGGCCAGCCCTTCCACACGCGCATTGAACGTGGGAAATTTCGGCGCCACGCCCGCCGCCCAGTACGGCACGAGACCCCAGCGCACCAGGACGGCTTCGTTCGGCGCGGGTCCGCCGGGCCGCGCGCGGCGGACGATCGGCACCGTCGCCGTCGGGGCGACATTGAAGCTCTGGATCCATTTCGGAGGTCCGTGAACGCGCCAGTAGCGGTCGGCCGCCTCCTGCTCGCGGATGATGTAACGACCACACACAGTCCATTCCTCGATCCGGATGGCCCGTGAGCTTGGCTTAGTTTCCCGTTACTTGCGACTATTCGCGGCCGGTTTCCCGATCATTCAGTCGCGCAGGGGGTATCAATGGGCGGACGAATTCTGGGTGTCGTTCTCGCGGTGATTGCCGCGTTCGCGGTCGGCGGCATCGCGTTACAGCGGGACGAGCCCATCAACGCGCTGTGGATCGTCACGGCGGCAGTCTGTATCTACCTCCTCGGCTATCGCTTCTACGCGGCCTGGATCATGGCGAAAGTGCTGTCGGCGGACCCGACGCGCGCCACGCCGGCCGAGCGCCTGAACAACGGGCGCGATTTCGTGCCGACGCATCGCTGGGTGGTGTTCGGGCACCATTTCGCCGCCATCGCAGGCCCCGGGCCGCTCGTCGGACCCACGCTCGCGGCACAGTTCGGGTATCTGCCCGGCACGCTCTGGATTCTCGTCGGCTCGGTGCTCGGTGGGTGCGTGCAGGACATGGTGATCCTGTTCCTCTCCACCCGGCGCAACGGGCGCAGCCTCGGCCAGATGGCCCGCGATGAGCTCGGGCCGTATGGCGGCTTCGCGGCGCTGATCGGCACGCTGATGATCATGATCATCCTTATCGCCGTGCTCGGCCTCGTGGTCGTGAACGCCATGAAGCACAGCCCGTGGGCCACCTCGACCATCGCGATGACGATTCCGATCGCGGTCTTCATCGGGTTCTACCTGCGGCGGCTGCGGCCGGGTCGGGTGCTCGAGGCCTCGATACTGGGCGTGGCGCTGCTCGTGATGTCCGTGTGGCTCGGCGGCGTGATCGATCACAGCCCGACGCTGCGCGCGTTCTTCGATCACCCGGGCGCCCCGCTCGCCCTTGCCGTGATCGCCTACGGCTGGTTCGCGGCGATTCTTCCGGTGTGGATGCTGCTCGCGCCGCGCGATTACCTCTCCACGTTCCTGAAGCTCGGTGTGGTGGCGCTGCTCGCCATCGCCATCGTCATCATGCACCCGACGCTCAAGATGCCCGCGATCACGCAGTTCATCGACGGCACGGGTCCGATCTTCAGCGGCAAGCTGTTCCCGTTCGTGTTCATCACGATCGCGTGCGGGGCCATCTCGGGCTTTCATGCGCTCGTCTCGAGCGGCACGACGCCGAAGCTCATCACGAATGAAACCGATGCGCGCCTTGCCGGCTACGGCAGCATGGCGCTCGAATCCTTCGTGGCCATCATGGCCATGATCGCCGCCACCCTGCTCGATCCGGGCGTGTACTTCGCCATCAACACCGGCACGGGCGTCGTCGGCGCGGCGGCCGCCGAGGCCGTGGCCACCATCTCGAGCTGGGGATTCCCGGTCACCGTCGAGCAGATGCAGGAGCTCGCGCGGGAGATGGGCGAGAGCACGCTCTTTGCCCGCACGGGCGGCGCCCCGTCGCTCGCGGTGGGCATGGCCAGCATCTTCAGCTCGAGCTTCGGTTCGAGCCTGACGAGCGTGTGGTACCACTTCGCGATCATGTTCGAGGCGGTGTTCATCCTCACGACCGTGGATGCGGGCACGCGCGTCGGCCGCTTCATGGTGCAGGACATGCTCGGGCAGGTGTGGAAGCCCATGGCGAACACATCCTCGTACCCCGCCACGCTGATCGCGAGCACGCTGATCGTCGCCGGCTGGGGATACTTCCTCTACATCGGCGTCATCGATCCGAACGGCGGCATCAACATTCTCTGGCCGCTGTTCGGCATCGCGAATCAGATGCTCGCGTGCATCGCCCTGTCCGTGGCGACGGGCATCATCGTGAAGAAGGGCAAGATCCGATACGCGCTCGTCACCGGCGCGCCACTCGCCTGGCTCGCGTTCGTCACCACGGTGGCGGCGTTCCAGAAGGTGTTCAGCAGCGATCCGAAGCTCGGCTTCTTCGCCGCCGCGAACAGCCTTGCCGAGAAGCTCGCCGCCGGCACGTTGCCTGAGGCGCAGGCCGCCGTGGCGCCGCAGCTCATCTTCAACCAGCAGCTCGATGGCTGGCTCACGGTGTTCTTCACACTCGTGCTGTGGTTCATCATCGGGGACATGCTGCGCGTGGCCTACCGCCGTATCACGGGCCTCCCGCTGCCGGCCAGCTCCGAGGCGCCCTACGAGCCCACCCGGCTCAACGGCATCACGGGAGAGACTCAGCACGCATGAAGAAGGTGGTGAAAACCGTCTGGGAGTGTGTTCGCACGGTAACGGGCGACAACGCGTACGACCGTTACCTGCAACATCACGCCCAGAACCATCGCGGAACCCCGCCGCTCTCGCGGCGGGAGTTCTACGCGCAGTACACGGACCAGAAGTGGAGCGGCATCAACCGCTGCTGCTGATCGTGCCCATCCGATGAAACCGGAGCGCACCGCTCGGCCCTGACGAGGCGGTCGCATCCGGCGGTGTCTGCGGCCTGTCGGCCGCCGGCCCGGCGCTGGAACGTTCGTCTGCCTTGCAAAGAGGGAGGGTCGAATGCTGTTGCGTCATCTGCTCCGGCCGCTCGATCCGACATCCCTGCTGCTCATTGCCGTGTTCACGGCGGGGTTCCTCATCGGGATGATGGGCGGGTTTCCCGCCATGGTGCTGTCCCTGCTGCTCTTCTCCTGGCTCTTCAAGTACGCCTACATCCTCCTGGACAGTGTGGCGAACGGCGTGCAGGACACGCCGGTGTTGTCACTGGAGATGCTGAATCCCTTCGACGAGCAGCGGCCGCTCGCGCAGCTTGTGATCTGCGCATGCGTTGGGTGGCTCTGCTGGTGGGTGGGCGGATGGCTCGGCGCGGCGCTTGGCATTCTCGGGCTGCTGTATCTGCCAGCCTCCGTCGCGGTGCTGGGCGTGTCCGCGCGCGCGGTCGATGCCATCAACCCCGTTGCGCTCACCCGGGTCATCACGCGGCTGGGCGGATACTACGTCGCCATTCTCGGGCTGGTGGCGCTCTACGCGCTCACGATCCTCGCGCTCGAGAAGCTCCGCGTGCCGGCGATCATCGGACTACCGGTCACGCTGTTCTGCATCCTCTCGTTCTTCTGTGCCATCGGCGGTGCTCTCTTCGAGCGACGGCACGCGCTCGGTCTCGAGGCAACCCATGCCCCAGAGCGCAAGCAGGAGGAGCAGGAGCGCGAACGCTCGCGACTTCGGGCCAGAGCGTTGGATGAGGTCTATGCCGAAGCGCGCAGCGGAAACCTGCAGGCCGCCCGGGAGTCGTTGCTGCGCTGGCAGCGCGACACCGATGCGGAGCGCTTCGAAAGCGACGCGCATTTCTTCTTCACGCGCGCACGCGAATGGCCGGATGACAAGGCCTTCACGTTCCTGGCGCGCCAGCTCATCACGCAGGCTTTGGAACGCGGGAAAACCGGCACCGCCGTCGAGCTCGCAGCCGGCATTCCCGAGCGCGTGCCGGCCATCGTGCTGGGCACCGCCGCAGACACGTTGAAACTCGCGTCTCTCGCCCGCGCCGCCGGACGCCGCTCACTCGCGCTCCGCATCCTCACGCAGTTCGAGCGACGCTTTCCCAATGATGCGCAACTCGCGGAGGCCACGACTCTGCGCCGCGAGCTGGAGCGCTGACGCACCGACCGACGGTGCCCGTGGCTGCGCCGCTGGATGCGTGCGGTCTTGGGCCAAGAGCGGGAACGCTCATGGCACCGCCAGACACGACCACCATCCACGCGTCTTCAAGGCGCCGGCAGCCGGGCATGCCGGAAATGCGGCGGGCGAGCGCGCGCAGCCGTGCTGTGACTGCCAGGAAGACTCGCGTCACCCTGAGCACGATTCATGCGGGCCGCAGCCGATTCACGCGTCGAGTTTCTCCGCCGCTGCCATCAGCAGCAGTGCACCTGCTCCAGGTACGGGTACGCTTCCCCTCTGCCGGCGAGCCGCAGCACGAAACCGAAGCGGTCCACGTCCGTGCACAGATCGAAGTCCGCTTCGGGCGCCCACGTCGCCTCGGGGTCGAAGAACTTGCGGGCGGAAGGGGCGCTGCGCAGCCTTTCCCGGATGGTCGATACGTCGTAAGCCTCACCTCGCAAGCGCGCAACGAGCAGCTCGGCACAGAGATCGTCCTCGAGCGACCGCGCGATGGCCCGCTCCCCCATTCGCACGATCGTGACGAAGCCGGGCGCAAGCGACTTCACGTACGCACAGATCGCGCCGGCATTCACGAGACTGCCGGTGAGCAGAACGTCCGCTTCAACAGCGTTCACCAGCCCCTGCGTGCCTGCATGAGTGGTATGCAGCAGCGTGCGGCCACGCAGATCGGCGCCGACAATCTCCGCAGGTGAGTTGCCGAAATCGAAGCCTTCGAGCTTGCGCGCCTCCCGCTCGCCGATGGCGAGCCAGCCGGGATGGGACTGCCGCAGCGAGCGCGCGACCTCCGCATCCGCCAACGGGATGATGCGCTCGGCGCCTCGGTCGAACGCATAGCACGCCACCGAAAACGCGCGGAACACGTCGATGACGATGGTCACCCCACGCGCGCGCCGTGCCCCCGCGACGAAATCCACAACTTCGATCTGCATGATGCTCCGGTTCTGTCTCGTTCATTTCTTCCGCGTTCGCGCGGTTCTCGCGAGGGCACGCCGCTTCGCGCCCTGCTCCGCCCGCATGTCCACGAGCGGCAGAAAGTGCCGGCCTTCGTCGATGAGGAACTGCCGAAGGGCAGCCGCCGCGGGCAGGAGCCTGCGCCGGGCGAGCTGCACGATGAACCACTGACGCACGATCGGCATGCCCAGGATATCGAGTGCAATGAGCCGGCCGTCCGCGAGTTCCGCCGCGACCGTGTGCGCGGACAGAAAGGCAATGCCGAGCCCCGCCATCACCGCCTGCTTGATGGTTTCGTTGCTGCTGATCTCCATGCCGATGTGAGGCGCGACGGCGGCTTCGGCGAAGAAGCGCTCCATGAGATTGCGCGTGCCCGATCCGAGCTCGCGCACGACGAAGGTTTCATCGGCCAGCAACGCGGGCGCCACGCGCTTGCGCCCCGCGAGGCGGTGATCCGGCTTTGCGATGATGAGATGCGGATGATCGCCGATCACCGCCTTCTCGACAGCCAGATCCTCAGGCGGGCGCCCGGTGAGCGCGAGGTCCAGCGTGTTGGCCGCCAGCGCAGCGATGATGGCGGCACGGTTGCCCACATCCAGTCGCAGCTCGATCGAGGGGTGCGCGCGTGCGAATGCACCGAGCGCCTGGGGCGCGAAGTACTTCGCCGTGCTCACCACGCCGATCGACACGCGCCCGCCTTCGAGGCCGCGCAACGCGGAAAGCGCGTCTGCACATTCCGACAACGTGTTCTCGATGCGTTGCGCGGCACGGATGACTTCCTGCCCCGCTTCGGTCGGCACGATGCCCGTGGCGGTGCGCTCGATGAGCGGCATTCCGGCCCGCTGCTCCAGCTCCCGCATCTGAATCGTGACAGCGGGCGGCGTGAGATGCAGAACCTGGGCCGCGGCCGCATAACTGCCGCGCCGCACGACCTCCGAGAATGTGCGCAGCTGGCGCAAGGTGACGTGGCGCATCGCGGGTTAATCCGTTTTTAACCAGCGAAGAAGATAGTTTAAGTTTACTGAAGCGCCAAGAGCGCGGATGCTCGCTCGCACTTCCCTCCCACCACATGCGGGCGACGCCGATGAACGATGTTTCCAAAGTGGTACGCGGTCCCGGTCGGTCCCGATACACGCCGGGCGTCATTCCGTACGCCAAGATGGGTTACTGGGACGCCGACTACGTCCCGAAGGACACGGACATCCTCGCAGTCTTTCGCATCACGCCGCAGGAGGGCGTGGACCCCATCGAGGCCGCTGCGGCGGTCGCCGGTGAATCCTCCACGGCGACGTGGACGGTGGTCTGGACGGACCGCCTCACCGCCTGCGACGCCTACCGCGCCCGCGCCTACAAACTCGAGCGTGTGCCGGGCTCGGCGGACCAGTATTTCGCCTACGTGGCGTATGACCTCGCGCTGTTCGAGGCGGGCTCGATCGCGAATCTCACCGCCTCGATCATCGGCAACGTGTTCGGCTTCAAGCCGGTGAAGGCGCTGCGCCTGGAGGACATGCGCCTGCCCGTGCCCTACGTGAAGACCTTCCAGGGCCCCGCAACGGGCATCGTGGTCGAGCGCGAGCGGCTCGACAAGTTCGGCCGTCCCCTGCTCGGCGCCACCGTCAAACCGAAGCTCGGCCTCTCGGGCAAGAACTACGGGCGCGTCGTCTTCGAGGCGCTGAAGGGCGGTCTCGATTTCGTGAAGGACGACGAGAACATCAATTCCCAGCCCTTCATGCACTGGCGCGATCGCTTCCTCTACACGATGGAAGCCGTGAACAGCGCGTCCGCGCACACCGGCGAGGTGAAGGGGCACTACCTGAATGTGACCGCCGCGACCATGGAAGACATGTACGAGCGCGCCGAATTTGCGCGCGACCTCGGCAGCGTCATCGTCATGATCGACCTCGTGATCGGCTACACCGCCATCCAGTCCATGGCGAAATGGGCTCGCGCGAACGACATGATTCTTCACCTGCATCGAGCCGGCCACTCGACCTACACGCGCCAGAAGAACCATGGCATCTCGTTCCGCGTGATCGCGAAATGGATGCGCCTTGCGGGTGTGGATCACATTCATGCAGGCACGGTCGTCGGCAAGCTCGAAGGCGATCCGGCCATCGTTGCGGGCATCTACGACTCGCTGCGCGAGCCCTCGAGCCCCGCGAATCTGCAGCGCGGCCTCTTTTTCGAGCAGGACTGGGCCAGTCTTCGCAAGGTGATGCCCGTCGCCTCCGGCGGCATCCATGCGGGCCAGATGCACCAGCTGCTCACGTATCTGGGCGAAGACGTCGTGCTGCAGTTCGGCGGCGGCACGATCGGTCATCCGATGGGCATCCAGGCCGGTGCCACGGCCAATCGCGTGGCGCTCGAAGCCATGGTGCTCGCGCGCAATGAAGGCCGGGACATCTGGAACGAAGGCCCCGAGATTCTCGCTGCCGCGGCACGGCACTGCCAGCCGCTGCGCGCGGCACTCGATACGTGGAAAGACGTCACGTACCAGTACGCCTCGACGGACACGGTGGACTTCGTGAACACCGCCACTGCGACCTGAAGCGACTGGACCCGACACGACCAGCGTCATGGCGCTGCGGCGCCTTCGGCACGCACGGACGGAAGTCCGGCGCGACCCACAAACGAGGCTTTCATCATGCGAGTCACGCAAGGCACGTTCTCGTTTCTTCCCGATCTGACGGACGATCAGATTCGCCGTCAGGTGCAGTACGCGCTCGACAAGGGCTGGGCGCTCGGCATCGAGCACACGGACGATCCGCATCCCCGCAACACGTACTGGGAGATGTGGGGGCAGCCCATGTTCGACCTGCGTGACGCCGCCGGCGTGATGTCGGAGCTGCGCAGCTGCCGCGAAGCCCATCCCGGACACTACATCCGCATCAATGCCTTCGATTCGGAGCGCGGGTTCGAGACGGTGAGGCTCTCGTTCATCGTTCAGCGCCCCGCGGAGGAACCGGGTTTTCGCCTGGAGCGCACGGAAGACCGCGGCCGCATGATCCGCTACCGCCTGCATCCCTATGCAACCGACAAGCCTTCCGGCAGCCGTTACGGCAAGTAGGAGCGCAGTGTGTTGGATACCGTGAAGATCAACTCGCCACCTACGGAAGGCCAGCAAACGCCCGCGACGGTGGACCTGCGCGCCCTGTACGCCGAAACGCAGATCGAGGCGCTGCTCACGGAGCTCGACGAGGAGCTGATCGGGCTCGCGCCCGTCAAGCGCCGCATCCGGGAGATCGCCTCCTTTCTGCTGGTGGCGCGGGCGCGCGAGCGCCTGGGCTTCTCCTCCGCGCCGCCGACGCTGCACATGGCCTTCACGGGCAATCCCGGCACCGGCAAGACCACCGTCGCTTTGCGCATGGCGAGCATCCTGCATCGCCTCGGCTATTCCCGCAGAGGGCATCTCGTGTCCGTGACGCGCGACGATCTCGTGGGGCAGTACATCGGCCACACGGCTCCGAAGACGAAGGAGGTGCTGAAGCGCGCGATGGGCGGCGTCCTCTTCATCGACGAGGCGTACTACCTCTACCGGCCGGAGAACGAGAAGGACTACGGGCAGGAAGCGATCGAGATCCTGCTGCAGGTGATGGAAACGCAGCGCGAGGACCTGACCGTCATCCTCGCCGGCTACACCGATCGCATGAACACGTTCTTCCACTCGAATCCGGGATTCCGCTCGCGCATCGCGCATCACATCGATTTCCCGGATTACACGGACGAAGAGCTCCTCGCCATTACCGAGAAGCTCGCGCGTGACGCGGAGTATCGCCTGAGCGAGAGCGCGCGGGAGGCGTTGCGCGAATACATCGTGCTGCGCAGGCAGCAACCGAACTTCGCGAATGCACGTTCGCTGCGCAACGCCTTCGATCGTGCGCGCCTGCGGCAGGCCATGCGGCTGTTCCAGCTCGATGGCGAGGTGGACGCCACGAAACTCATGACGCTGGAGGACAGTGACATCCGCGCCAGCCGCGTCTTCGCGGAGCCGCGGTCAGACGACGACGCGACACGCCTGAACTGAACAACGCTCAACAACAGCAAGGGGCATGCGGTCATGACGGGCGCCGAAACACTTGAGGAACATCTGACCCGCTGGGCAGGGCATGACGCGGTACGCATGGACGTTGCCGCAACGATTTGCGCAATCGCGAGCGCGTGCCGCTCGATCTCGCAGCTCATTGCGGCCGGGGCGCTGGCCGGCGCACTCGGCGCCACGCGCCACGATCACGGCGCAGGGGACGTGCAGAAGGCGCTGGACGTGCTGGCCAACGATCTGCTCATCTCCGCGCTCCGGAACATGCCGGTCGCCGCGCTCGCCTCCGAGGAGCTCGAGCATCCGCTGCCGCTTCAGCCGGAAGGCTCCCTGCTCGTCGCAGTGGATCCGCTTGATGGCTCCTCCAACATCGACACGAACGTCGCGGTCGGCTCCATCTTCTCGGTTCTGCCCATTCCGCGAGCCGTTTCGCCGGCGGACACCGCAGCATTTCTGCAGCCGGGCAACCGCCAGATCGCGTCGGGCTATGCGATCTATGGGCCGCACACGGCGTTCGTGCTCACGTTGCGCAATGGCACGCACGTTTTCACGCTGAGCCGCAACGATGGCCAGTTCTGGCTCACTGGCGAGAACGTGCGCATTCCACCGAAAACGCGCGAGTTCGCCATCAACGCCTCGAACCATCGTCACTGGGACGAGCCGATCCGCATCTACGTGGACGATTGCCTGAAGGGCACCGAGGGCCCGCGCGGCGAGGACTTCAACATGCGGTGGATCGCCTCGATGGTCGCCGAAGCGCATCGCGTGCTGGCGCGCGGCGGCATCTACCTGTACCCCGGCGATCTGCGCGACGGCTATCACCAGGGACGCCTGCGCCTGATCTACGAGGCGAATCCCATTGCCCTGATCATGGAACAGGCGCACGGGGCAGCCTCCACCGGGCTCGAGCGCATTCTGGAGGTCACCCCGCTCAGCATTCATCAGCGCGTGCCGCTGCTGTTCGGATCGCGGGATGAAGTGGCCCGTCTCGAGCGCTACCACCTCGATCCCTACCCTGTGGGCGAACGCTCCCCGCTCTTCGGGCGGCGCGGCCTGTTCCGGAGCTGACCATCATGTCCATCCTGCATCCCATCATTTCGGTCACGGGGTCCTCCGGAGCGGGGACCACATCCGTGCGGCGCACGTTCGAGCAGATCTTCCGGCGCGAGAAGATCAAGGCCGCCTTCATCGAGGGCGACGCCTTCCATCGCTACGATCGCGCGGAGATGAAGCGCGTGATGGCCGAGGAAGCGCAGAAGGGCAATCGGCACTTCAGCCATTTCGGGCCGGAAGCCAATCTGCTGGCGGATCTGCAGGAGGCCTTCCGGCAATACGGCAAGAACGGCACGTGCCGCACGCGACACTACGTGCACGATGCGCAGGAGGCGAAGCAGTTCGGCGCACCGCCGGGCACCTTCACCGACTGGGAAACCATCGGCGAAGGCAGCGACCTGCTCTTCTACGAGGGGCTGCACGGGTGCGTCGTGACCGATGAGATCAATGTCGCGCAGCACGCCGATCTGCGGCTCGGTGTGGTACCCGTCGTGAACCTCGAATGGATTCAGAAGATCCACCGGGATCGTGACACACGCGGGTACTCCACCGAAGCCGTCGTCGATACGATCCTGCGCCGCATGCCGGACTACGTGAACTACATCTGCCCGCAGTTCACGCAGACGCACATCAACTTCCAGCGCGTGCCGATCGTGGACACGTCGAACCCCTTCATCGCGCGCTGGATTCCGCCGGCGGAGGAATCGCTCATCGTGATCCGCTTCGCCAATCCCCGCGGCATCGATTTCCCGTATCTGCTTTCGATGATCTCCGGCAGCATGATGTCACGCCCGAACTCCATCGTGATTCCCGGCGGACGGCTGGACCTCGCCATGCAGCTGATCCTGACGCCCATCATCCTGCAGCTCCTCGAGAAGAAGAGGCGGGCCCAATGAATCTCCAGGACCCCGTGACGGCCGCCCTTCGCATGCTCGCGATGGATTCGGTCGAGCAGGCGAAGTCCGGACATCCCGGCATGCCGCTCGGCATGGCAGAGATTGCGTCAGTGCTCTGGCGCGGCCACCTGCGACACAACCCGGCCAATCCCGCATGGCCTGATCGCGATCGCTTCGTGCTCTCGAACGGCCACGGGTCGATGCTGCTCTACGCGCTCCTGCACCTCACGGGCTATGACCTGCCGATGCAGGAGCTGAGACGCTTTCGTCAGCTGCATTCGCGCACACCGGGGCATCCCGAGTACGGCGTCACGCCCGGAGTGGAAACGACCACGGGGCCACTCGGTCAGGGCTTCGCCAATGCGGTGGGCATGGCTCTGGCAGAACGCACGCTCGCCGCGCAGTTCAACCGGCCGGGGTTCAATATCATCGACCACCGCACGTATGTGTTCGTGGGGGACGGATGCCTCATGGAAGGCATCAGCCACGAAGCCGCCTCGCTCGCCGGGCGGCTGGGCCTTGGCAAGCTCATCGTGTTCTACGACGACAACGGCATCTCGATCGACGGGCGCGTCGAGGACTGGTTCTCGGACGATACACCCGCGCGCTTCGCCGCGTACGGCTGGCACGTGCTCCAGGTGCAGGACGGGCACGATCCCGGGAGCATCGAGGCCGCACTGTGCGAAGCGCAGGCGCAGACGGCTCGCCCGAGCCTCATCTGCTGCAAGACGATCATCGGGTGCGGCGCGCCGGCCAAGGCAGGCCATCACGATTGTCACGGCGCTCCGCTCGGTGCAGAGGAAGTCGCGCGCACGCGCGAGGCACTGGGATGGGCGCACGCGCCCTTCGAAATTCCCGCGAGCGTGTACGCGGCGTGGGATGCGCGTGCGCTCGGCGCGCGGCGTGAGCAGGAGTGGCGCACCCTCTTCGCCCGATATCGCGAGGACTATCCGGAGCTCGCATCCGAGCTGGAACGCCGGTTCTCCGGCGCGCTGCCCGCCGATTTTCCGAAGGGGGTCCGCGAGGCCCTGGCCACCGCGGCAGCGAAGACCGATGCGGTCGCGACCCGCAAGGCCGGCCAGAGCGCGCTCGCGCTGTTTGCGAAACATCTTCCCGAGCTGATCGGCGGCTCGGCGGATCTCACGCATTCGAACCTCGTCATTCACCCCGGCTCGCGCCCCGTGACCGCGGACGCGAGCGGCAACTTCGTTCACTTCGGCGTGCGCGAGTTCGGCATGGCCGCGATCGCCAACGGAATCGCGCTGCATGGGGGCTTTGTGCCGTACGTGGCTACGTTCCTCACGTTCAGCGATTACGCGCGCAACGCGCTGCGCATGAGCGCCCTGATGGGCCTGCGGGTCGTCTGCGTGTTCACCCACGATTCGATCGGGCTCGGCGAGGACGGTCCGACGCATCAGCCGATCGAGCATGCCGAATCGCTTCGTCTCATCCCGAACCTCGACGTGTGGCGCCCGGCCGATGCGACCGAAACGTATGCCGCGTGGGCGGCCGCTCTTGCCCGCTACGATGGTCCGAGCGCCCTGCTCCTCTCGCGTCAGGCCCTGCCCGCGCAGCCGCGCACGGAAGAGCAGCGGGAATCCATTACCTGTGGCGCGTACGTGCTCCGGCAAACTGCGAACCGGCCGGATGCCGTGCTCATCGCCACCGGCTCGGAAGTGCAGCTCGCGATGCGCGCGGCCGATGCGCTCGAAGCGGAGAACATCCAGGTTCGCGTGGTCTCCATGCCTTGCGTGGAAGCCTTCGAGCGTCAGCCGGAACCCTGGCGTGAGAGCGTGGTGCCCGATGGCGTTCCGGTGATCACGATGGAAGCCGGCGCGACGCGGGGCTGGTGGAAATATGCGGGCCGTGCCGGCGCGGTGATCGGCATCGACCGGTTCGGCGAATCCGCGCCCGACAAGGACCTCTGGCCCCATTTCGGTCTCACCGCGGAGCGCGTCGCGAGCACGGTGCGGGAGCGGCTTGCAGCACAGACCTGAGCACGCCGGGTCGCGTGCCGCAGGTTCATTATCCTTTGGTCTAATCCAGGGTCGCCTCGCGCGCCGGAATGTGCGCGAAGAGCAATGCACATGCGTGGAGTGCCGTTCCACGGTATGGCCCGTCCAAATTCGCCGACGGGATCCGTCCGCTTCGCCGGTAAAATGCCGGCCACTTGAGTGCCGTATCACGAGCGCTACCCTGCCGCGATTTCGACGACGAATCCGCCCTCGCCGCAGGCGAGCGCGCGCGGCTCATGCGCGAAGTGCACGCCGAAGCCGACTTCACAGCAGAGGACTCGAAAGAAGATGAACTCATTTGCCTTGCGCTCTTCCCGAATCGCATCGCTGTGTCTCGCCATGGCGATCGGTGCGGCGGCGGCCGCTCACGCCGCGACTCCGCCTGCGCAGATCGTGATCCCCGGCGAGCGCGTCTTTCCGGAAAGCCTCACGTCCACCTCGGACGGCACGGTCATCATCGGCAGCCTCGGAGCGCGAACGATCTACCGCGCCAAACCCGGCTCCGGCACAGCCGAACCCTGGATCCAGCCCGGCACGAATGGCCTGCAGGGCATCTTCGGCGTGTTTGCGGACGAGAAGTCGAACACGCTGTGGGCCTGCTCCGGCGGTTTCGGTCCGCCGCCGCCCGGCGCGGCGCCGTACGTGCCCACGCTCCACGCCTTCGACCTGAAGACCGGTGCCCCGAAAGGCAAGTATCCGCTGCCGAAATCCGATGGCGCCTGCAACGACATCGCCATCGATGCAAACGGCACCGCGTATGCCACGGACACCGCGAACATGCTGATCGTGCGTCTGCCGAAAGGCGCGAAGGCGCTCGAGATCTGGGCGGGCGGGGACGGCGCCTTCGGCCCGAAGGGCGGCGTGCTCGATGGCATCGCCGTGCTCGGCGATCGCGTGCTCGTCAACGCGCTCTTCACGAGCAAGCTGTTCAGCGTTCCGATCAACAAGGATGGCCGCGCGGGCAAGGTCACCGAAGTGAAGCTCGATGGTGCCCTCACGCGACCCGACGGCATGCGCAGCTTCGGCAAGAGCAGCCTCCTCGTGGCCGATGCGGGCCCTGACAACAAGGGCCGTCTCGCGCGCGTCGATCTGAAGGGCGATACCGGCAAGGTCACGTCGGTGAAAGAGAACTTCCCGGGCGGGCCGGTCGCCGTGACGGTGGTCGATGGCACGGCGTACGTGCTCGAGGGTCAGCTCATGCTCATGATGCGCCCGGACCCGAACGCGAAGCCGCAGCCCTTCCGCGCCACGGCTGTTCCGGTCGGCACGCCCTGAAGGCGGAACGCCCGCACGTCACCGCGCGGCACATAACCTGCTCCCGCTGAAGCTCACAGCAGCGCATCCGGTGAGCGGAGGTCATGATGAGCGCGGTCGTAGCAGGCTTGTTCAAGGATCACACGACGGCGGAAAACGTGCGGACCGCCCTCGTGCAGGAGGGCTTTCCGACGGACCGTGTCGAGCTCACGTCCCGGCGCGAGCCGGGGCAGCCCGCACTCGGCCCGTCGGACCGCCCCGCCGCACAGCTCGAGGACTATTTCGGGCAGCTCTTTCCCGAGGGCGAGGCGCAGGAGGACATCCGCACCTTCATCGACGGCATCCGTCAGGGCAACGCGGTGGTGGTCGTCCAGCCACGTGGTGACATCGAGACGCGACGCGCGATCGAGATCCTGAATTCATCGCAGCCCATCCGGGTGCGCGAGCACGATCTCGACAAACAGGAGCTGGAGCAGGCCGCCTCGCCTGCGCGGCACACGGTGGTCGAGAAGCTCGTCTCGAAAAAGAAGCGCAGGGAAGACAGCTGAGGCCCGCTGCAATCGGGACGGAATTCAGGTCTGCCGCGCGCGGTTGCCACGGATGGGCATCGTCTCGCCTTGTGCGAAACGGAGCTCGCGGAGCGCGCCAAGAGCCGTGCGCAATGGCGCGGGCTGCAGCGATAGGGAAATCGCGCCGCGCGGCCGGCGTGAGCTTATTCGGCCGGCACGATCACATCTTCGCGCGCCGCGTTCACCACGGGCCGGAGCAGGCGCGAAAGACCCCGGACGCTGGCAAGCCGGAGCGCGGCGTCGCGCGCCAGGATTCCCGCGGGCGTGGCGGGCACGAGCCAGTCCGCGGCTCTGCGACCCGCTCGCCGCAGCTGCGCGAGCGGTGGACGCACGCGATGCTCGTAACGCGCCAATGCCTCTTTCACGTCGGTAGTGCCATTCAGCTCTTCACCCAGCACATAGGCGGCAGCGAGGGACAGCGACGCACCCTGTCCGGGCAGCAGCGACACCGCCTGACACGCATCGCCGAGCAGCGCGATGCGTCCGCGATACCAGTGCGGCAACACGACCTGCGCGGCCTGCTCGTAGAGAAACGTCGGCAGCGCCTTCGCTCGCTCCAGCACGAGCGGCACATACCAGCCGAGATCGCCATATTCGGCTTCGAGCGCTTCAAAGGGGGACTGCGGCGGAGCCGTCTGCGGCGCCCGATGCACGAAGAATGCGGCGACATTGCCTTCGCGCACGGCGAACAGCCCCACCTCACGCCTTGGCACGGACAGGATGTGAAGGTCGTTGCCCAACTCGTCCCGCACCTCGGGGGCGTGGATGACGAAGGTGCTCGTATGGAACCCCAGATAGTGCGACCAGACGCTCCCTTCGCCGAACACCAGATCCCGGATGCGCGAGCGGACGCCGTCCGCACCGATCAGGACGTCCCCTCGCTCCACGTCTCCGGAGCTGAGCTCGACCTCCACATGCCCCACGGGCGTGCGCACGTACACGATGCTGCAGTGGAAGCGCAGTTGAACGTTGGAGGGAAGCTGCTCGAGGATCGCCTGCTCGAGGTCGGCGCGCATGAGGTTCATGAGCCGGCCGTCGAGCAACTCCTGAAGCGTGCGATACGGGAGACGCGACGTGGTGCGTCCCGATGCGTTGAGCCAGCGCACCGAGCTCATCTCGTACGCCAGCGGCAGCAAGCGCGGCATGAGGCCCATGCGGCGGGCCGCTTCGTAACCCGAGCCGAACAGCTGGATCAGGTAGCCCTCGCCGCGCGCGGCGCTGCCCTCATCGAGGATCGTCACCTGCCACCCCTTCTGGGCGAGACACCTGCCGAGTGTCAGACCCGCGATGCCGGCGCCAGCGATGAGGGCTTTCATGACATGGGCTGAGCAATCGCTGTGCCGTTGCGCACGCAAACCGCAACGCTTGGTTGTCAGAAGCGCAAGCGCTGTGCTATTACTTCCCGCGCATGAATTCCGCAGCCCGTTCCTACCGCTATTTTTACTTTTTTTGGCCGCAAGCCATGGCGGTGGATGGGCTGCACTCGAACTGAACGCAAGACAGTCAACCGACGAGTAACCCTGAAAACCGCCAGCCACCTGGCGGTTTTTTGTTGCCGCGGGTGGCCCGAGAAAAGAGGCTCCCCGTGAACAGTCGCACGCTCAACACCCGCACCGACGACCTGCGCATCCGCGAGATCCGCGAGCTCATCACGCCCGAGGATCTCATGCGCGAGCTGCCCTGCACCGCGCGCGCGTCCGGCACCGTGACGGCCACGCGCGCCGCGCTCCACGACATCCTGCACGGACGTGACGACCGGCTCGCCGTCGTGATCGGTCCCTGCTCGATTCACGATACTGCCGCCGCGAGGGAGTACGCCGGGCGTCTCGTGGAGCAACGCCGCCGGTTCGCGGGCACACTGGAAATCGTGATGCGCGTGTATTTCGAGAAGCCGCGCACGACCGTCGGCTGGAAGGGCCTCATCAACGATCCGCATCTCGACGGCAGCTTCCGCATCAACGAGGGCCTGCGCCTGGCGCGCGGCCTGCTGCTGGACGTGAACGAGCTCGGTCTGCCGGCCGGCTGCGAGTTCCTGGACATGATCACCCCGCAGTACATCGCGGACCTCGTGTCCTGGGGCGCCATCGGCGCGCGCACCACCGAGAGCCAGGTGCATCGCGAGCTCGCGTCGGGTCTCTCCTGCCCCGTGGGGTTCAAGAACGGTACGGATGGCAATGTGCGGATCGCCGTGGACGCGGTGCAGGCGGCCGCACACGTGCATCATTTCCTCGCCGTCACGAAGCAGGGTCGCAGCGCCATCGCCACCACGGCCGGCAACTCGGACTGCCATGTGATTCTCCGCGGCGGGAAGGTGCCCAATTTCGATGCGGAGAGTGTCGATGCGGCGTGCCAGGTCATTGCTGCCGCCCGGTTGCGCCCGATCGTGATGATCGATGCGAGCCACGGGAACAGCGGCAAGCGGCACGAGCGTCAGCCTCACGTGGTCGATGCCATCGCCGCGCAGATCGAGGCCGGCGACGCGCGCATCGGAGGTGTGATGATCGAGAGCCACCTCGTTGCCGGCCGGCAGGATCTCGTGCCGGGCCGACCGCTCACCTACGGCCAGAGCATCACCGACGCCTGCGTAGATTGGAAGACGTCCGTCGCGATGCTGGAGCGGCTTGCCACCGCGGTGGAGAAGCGGCGTGCCGCGCTCGCCGTCACGCGTGCGAGAGGGGCCCGCTGAGCCAGATCCACTCCGCGAGCCACACGCTCACGACGCTGATGAGGATCGTGAGCGGAACGCCTACGCGCAGGAAATCGCCGAATGTGTACTGCCCGGGGTTGAGGATCAGCAGATTGCCGTGATGCCCGATGGGCGTGAGGAACGCCACGACCGCCCCGAGCGCCGTGCACACGATGAACGGTTGCGGTGGCAGACCCAGTGCCACCGCCACCGCGAGTGAGATCGGGCCGAGCAGCACCACGGTGGCGGCGTCGGACAGGATTTGCGTGAGCAAGGCCGCCGACCAGAACAGCGCCATCAGCACGGCGGTGGGGCTCCACCCCGCCGTCAGCTGCAGCAGGTGATCCGCGAAGTAGGCGGCGGTGCCGGTCTTCTCCATCGCGAGGCCGAGCGGGACGACCCCGGCGATCATCACGTAGATGCGCGTGTCGATTTCCCGATAGGCCTGTTCCACGCCGACGCATCGTGTGACGACGAGCGCCACCGCCCCGGCAAGGAAGGCGAACTGCACGGGCATGATGCGCGAGGCGGCGGCCGCCACGACCGCGACAACGATGCCGAGGGCGATGGCCGCACGGCGCCGCCGTCGCTCCTCCGCCGCGAAGGGCACCATCATCAGAAAGCCGCGATGATCGGCCAGCTCCGCAAACGTGCGCGGCGCGCCCCAGAGCACGAGCAGATCGCCCTCGCGCAAGCGCACCTGCGAGAGCTCCTCGCGCATCCAGCCCTCGCGCCGCCAGAGCCCGACGACCACGACGCCCAGCGTCTTCAGGAAATCCACGTGGCCGATGGTGCGGCCCACGAAGGGCGAGTGAGGGGCCACCACCACCTGCACGAGCTGATATTCCTCCGTCTTGTCCGCGCTCTTTGGCTTCGGCTTCTTGCGCTTGCGGACGGCTTCGTCGGCGTATTTCGCAATGGCGTGCAGGGCGAGCCCGGGCTCGTCGCGAATGGATGCGAACTCATCCGGCGAGGCGCGCACGATGAGCACATCGCCCGCGCGCAGCAGCGCGTTCTCGCCGCTGGGCTCGCGATGCGGGGTGCCTTCCCGAAGCCACTCGACGATGCTGAGGCGCCGCTGGAAGTGCTCCTGGAACTCCGTGATCGACTTGTCGATCCAGGGCGAATCCTTCTCCACGATGAGCTCGGTGTAGTAGCGATCGAGCCGGAGGTAGTCCGTCTCCGCCATGCGCGCCACGTGCCTCGGCAGGAGCCAGCGGCCGAGTGTCATGTAGAGGATGCCGAGAACGACCAGCGCAAGGCCGATGGGCGTGATGCTGAACACACCCAGGCTCGCGTCCGTCTGCCGTTCGAGCAGGTTGTTGGCGAGCAGGAAGGCCGGAGCGCTGAAGAGCGTGAGCGTGGTGCCGAGCGATGCGGCGAGTGACATGGGCATGAGCAGCCGCGAGGCCGGCAGATGCTGCTCGCGCGCGAGGCGCATCAGAATGGGCAGCATCATCGCCGTGACCATCAGGTGATGGGTGAATGCGGCCATGCCGGCGACGGCGGGCATGAGGACAACGATCGCGCGCCACTCACGGGCTCCGGCCGCGCGGGCGATCATCGCACCGATGCGCTCGGTGAGGCCGGTGGCGCTCAACGCCGCGGAGATGACGAACACGGCGGCGACGATGATGGCGGGCTCGCTCGAGAAGCCCGACAACGCTTCGGCGGGCGTGAGAATGCCGGTGAGGGCGAGCGCCAGCACCGTCAGCATCGCCGCCACATCGATGCGGACCCGTTCGCTGATGAACAGGGCGAGCGTCCCGACCAGGATCAGGAGAAAGACAATCTGCTGGGTTTCCATTCAGAGGCGGCGAATGCGAACTATCGTGCCGTCGTTATCGTGCGACAGTATGCCTGATCCGAAGCCGGGACGACGGCGTGGCGCGCCCGGGGCGGCCTGCGTCCATTCCCGCTGTGGACAGCAAGCACGCGCATGCTTGCATGGGCAGGTCGGGCGTGGCTGAGGGTGCGCCTGCTCCCGGCAGCCGCACAGCCGGGGATGCACCCTTTGCAGGCGCCCTCCCGATTCGGACGACGAATTTCGGATCCCCGCCACGCGCTCGCCGCCACTCAGCAGGACCCGCTCGGCGCACTGACGCGGCGTCGCCCGCTGGCGACGTGGAACTGGCGCGCTCGCTCGACGTTGAGCGGAACGTTGTGCCGGCGTGTTTTCACAAGAGGCGGCAGATGTCGGGCAAGGCGGATCACCAGGCGCGGCCGTGTGAGATCGAAGGCTGCCCGCGCATCACACTGGAAGACTATTTCCGGGTAATCGACGAGCATCTGAAGCGTAACCGTCTCGAGCAGGCCCTGCGCCTCAGCGCTGCCCTTCCAAAGATCTGCTCTGCGCTCGAGCATCCGCGGCTGGTGACTTCCGCCACACACTGCATCTGCTGGTGTGATGCGTGGGTCGCTTCGGATGCCGATGGTGCCAACGTTAATCCTCTCAGTCGTGTGTATCTGCACTGCGAAGAAGAGCCGATGCGCGAGTGGATCGAGCTGGACGATTCATTCGCACGCTCAGTGAGCGAATCGCTCCTGCGCGCCTCGCGCGCATGGTATCTGCGTCGCGGCGCATACGATCTCACCGTACAGCAGAACCTGGGAAGACTCGCGTTGACTGTCGATTAACGACGACGCTGTCTCTGCGCAGCGACTGGGAATGAAATCTGCTGTGCGCGCCGGTTCGAGCCAGATCAGGAGCGTTGCGTGCGATTCTTCGTTACAGGAGCGACGGGTTTCATCGGCAGCCACTTTGTCGAGCATGCGATTGAAGCCGGGCATCACGTCACAGGACTCTTTCGCCCGGCTCGTCGCGATGGGGCGACACACGCGCGACTGCGTCAGCTCGGAGTCGATCTGCGGCCCGGGGATGTGCAGGACGCGGCGTCATTGCGCGAGGCGATGGATGACGCGGACTGCGTGTGTCACTTCGCTGCGGCGTTCCGCGAAGCGGTCACGGATGAGGATCATTTCCGACGTGTGAATGTCACCGGCACTGCGAATCTGCTGAGCGCCGCGCATGAGCGCGGTGTCCCGCGATTCGTTCTGTGCAGCACCGCAGGAATCTACGGGCGACGGGTGCCGGGTGTGATCAACGAATCCTCCCCCGTGCAGCCCTTCAATGCCTATGAGCGGAGCAAGGTCGCCGCCGAAGAGGAAGTGCGCCGCACGGCCACGGCGCTCGGCATGGAATACGTGATTCTGAGGCCCACCGCGGCGTACGGGCCGCGCGATCAGCGCCTGCTCAAGTTGTTCCGAAGTGCAGCCAGGGGCCGCTTCCCGCTCTTCGGTCGCGGCGACGGACGGCGCCACATGGTGTTCGTCTCGGATCTCTCGAACGCCTTCCTGCGCGCCTGCACGCGCCCGGGCGCGGCGAATCAGGAAATGATCATTGCCGGCCCCGAGGCCGTGCGCCTGTGCGACATGCTGGCGACGCTTGCGGAGCTGGCGAATCGCCGCAGCTGCGGGCCGCGGCTACCCCTGCGCCCCATGCTCGGCGTCGCCGCACTCACTGAAGACGTGTGCACACGGCTGAAGATCAAACCGCCGATCTACCGCCGCCGCATGGATTTCTACACGAACGATGCGGCATTCGATTGCTCGCGTGCGCGCGAAGTGCTCGGGTGGGAACCGCAGGTCTCACTGCGGGAAGGTCTCGCCCGCACCTTGCAATGGCATGACCTCACTGGCAGTGCCGCCGCGGTGGCCGGCTGGCTGTGTCTCATGAACGCCATCGAGATCACGCATGCGGCGTTTGGACAGGGCCTGACTTTTCCGTAGCGAGCCGCTCCGGCTGTGCGAGGTACATGAGGCCGCAGGCCGCGCTCACGGGCAGCACCACGAGGCGGATGATGACTGCGGCCAGCACGGCCGACTCGTAATTCACACCGAGGGCCACCGCGGTGCCCGCGATGGATCCTTCGACCACGCCGATGCCGCTGATGGAGATGGGAAGCACCGAGGCGATGCCGGCCGCCGCCGTGATCAGCAATGCGGCGGCCACCGAGATCCGCGCGCCCGTGCCGGCGAAGGCGAGATACACGACCGCCGCGGCCATGAACTGAAACAGGAACGACGTCGCGATGAGCGGCAGCCATTCCAGGCGCGGCCGGGCGATTCGCCGGAGGTTCTCCCATACAGGCTCGAGCGCACGGATGGCAAACAGTCGTTCCCTGATGCGCCGGAATGTGCCCGCCCACAGCATGAGGCCAAGCGCTGCGGCGACCGCGATCGCCGGCAGGGCAAAGTTGACATACCAGGTTGCAAGTTCGTTCGTACCGGCCAGCAGCGCCGCACCGGCCAGCCCATTGAGCAACATGGCGGCAAGCCCGACCATGCGCTCGACGAGCACAGCGGAAACGGCTGCGGAGCGCTCGCCGGCGGCGCCGCTCGTGCGCACGATGCGGTACACGTCTCCGCCGATGGCCGAGGGCAGGAAGTTATTGAAGAAGAACCCATAACACCCGGTCCGGAAGAGATACAGCCAGGCGAAACGCCGGTCGTGCAGACGCAGGGACCACGACCACTTCCACGCATTGACCGGCAACTCCAGCGCCACCACCAGCATTGCCAGGGCACCGAGCTGCCAGTTCAGGCGTGCGAGGTGCGCGGGCAATTCGCGCCAGTCGACGCCCAGCGCCAGCGCGGCAAGCAGCGCGCAGGCAATCAGCACCTTCAGTTTGCGTGGGAGTTTGGGCATGAGCCTGTCGGAGCACGAACTGTGCCGGAGCAGCGCGGCATCAGGATCCGTGCGACTTCGTCTGTTGCATCCCCCACTTGTACCGCCAGTAGATGTGCTTCGCGAGGCCCGTGAGGTCCGGGTACATGGATGCATAGTTCACGCCGCACGAGTCCAGCACCAGCTTGATGCGCGAACAGTTCGCCCGGCCCGGTATGCGCCATTCGTGCAGCCGGCCGATGCGCCGGAAGTCCTCTGTCGGTCTCGGGTGAACGGTGAAGATGCTCCACTGGGGCGCAATGCGCGGCGTGATATGCGAGGGACGGTAGACCGACACTTCGCGGATCGCGAATGGATCGTCGGTGGGCCCGATCACAGGCAGATCCTTCACGCCGTAGATGATGGCGGGGCCTTCGGTGCCGGAGCGCTCGACTGCAAAGAACGCTGCGATGAGCAGACTCTCCGTCCAGTCGAGCAAGCGCGTCTGCATGCCGTGATGCTGGGCGATCGCCAGCCACTCGAGATCGTGATTCGCAGGCGGGCGGTACTCGAGGTACGGCAGAGCATCGTTCTTGAAGCGGTCGAGCGCGGCACGCTCGTCGCGTTGGGTGAACCTCACCTTGCGCGATGAACCCAAATCGCGACTCACACGCCCCGCACCCGGTCGCAGCGGATGGGCCGTGGACGCTTCGCCCCGGAAGATCCACGGCTCGCCCGCCACCTCCTCGGCCCATCGGGCCAGATCCATCCACGAGCGAATGACGGTGCTGCGGCCCGGACTCGCCCTGGCCGGATCTCGTCGCCGCGCGCGAACAGTTCGGCCCTTCCCTGCCCGAGCGCGCGAGGTGTCGCCACCGAGCGGGCCCGATACGCGATGCGTGCTTCCCACGGCCTCGCCTCAGCAAACGTCATTCCGCAGCGCCTGCGAAACGCTGCGCCGCGAGGGAGCCGCCCTGCTGGATCGAAAATCGCTACGCCCAGCTCAATCGCGTCCCACGAGCGACCGCCACAGCGGCACCTTCGCCGCAGGAGCCGCGCGCTTGATCATCGACGCATTCATTCACCGGCTCGAGCGATTCGCAGTCCTCTCGCCAGAAGAGAAGGCCGCCGTGCGCAGCGCGTGCTCGAGCACGCGGAGTCTGCCTCCGCGATTCGAGCTCCTGCGCCAGGGCGAAAGCACTACGGGAACGAACCTGATCCTCTCCGGGTTCGCATGCCGCTACACCATGCTTCCGGGTGGCCGCAGGCAGATCACGGCGTACCTCATACCCGGTGACCTGTGCGACGTACGCGCCTGCATGCTCGACGGGATGGATCATTCGATCGGCACGTTGAGCCCCGTCGAGGTGGCACAGCTGTCGCACGACAGCATGCTGGAGCTCACGCAACGCGTGCCTGGCCTCACGCGTGCGGTGTGGTGGTCCACACTCGTTGAGGAGGCAACCACACGCGAATGGGTGCTGAACGTGGGGCACCGAACGGCTCTGTCACGTACGGCGCATCTCTTTTGCGAGCTCTTCTCGCGAATGCACGCGGTTGACCTCACACACCAGAACATGTGCGAGATCCCGATCACGCAGAGCGACCTCGCCGATGCGCTCGCCCTCTCCCCCGTGCACGTGAATCGCACGCTCATGAAGCTGCGTGCGCTGAAGCTCGCCACGTTCCGCCATCAGCATCTGACGATTCACGACTTCAAGGGCCTGCAGGAGGTCGGTGGATTCGATCCCGCCTACCTGCGGCTCGAGGATCCGAGCCCCTTCAGTGAGGTGCGTCGCCCCGGGGCGTCACCGCCGCCGCGCCCCGATCACGCGGAGACGACGATGCTCTGAAGATGCGGCTTTGGGTGCAGGGCTCTGCGGCAACGCCCGTGCTCAAACCATTGTCCTTTGGCGCCGCGATGAAGCCGGGCATTGACTGCACAGCGCGCCGGAATTGATCCACGTTAAGGCGGTTGATCGAGATCAAGCCTTGCCACTCATCTCAGGTCCGAAATTGATCTGCGTTATACGCACGTCTGACTGATCCAGTTACATGCGCTCGTTCATACGCGCACTTGCGTATTCGGGGCACACAACGTGCTGCCGCTGGACACGCATTCGCACAAGCTGTGCGCGAGGCCTGCATGAAGATCCTCGATACTCGATGGCTCGGGCGTCACGGCATCGGCCGCTTCGCCGCGGAGCTGCGCGCGCGTCTTCCCGGATTCCAGGACATCGGCTTGCGGGGACGCCCATCGAGCCCCGCGGATCCGTGGCGGCTCCAGGCGTATCTGCGCACCTTGCCGGCAGACCTCTTCTTCTCGCCCGGTTACAACGCGCCTGTTCATGCGACCTGCGCGTTCGCCTTCTGCGTGCATGACCTCAATCACCTGCAGGTGCCCGACAACTCGACTCCGCTCAAGCGCATGTATTACGAGCAGCTCATCAAGCCTGCGGTCCGCAGAGCCGCGGTCGTGTTCACGGTATCGGAGTTCTCTCGCGCCGCCATCGCCGAATGGGCGGGCGTGAAGGCGGACGGCATCGTGAACGTCGGCAATGGCATCTCCGCCCCCTTCATCCCGGAGGGTCCGCGCGTCACGTTGGCGCAACCGTATTTCCTGTACGTGGGCAATCATCGTCCCCACAAGAACTTCGCGCGCCTGCTGCAGGCGTTTGCCGTGTCCGGCCTCAGGGACGATTACCTCCTCGTCAGCACGGGCGAAGGATCCCGCGAGCTGCACGCCGAGATTCACAGGCTCGGGCTGCACGGCCGCGTGCGCTTTCGCGGTCTGGTCTCGGACGAAGACCTTGCAGCGCTGTATCGGGGCGCGACGGCACTCGTGCTTGTCTCACTGTACGAGGGCTTCGGCCTGCCCATTGTCGAGGCCATGAGCTGCGGCGCCGCCGTGCTGACATCGACGACGGCCTCGATGCCCGAAACCGCCGGTGGAGCCGCATTGCTCGTGGATCCACGCCGCACCGACGCGATTGCCGAGGGACTGCGGCGGCTCGCGTTCGATTCCGGCCTGCAAAGCCAGCTGCGGAGCCGTGGACTCGAGCGCGCACGCGACTTCTCGTGGGACGAGACGGCGCGGAAGGTGCAGCAAGCGCTCGAACGCATCGGACACTCGACAAAGGAGCGGGCATGCGCGTGGCACTAGTCCACTACTGGCTCGTCAACTGGCGAGGCGGCGAGCGGCTGTTCAAGGCCATCGCCGACCTGTTTCCCCAGGCCGACATCTATACCCATGTTGCCGATCCGGAGCTGCTGGCGCGCGAGCTGCCGAATCGCAGTGTCAACACCACCTTCATCTCACGCTTGCCACGCGCGCGGCGCTACTACCAGAAGTATCTCCCGTTGATGCCGATGGCACTCGAAGCGCTCGACCTGCAGAGCTACGAGCTCGTGATCAGCAGCGAGTCCGGCCCTGCGAAGGGCGTCGTCGTAAGCCCGCACGCGACCCACATTTGCTACTGCCACTCGCCGATGCGGTATGTGTGGGACCGGTACTACGACTACCGCAACTTCTACGGTGGCCTGAGCCGTTTCGCAATGGTCCCTCTCATGCACTACATGCGGCTCTGGGATCAGCTCTCAGCGCAGCGAGTGGACTACTACATCGCCAACTCTCACTTCGTCGGCAAACGCATACACAAGTACTACGGGCGCCACGCGGAAGTGATCTATCCGCCCGTCGCGATCCGCGAGTTCGATACGACTCGCCCCGCGGAGGACTTCTACCTCTACGTCGGTCGCCTCGTGCCCTACAAGCGGCCCGATCTGCTCGTGGAGGCCTGCACGCGCCTGAAGCGACGCCTCATCGTCATCGGCGACGGCGAGATGCTGCCGCGACTGAAGCGCATCGCGGGCCCGACCGTCGAGTTGCTCGGCGCGCAGGAGTTCGACGTGATCCGCGATCACTACGCCCGGTGCCGCGCGACGCTGTTCGCCGGCGTCGAGGACTTCGGCATGGTTCCCGTGGAAGCCATGGCTTCGGGCAAGCCCGTGATCGCCTACGGGCACGGCGGCGCACGCGAGACGGTGGTCGATGGCCTGAGCGGTGTGCTCTTCGACGAGCCCACCCCCGAGTCCGTGATGGATGCGATCCGCCGATTCGAGCGCAGCATGGACCGCTTCGATCGCCGCGCCATCTGCGCCCACGCCGCGCAGTTCTCCGATCTGGTGTTCCGCGAGCGCTTCTGCGCTTACCTGAGCAATGTTGTTCCGGGTGCGCTCAAGGAATCCGCGGAGGCGCACACCCGTACCACCCCGGCCGCACAGCGTGTACGCCGGATCGCCATGTAGCCGCACATCGCCAGCACCGCACCGAACGAGATGGAACAGGCTGTTCGAAAACGCCGCACCGCTCACCTGGCGCCCGTGCCATGCGTGCCGGAAAGCGATATCAGCCTGAAGGAGCTGGTGCGCACGCTCTGGCGCGGCAAGTGGATCATCCTCGCGTGCGCGATCGCGCTCGGCGCCGTAGCCACTGCCGTCGGAATGTCCAAGCCAACGCTTTACCGCGCCTCTGTGGTCGTCGCGCCCGTCTCCACTCCCGCGAACGCAAACGACGCCACCAACGCGCTGCTCTCGCAGTTCAGCAACATCGCCGCACTCACGGGCCTTCCCCTCGGGAATTCGAATGGCCGCGCCGAAGCGCTCGCCATACTGGACTCCTCGAGCCTCGTCACCGCCTACATCCGCCGGAACAATCTGATTCCGCTGCTGTACCCGGATTTGTGGGACGCCACCGCACGCCGGTGGCGCGTGCAAAGCGAGGCGGAAGTTCCCACGCTCTGGCAGGCGAGCCAGTTCTTCTCGAACAACGTGAAGAGCGTGACGGAAGACACCCGCACGGGAACACTCACGCTCACGATCACCTGGACGGACCCCACCCTCGCGGCGCGCTGGGCCAACGGCCTCGTGGCACTCACCAACGAGTATCTGCGCAGCAAGGCCATTGAGGAGGCCGAGCGCAAGATCGCATACCTGCAGGGCGAGGCCGCCAAGACCAGCATCGTTCAGGTGCAGAACGCCATCTATTCCCTGCTCGAGCTGCAGATCAAGAGTGCCATGCTGGCTCGCGGCACCCCTGAATACGCGCTCCGCGTCGTCGACGCGGCGGTTCCGCCCGAGCGACCTGCCGCACCACGCCCATTGCTGTGGACCCTGGCAGGACTGTGCACCGGATTCTTCGCCGGCGCGTTGTTCGTCCTGGCGCGCACGGCCTGGCGCGCCTCACCGTGAGTGCGTCCGGCAACACACCGGCCCGCGCGACACACGGGCTTCGGAGGAACATTCTGGCGTTGTATGTCGTGCAGGTGCTCAATTTCGCCCTGCCGCTGATCAGCGTCCCGTATCTGGTTCGCGTCCTGGGTGCCTCATCGTATGGCCTGCTCGCACTCGCCGGCGCACTCATCGTGTACTTCGCCGCGTTCACCGACTTTGGCTTTGGCATCGCCGGAACGCGCGCGGCCGCCGCGGCGCGAGACGACCCGCGACAACTCGGGGCCTTGCTTGCAAGTGTCACCGTCGTTCGGCTCGGGCTCATGTGTGTCGCACTGCTTGCACTTGCGGCGCTGCTCATCAGCGCCCCGAGATTCGCAGAGCATGCGGCGGTGTATGCTGCCAGCTCCCTGACCCTGTTAGGCACCGCGCTCTTCCCCAACTGGCTGCTACAGGGTGTCGAAGCCATGCGCACGCTCGCCCTTGCGACGGTGACGGGCCGGCTCGTTGCTGTGGGCCTGATCTTCGCGCTGGTGCACGATCCCGCCGACACGGCACTTGCGGCGGGCCTGCAGGCGCTTTCGCTGCTCATTGCACTCGTTGTCGCCGCAAGACCGCTGATCCAGCTCGTTCCCGTGCAGCACTGGAAAGTGGATCGGCAACAGATCCCGGCGCTCTTCGCCGACAGCCGCAACGCCTTTGTCTGCTCGGGCGCTGTCACCCTGTACACCAGCGCCACCACCGTGGCGCTCGGCTTCTTCGCGCCAACGTCACTCGTGGGTGCATTCAGCGCTGCAGCGAAGATTGTCGCGGCGATCTCCTCGATGCTGTGGGCGCCGATCTCGCAGGGCGTCTATCCGCGTCTTTCGGCACTCCTCTCCCGGCGCGACGCCGCTGCCTCGGAGCGGCTGCAGGCGCTCATTCTGCGCGCGCTGCTTCCGCTTGCCGTGCTGATCACCGTCGCGCTGTGGCTGCTTGCGGAACCGGTGGTCCGTATCGTTCTCGGCTCGGGGATGGAGCCCGCGATCGGCGTGCTTCGGGTGCTCGCGCCGCTTCCGGCGCTCATGATCCTCAGCAACTACTTCGGCGTTCTCGTGCTCTTCGCGCACGGGGAGTTCGCGGCAGCCTCCCGTTTTCAGGCGGCCGTTGCCGTCGTGTCGCTCGTCTGGCTGCTGCCGCTCGTGCAGCTGGGCGCCGCGGAAGGCGCGGCATGGAGCGCACTCATCACGGAAACGGTCATCACCGTCGGTTTCATCTATCTGTGTCGTACGCGGGGTCTTCTTGCATGGTCGTCGTAGCTGCTGGCTTTGCTCAGGTCATCGGGGCGGCGCTCAAGTGCGCCGAGGGGGCCCTGGTCCGCAAGGAATACACGACAGGGAGGGCTTCCGCGGCATGAAGAAGCTCCTCAGAGCGGCACTCCATCGGATACTGGATGGCTATATCAACGATCGCGCGCATAACGTGGATTTCCAGCGCGATCTGCTCGCTGCAGCGGCCACGGCCCGCTTCGTTGAGCGCTACGCGGCGTCCGCAGAGGTTTTTCATGCGCGCACGGATCTTCTGCGGTACGCCGCGACGCTGGCCAGGGACCAGCCGGGCCTGATCTGCGAGTTCGGCGTTTTTCGCGGCTCGAGCGTGAATCTCATCGCGCAGTGCCTGCCGGACCGGCCTGTCTACGGATTCGACTCGTTCGAGGGCCTGCCTACGCGCTGGCGATCCGGGTTCGAGCGCGGCAGTTTCGGAACGGGCGGCACGCTGCCTCGCGTGCGCCCAAATGTCCGACTGGTGAAGGGCTGGTTCTCGCAAACGCTCGAGCCGTTCCTCGCAAGCCACGCAGACCCGGTGGCGCTCGTGCACATCGACTGCGACGTGTACGACTCCACCCGTACCGTTCTTGAAGCGCTCGCGCCTCGCATCCAGCCCGGAACGGTGTTGGTGTTCGACGAGTACTTCAACTATCCGGGCTGGCAGAAGCACGAGCACAAGGCCTTTCGCGAGTTCATCCGCACCCATGGCGGGGAATACGCATACGTCGCGTACAACGCAGACAATCAGCAGGTGGTTGTGAAATGCATCGGATCGTCGCAGTAACGCCGGCCGGCCGGAAGCGGTATCTGGAGCTTCTGGCGCACTACGTGCTTGCGGATGTCACGCTCGAAGAGTGGCAGCTGTGGGACAACTGCCGCGACCCGCGAGACCGCGTTTTCCTGGAAGAGCTCGCACAACGCCACCCCGGGCGCGTGAAGCTCGTGCGTCTGCCGGGGGCGGATGGCGGCCTGCGCTCGATCAATCGCTTTTACCCGACGCTCAACGATCCGAATGCGTTCTACATCAAGCTCGACGACGACATCGTCTGGCTGCCCCGCCATTTCGGCGCTCGGCTGTATCAGCAAGCGGCGGCCGAGCGCACGCAATATATCTGGTGGTCCCCTCTCATCATCAACAACGCGCTCTGCTCGTGGCTGCTGAAGTACTACAGCCAGGTGAGCATCGATGCGGACCTCACCGCGCAGGCGGGATGCGTGCACGCCTGGCGCAGCCCGGCGTTTGCGGTTCATCTGCATCGCGCCTTCATGGAGGCGGTGCGCTCGCGCGCCCTCGACGCGTTCGAGGTGCCGGACTTCGCCGTGAGTCTCGCGCGTTTCTCCATCAACTGTATCGGCTTCTTCGGCAGCGACGTCCTTCGCCTCGGCGCCGCGTTCTGTCCAACCGAGGTGGACGACGAGGAGTGGATCTCCGCCGTGCTGCCCTCGCGCGTCGGCCGACCGGGCCGCATCGCAGGTCACCTGCCCGTGAGCCATTTTTCCTTCTACACGCAGGAGCACCACCTCATCGCCTCCGGCGTGCTCGATGAGTACTACCGGCTGGCGGGCCTGCAGCCGGGCAGGTTCGAGATCCCGCCGCTTCCCTTCAAGCATCGCCTGAAGCGGCATCTGATCGCGCGCTGGCTGGAGGCCCGCGATGCGTACGTCATCGCGCTGCCAAACGGCGATCGGCCCGAGTCGGGAGCTCTTCAATGTCTCACTCCATCGCAGCAGTAGTCGTAACGTACAACCGCAAGCGCATGCTGCTCGAATGCCTGCGGGCGCTTCTGGCGCAGACGCGTCCGGTCCAATGCATTTACGTGATCGACAACGCGAGCAGCGATGGCACGCAGGAGGCGCTGGCCGCAAACGGGTTGCTCGCGCACGAGCGCATCTCCTACACGCGCCTCGATCGCAATACGGGCGGCGCGGGTGGATTCAGCCACGGCATGCGCAAGGCCATGGCCGACGGCCACGACTGGTTCTGGGTGATGGATGACGATGCGGAACCGGCGGTGGATGCGCTCGAGCGACTCCTCGCCGCGCTGCGGCCGGAGGACGTGCAACCCCCACCGCTCTGCAGCCTCAAATGGGACGGGCACGGCCGGTTGCTTCTCGCGTATCTCGGATTCATCGACTGGAGCTATCGTCCGCTCGAATGCGTCCGCCCCATCCCCGACAGCGCGCTGTCCGATGGCCCGACGGTGGACATCGAAGCCGCCACGTTCGTCGGGCTCATGGTGCCGCGCTGGCTCGTGGAGCGCATCGGCTATCCGAAGCAGGAATTCTTCATTCACGCGGACGACATCGAGTATTGCCTTCGCATGCGCGGCATCACGAAGATCCGCCTCGTTCGCGACAGCAGGATGCTGCACAAGGAAGAGATTCGGGCCGCGTACAACGAGGTGGCGCTGCTCGGCCGCTCATCACTGCGCATCCGGTTCGAGCGGTACTGGATCTCCTACTACGCAACGCGCAACTACATCTGGCTCGCGCGCCGCTATGCGGAGGGGCGCGCCATGATCTTCGGGCGGGTGGGACTGACG
>JADGHX010000123.1 GCA_019683695.1 Steroidobacteraceae bacterium
CGCGTGCAAGAGGGTCCCTCGGCGGCCTACTCGGGCGCGCTTCGAAAATCGCCGGAGACGGCGATTTTCGGCGGTCCCGCATTCCCCGCTACGCCGCGCCACATGCGCGAGTCCCAAGAATCGGTGCAGAGGTGCGCGGCGCTTAACGCGGGGAACGCCGCGCCCGAGACGGCCGCCGAGGGACCCTCTTGCACGCACCTCCGCTCGCTGACGGGCCTCTGCGGCGCGAGCGCGCATCGGTGCGCACCTTCGCTCGTTGATGAGTCTGTGCGGGACGCGCGTGCGTGCATGCCATCTCCTTGGGTCGTGGCGCCTTGGCGGTCTCTTGCGAGACGGCCGCCGACGGACGCTCTTGCACGCGCCTTGCGCTCGCTGATGGGTCTCTGCGGCGCGAGCGCGCATCGGGGCGCGCCCTCGCTTGTTGATGAGTCTGTGCGGTCGCGCGTGCGTGCATGACATCTCGTTGGGTTCGGGCACCTTGGCGGTCTCTTCTGAGACGGGCGCCGAGGGATGCTCTTGCACGCACCTTGCGCTCGCTGATGGGTCTGTTCGGCGAGCGCGCAGCGCCATGGTTCCGGCGAGTTTGGCGATCTCGTATCGCCGCTAGAGCTTCACGCGGGGTTCGATCTCAATTCGCGGACGCTACGGCTGTTGGTTGCGGAGCTCGGTGCGGGAAGTGCGTGAATTGCGTGACGGTGATCTGCTGGCGTTCCGAGGGGATCGGGTTGCCGGAGACAAAGTAGTAGTGTTGCGGGACGTGCGGTGACAGGAGCGACGTGCCGTATTCGCGCTCGGCGGTGCTGAGGTCGTAACCCATTGCGAAGAGCATCGTGGCGAAGAGCTGCCCGTGCCCGGCGCGGTTCTTGAGGGCGGCCGCGGCGGCGCGTGCCGGCTCCGAAACGAGGGGGCTCTCGGTGAGCAGCACGAGAGGCACGCTCGATTCCTGCCAGCGCGGCTTGACGTTGCAGTGAGGGGAGCCCTCACCGAACTGCTCGCCGTGATCCGACGTGTACAGAACCAGCGTGCGGCGAAGTGAAACACCCTGGAGCATGAGGTCCAGGAACCGTTGCGAGGAATGTTGTACCGAGCGCGCGTAGTGCTGCTCGGGAGTGCGCGCGCCGGGAAACTTCTCCTGCGGATACTGCGCGTACGGGAAATGGCTGCCGCGCTTGTTCACGTAAATGATGCGCTTGCCGGGCTTGGCCAGAATGTCTGAGAGCAGGCGGGCGATGGCGTCGTCCGTGTAAACCCCTTCGTCGACACCGACCAGGTGATCGATGAGCTTCGCTTCCTTGCGGCGCATGAAGTTCTGATAGGAACCATCGCGCTGTCCGTCGATGAGCCACGTCTTGAAGCCCGCTGCATGCGCATACGACCAGATGGTGGGCGCAAGGCGCGGATCTTCCCCTGCAAGCATGTGCTCCGCACGAAAGCCCCAGCGCAACATGCTGTTGGCTGCGGCGGAGCAGTTGCTCAACGAGGCGGCTTCTCCGAAGTCGACTCCATTCCACCTTGCGTAATGATTTTGCAGGTGCGTGACGTACGCGTCGTACGTCACGCTCTCGTCGATGACCAGCACGATCTGCTCGACGGGCGATGTGTCGCCGGGCTGCATATCCGCAGGCGGCACGTCGGGGCTCGGTTGCAGCAGCATCTCCGCGCCGTACAGGAGAAGGTTGCTTTCAGCAGGAATGTACGGCGTGAAATAGTGATGGATGACGACGCCGCTCGACGCGTATACGAATGCCGCGGAGAGCAGCAGCGGGATATCTCTGATATTCGCCCGGAACCGCTGCCGGGCCGCCCGGGCCACGAGCACCACCGGTGTCAGCAACAGAACGGAAAGGGCAAGGTGAGCTGCAAAGGATCCCGCGAACATGCTGACGGCATCCGTCGCCTGGCCGATCTCCCAGAGCAGCCACTCCGCGGTCTGCTGATTGACGATGGTGAGATCGAGCGTTTCCCGCGCAACGCCATTCGTTGTGAGCACGGCCACGAGCACGGGAATTGCGATGATCAACAAGTACCGGTTCAGGGAGATGAGCAGCGCCGTGAAGCTCACGCCAGCCACCGCGAACAGCACCAGGAATCCGATCGCTCGCAGCGGCGAGATGCCCCACAGGTGGGTGATTCGCGGCCAGATCGTGGCGGCATTCAGCAGGGCATAAGCCCCCAGCGCGGCCACGATCCACGGCGCCAGTGCCCTGAGCCTTGCAAGCCATGCAGCCCGATCGGGCCGTTGCGTCAGGCCGCACGCCGTGACGCGTGAGGGAGGCGGAGTGCTCACGATGTCGAACCTGGAGGACTATTGAAGGGGGCTTTGTCGGCCAGCCCGTTCTTCGCGCGAGCAGTTTGTAAGAAAACTGCAATATGAAGGAATCGATTCGTGTTAGTGCAGCTGCACCGTCAGCGCGAGCTTGGCGTGCATTCGCGCCGGGCGGCGCGCACTTGCACGACGGCGCAAGGGGCTCGCCGTACAGCTCCCCCGACGGTCGCCGTGCCAGCGGTGCTGCGCACGTGGACCCATTGTGAGCCGGGGTGCAGCTGAGCCTTCCAACGCCCCCAACGCGGTTCGCCGTGCCGGATCAGGCGCTCCGGATTGCGGGTTCGGCGTGACGGCCCCGGCCGCGGAGGGATGCCGTCGAGAAGCGCGCGCCGGCGCCGCGATTACTTTTCCGGCTTGCCCGGCGCGTCCAGCTCCGGAGGCAGGAAGAGAGCGGGGTCCACCATCGTCCGGTTGAGGGTGACGCCCCAGTGCAGATGGGGCCCCGTCACTCGCCCGGTGGCGCCGACCTTGCCGATGACGTCTCCCGTGTTCACGGTATCGCCCGGCTTCACGTCGATGGCGCTCATGTGGCAGTACATCGTCACCAGACCCTGCCCGTGATCGATGAGCACCGTGTTGCCGTTGAAGAAGAAGTCCCCGGTTTCCACGACGCGGCCGGGCGCGGGCGCCCGGATCGGCGTGCCGGTGGGTGCGGCGATGTCCATGCCGGTGTGGGGGCTGCGTGGCTGATTGTTGAAGAAGCGCCGCAAGCCGTACGAGCTCGAGCGCGGGCCGTCGACCGGCGGCTGCAGAATCAACGTTGCGGGGGTCGTGTCGCTGAAGGTGGCCAGTGCCTTCTGGATGACCGGACGTTCACGTTGAGTGCGCGCCAGGTCCTGCGGCGAGAGGTCCACCACGCGGGGCGCCACTTTCAGGCGCTGAACGCGGTACTGCTTCGGTGTGACCTCGAATTCGACGCGCTTCTCGCCCTCCGCCGTTTTCACGACCACGCTGTGCTTGCCCGGCGGAGTGGAAAGCGGAATGCCTACAACCGCACGCCACACGTCAACTTCGCGCAGCACCATTGCACGGACGCCATCGAGGGTGACGACCGGCAACCGATCCGCAGGCGCATCGATGGTGAACGTGAACACGCCGCCCGGCACATGACTTTCGCGCGGAAGCGGGATGCTCGTGCGGGGCACGCTCGCCGCGCTGCTGCTCGTGGCAACTGAGGTGGACGATGCGCCTTGCGAACTGTCAGCACCAAACGCGATCGTGCCTCCCGTGCAAAGCAGGCACGCAACGGTGAGCGCAACGCCCGAAAAAACCTTGCGAGGGGAAGACCAGGCCGCGCCTTCACATCCCGCCATGCCATCCGCCCAACCGCGCACGGCACGGCCGCTCGTGACACCGCTCCACCACCCCGAATGCATGTATTCAGCCCCGTTCGTTGTGTTTTGCCGTAACCCTTGCGCGCACGGTGCCGCGGGCAACACGCGCGTCGATTTCGTCGCCCACTTCGACTGACGCTACATCAGTGACCAGAGCGCCATCTGCGGCCCGCGTCACGATGGCGAACCCGCGATCCAGTGTAGCCAGCGGGCTCATCGCGTGCAGACTTCTGACCGCCAGCGTGAGTCGATGTTCGGCTCGCGCGAGACAGCTGCTCCAGGCGTGGTGCAGGCGTGTGTGCAGCGACTCATGTGCGAGGCAGAGATCCCGCACCCGGCGCTCCGGCGAATGACGGATGAGGCGAGCATCCACCTCGCTGAGCCGCCGATGGTCCTTCTGAAGCGTGCCGCGCATGGCGCCCATGAGGCGCTGGCCCAGGTCCTCGAGTCGGCGACGCTGCTGAGCCAGGCGAGCTTCCGGGCTCGTGAGCGTGAGGCGGAGGGCCGCGGCATCGAACCGCGCGGTGAGTGCGCGCAGCTCACGGCGAATGCCCATCGCGAGGCGTTGTTCCAGATCGTCCAGCCGTTGCTCCTGCTGCAGCAGGCGCGCGCCGGGATGCATGAGCTTCAGGCGCAAGGCCGCCGCTTCAAAACGCGACGTGAACATGCGCATTTCCCGGCGCATGGCCACGACCAGTCGATCCGCTGTGCGTGAGAGCACGTCGAGACACGCGTTGCGGTCCGGCACGACGAGCTCCGCGGCGCCGGAGGGCGTAGGCGCGCGCGCATCCGCCACGAAGTCCGCAATCGTGAAATCGATCTCGTGACCGACGCCACTCACCACGGGCAGCGCGCTAGCGTAAATCGCACGCGCAAGACGCTCATCGTTGAAGGCCCAGAGATCCTCGATGGAGCCGCCCCCTCGCGCGAGCACGAGCACGTCGCATTCCGCGCGGGCGTTTGCGAGCGAGAGCGCATTGATGATGGCCGGCGCAGCGGCCGCGCCCTGCACGGGCGTGGGATAGATGATCACCGCCGCGGGCGGAAACCTTCGCGCGAGGATGTGCAGGATGTCCCGGATGGCCGCACCGGTCGGCGATGTGATGACGCCTATGCGCCGGGGGAAGCGGGGCAGGGCACGCTTGCGCTCGAGCGCGAAGAGCCCTTCCGCGGCGAGCTTGGCCTTGAGGCGCTCGAACTCGCGCTTGAGCGCGCCGATGCCGGCTTCCTCCATGTGATCCGCGATGAGCTGATAGTCCCCGCGCGCCTCGTACATCGTGACGCGGCCCCGGACGAGCACGTGCTGTCCGGCCTTCGGGGTGAAGCCCACGCCCATGTTCCGCAGGCGGAACATGGCGCAGCGGACCTGCGCCTCACGATCCTTGAGCGAGAAGTACCAGTGCCCCGAAGCGGGCGCGGAGAAGTTCGACAGCTCGCCTTCCAGCCACACGACGGGCATGCCGTTCTCGAGCAGCAGCCGCACTTCGCGGTTGAGCCGGGACACCGTGTAGACGTTGCGCTCGGGAGGCGTGGCGACCGGCGGAACGGTGGATAAAGACATCGGCTTCACCATGGCTGCGCAGCGGGCGTTTCCGGGTGTTCCGGCGACCGCTTGGGACGCATCAGGCCCGGCTGATCGCGCAAGTTCCCGCTGCCTGGGCCCGTGAGTGCCGGCCGAGGGCCCGCCAGGGGTACTGCCGCGGCCCGAGAGCGCCCGGATGACACCCTACCACACGAGCACACAATCCGTTTACCGGCAGGGGTCCGATGCGTACAATCGCGCGCCAATCTTTCCACTGGCCCTCCCTTGAGGGCGCCCCGGCACAAGGCCGGCACCTGGCGTTCATGCGAATCCTCGAAGAAGCGTTGACCTTCGACGATGTTCTTTTAGTCCCGGCTTACTCGGAGATCCTGCCGCGCGAAACGGACCTGTCCACGCAGGTCACGCGCCGTATCCGGCTCAACATCCCCATGCTGTCGGCGGCCATGGATACGGTCACCGAAGCGCGCCTCGCCATCACCATGGCGCAGGAAGGCGGCATGGGTGTGATCCACAAGAGCATGTCGATCGAAGCGCAGGCCCGCGAAGTGGCCCGCGTGAAGAAGTACGAAAGCGGCGTGATCAAGGACCCGATCACCGTCTCGCCGGACATGACGATCCGTCAGGTGCTCGAGCTCACGCGCTCGCGCGGCATCTCCGGCGTGCCGGTGGTGGTGGGCAAGAAGGTGGTGGGCATCGTCACGCATCGTGACCTGCGCTTCGAGGAAAAGCTCGATGCGCCCGTCTCCACCGTGATGACGCCGAAGGAGCGCCTCGTCACCGTGCGCGAGAACGCGCCGAAGGAAGAGGTGCTGGGCCTGCTGCACAAGCATCGCATCGAGAAGGTGCTGGTCGTGAACGGCGAGGACGAGCTCGCCGGCATGATCACGGTGAAGGATTTCCAGAAGGCCACGGAATTCCCGCGCGCGTGCAAGGATGAAGGCGGCCGCCTGCGCGTCGGCGCCGCGGTGGGCACCACGGCGGATACGCTCGATCGCGTTGCCGCGCTTCGCGACGCCGGGGTGGATCTCGTGGTGGTGGATACCGCGCATGGCCACTCTCGCGGCGTGATCGATACCGTCCGGCGCATCAAGCAGCGCTGGGGGGATTTGCAGGTCGTGGCCGGCAACATCGCTACGGCGGATGCCGCGCGCATGCTCGTCGATGCGGGGGCGGATGCAGTGAAGGTCGGCATCGGCCCCGGCTCCATCTGCACCACTCGCATCGTGGCGGGCGTCGGCGTGCCGCAGATCTCCGCGGTGAACATGGTGGCCGAAGCCATCGCGAAGACGGATGTGCCGCTCATTTCGGACGGCGGCATCCGCTTCTCCGGCGACATCGCCAAGGCCATTGCCGCTGGCGCGCATGCGGTGATGATCGGCAGCCTCTTCGCGGGTACGGAGGAGTCGCCCGGCGAGGTGGAGCTGTATCAGGGTGCGTCGTACAAGTCCTATCGCGGCATGGGTTCGCTCGGCGCGATGGCCGAGCGCCATGGCTCGGCAGATCGCTACTTCCAGGATGCCGCCACGGAGCTCGAGAAGCTCGTGCCGGAAGGCGTGGAAGGCCGCGTGCCGTACAAGGGCAGCGTGGTGCAGATCCTGGCGCAGCTCACCGGCGGCTTGCGCGCCGCCATGGGCTACACCGGTAGCCGCAACATCACAGACCTCAGAACCCGGCCGCATTTCGTGCGCATCACGAGCGCGGGCGTGCGCGAAAGCCACGTTCACGACGTGAGCATCACCAAAGAGGCTCCCAACTACCGCATCTCGTGAGTCCTATGCAGAGCGTGGCGCGTCCGGCCGAGACCCCGTCCCCCACCCGAGCGACTTCTCCGGACATCCACGCGGACCGGATTCTCATCCTCGACTTCGGCGCGCAGTACACGCAGCTCATCGCGCGGCGCGTGCGCGAGATCGGCGTCTACTCCGAGATTCACCCGTGGGACATGTCGGACGAGGCGGTACGCGCCTTCAACCCGCGCGGCATCATCCTGTCCGGCGGCCCTGAATCGGTCACGGATGCACAGCCGCCCAGAGCGCCGGATGTCGTGTTCACGCTCGGCGTGCCCGTGCTCGGCATCTGCTATGGCATGCAGACCATGGCGCAGCAGCTCGGCGGGCTCGTCGCGCCCTCCACGAAACGCGAGTTCGGCTATGCGGAGGTGAAGGCCACCGCGCCCTGCCGGCTGTTCGCCGATATCGCGGATCGTGTGGATGACGACGGCCGCGCAGTCCTCGATGTGTGGATGAGCCATGGGGACCGCGTGGAGCAGTTGCCTCCGGGCTTCACGGCCACCGCGGTGACGGAGCACGCGCCGCTCGCGGCCATGAGCGATGAGAAGCGCCGGTTTTACGGCGTGCAGTTTCATCCGGAGGTGACGCACACGAAGCAGGGCGCACGGCTGCTCGAGCGCTTCGTGCGCGAGATCTGCGGGTGCGCGGATCGCTGGCGCGTCGGCAACATCATCGAGGATGCCATCGAGCGCGTGCGCGCGCAGGTGGGCACGGGCAAGGTGCTGCTCGGGCTTTCGGGCGGCGTGGATTCCTCGGTGGTGGCCGCTCTGCTGCACAAGGCTATCGGAGACCAGCTCGTGTGCGTGTTCGTGGACACCGGCCTGCTTCGTCTGAACGAAGGGGACGAGGTGATGCACACGTTCGCGGACCACCTGGGCGTGCGCGTCATTCGCGTGAATGCCGAGCAGCGATTCCTCGCGGCGCTCGCCGGCGTGTCCGATCCCGAGGCCAAACGCAAGATCATCGGGCGCACCTTCATCGAGGTGTTCGACGAGGAAGCGCACAAGCTCGAGGGTGTCGAGTTCCTGGCCCAGGGCACGATCTATCCGGATGTCATCGAGTCCGCGGGCGCGCGCACGGGCAAGGCGCACGTGATCAAGTCTCACCACAACGTCGGCGGGCTGCCGGAGCAGATGCGCATGAAGCTCGTCGAGCCGCTGCGCGAGCTGTTCAAGGACGAGGTGCGCAAGCTCGGTGTGGAGCTGGGGCTGCCGCGCAAGATGGTGTATCGCCATCCGTTCCCGGGCCCCGGGCTCGGCGTGCGCATCCTGGGCGAGGTGAAGAAGGAATACGCCGACCTGCTGCGTCAGGCGGATCACATCTACATCGAAGAGCTGCGCAAGCACGACCTGTACGACAAGACGAGCCAGGCGTTCGCAGTATTCCTGCCGGTGCGCTCGGTCGCCGTGATGGGCGATGGTCGGCGCTACGACTACGTCATCGCGCTGCGCGCGGTGGAAACCGTGGATTTCATGACGGCGCGCTGGGCGCGCCTGCCCTACGAATTCCTGGACCAGGTGTCCCGGCGCATCGTGAACGAAGTCGCGGGCGTGTCCCGCGTTGTCTACGACATTTCCGGTAAGCCGCCCGCGACGATCGAGTGGGAGTAGAGGGTTTGTCGGCGGTGGACGCTCGATGATGCGGTCGCGGCGCTCTCGATGGCGCTGAGCGACGGCAAGGCGAAAGGATTGGCGGCGAAGCTGGGGGGAAGGTGCCCGTGTCGCCGGTGTCGAGCTGCAGTGATCAGGCCCCGCCACGACGCGTTCGCGCAGTAGGCTCTCTTCTGGCCGTCAGGTTGATCAAGGTAGGCCGCCGCCGAGAACGGGAGCGGTAGCCGGTGACCACATGGCTCACTCGCAGTTACCAGTTCTTCGCCTCGCGGCCGATGATCTCCATGCACCAGTCTATAAAGGTGCGAACAGCGGGCGAGAGGTGACGGCTCTGTGGATAGAGCACTGATAACGGATCAGTCGAAGCCTCGAGACTAGCCAAGACCCTGACGAGCCGACCCTCGGAGAGGTGCTCATGCACCAGATAGCTGGCCGCGCGAATGAGGCCGAGCCCGGCCAGGCCAGCAGCGATATAAGCGTCGGTGTCATTGACGGTAACGGACTCCTTCATGGAAAGCGGCGTGACTTCCTTGCCTTTCCGGAAGATCCAGTCCGTTGAGCGGCCCGTCCGGCTGTCGGAGTACCCCACCGCCACGTGTTTCCGGAGGTCGGCGATGTTGACCGGTTCGCCGTGCCGCTCGAGATAGTCGGGCGAGCCGCACACGTACCATTGGAAACGGGTGATTCGGCGAACAATGAGGCTCGAGGGCACTGGCTCGCCAGCTCTGATCACGCAGTCGATGCGTTTCTGGACGAGATCGATCACGGCATCGCTCAGGTGCAGGTCGATATTGATGCCCGGGTACCGGGCTGCAAATCGCGGAAGTGCCGGGATAATGACGCGGCGGGCCAGGGAAGGCGTCGTCCCGACCCGGATGCTTCCCCGGATCATGCCAGTTTGGCCAGCGACTGCCCTCGACCGTGACGGACTGAGATTGCTCGACAAGGTCCTTCAGGTGCCGGGCGGCCGGGTCGAGCTGCGCCACCGCCCTCTGGGCGTGGTGGCGGGGATCAGCCCCTGGAATTTTCCGCTGCTCATACCCGCGGCGAAGATCGCGCCCGCGCTGCTCGCCGGAAATACGATGGTGATGAAGCCGGCGCCCACGACGCCGATCCTCACCCTCATGCTCGGCGAACTCGCGGCCGGCATCGCCGAACGATGTGATGGCCCGCTATCGTGCTGCATTCGCTCTCGGCGACGGCATGCGGTGGGACAAGTCGAACACGTTCAACGAACGTCAGGGTCTCAAGGTCGTAGACGTCGAGGGATATCTGCGTGCTCGCCTCGGCCGTTGACCGGCATGGCTCCCTGCGACACCAGGCAGTCTGGCGCGACCCGGATGCATGCTGAACAGGGTAGGTGTGACATGCGATGCTGCGACGTGCCCCCGGCGAAGTGATCGCTCAGGCAGGGCAAATGTGCGGGCGGCGCCTCGCGGCTCCGCCCGCGCCTTCAGATCCGACCGCCGAAGCATTCCATGCGCAGAACGCTGATTCATCGCGGAGCGCATGCCCTCATGGCCGTCGAGAAGTACAACACCTACGTGCCCGCCACACTGAATCTACCGCGTCAGGGCGAGATCAACCTCCACGTTGTCTGCGCCGGCCGCTGAGGCGGCCTTGCGTATGACCCGCTCCGCCTCTGAAACCTGCTCGAGCGCGACCGCATTCAGGGACCGCGCGCAATGCCGATCCGCCACGCATGCCGATCCGGTTTGCGCGCGCTCACGTTGCCAAGAGACAATCGCGACGGTCAGTCGAGGACGCACGAGTTCAATGCAGATGATGAAAGCGCGAGGGCACGAGGCGCGTTGCCTGCCCAGAGATCTTCTCCACACACGGGTCGTCCCGGCATGATCGCGGCCGCCGAAGCGCTGGAGCGGCTGCGGGAGGGCAACGCTCGTTTCGTCGCAAGCATCGGGCGCGGGCCCGCGTTCAATGCCACGCGGCCGGTGCAGCTGACGCATGACCAGCAGCCATTCGCGATCATCCTCGGGTGCTCCGATGCGCGCGTCCCCGCGGAGATCGTGTTCGACCAGGGGCTCGGAGACCTGTTCGTCATCCGTGTGGCGGGGAATGTCGTTGCGCCCTCGCAGGTCGGCAGTGTCGAGTTCGCGGCGTCGAGATTCGGCACTCGGCTCGTCGTGGTGCTGGGGCACACGAACTGCGGGGCGATCCTCGCCACGCTCGAAGAACTGCAGCGCCCGGCGGAGAATCAATCGCGCAATCTGCGGTCGATCGTGGATCGTGTGCGCCCGTCCGTGGAAGGGCTCATGCAGACGGACCTGCGGAACGATCATGACGCGCTGGTCCGGCATGCCGTGCGCTTCAATGTGCGGTTTTCGGTGAATCATCTGCGCTACGGGTCTGCGGTGCTGGAGCATCTCATCCGCAGCGAAGGGCTCGCGGTCGTGGGCGCGGAGTATTCGCTCGAGACCGGCAAGGTGGAGTTCTTCGACGGCATGGATTCATTGGCCGCCACGGAGTAGCGTCGTGTCGAGTGCGGACGAAACCTTCATGCGCCGCGCGCTCGAGCTGGCGGATGCCGCGGCGGTCGTGGGCGAGGTGCCGGTTGGCGCGGTGGTGGTGCACGACGATTACGTCATCGCCATGGGCTACAACCAGCCCATTTCCTCGAACGACCCCACGGCTCACGCGGAAATCATCGCGATGCGCGAGGCGGGTAGGCTGCTGGACAACTACCGCCTCGAAAACACCACGGTTTATGTGACGCTGGAGCCATGCCCCATGTGCGCGGCGGCCATGGTTCACGCGCGCGTGCGGCGAGTGGTGTTCGGCGCCTGGGATCCGAAGGGCGGAGGAGCCGGCAGCATCGTGAACATCTTTGCGCTTCCGCAGCTGAATCACCGAGTGGATGTGTTCGGCGGCGTGCTGATGGAGGAGTGCGCCGAGCGATTGTCCCGGTTCTTTCGTTCCCGGCGACAGAACGACCAAGGCTCCTGATCGGCATGCGCGCAGTCCGCTTCGCAGCGGCGCTGTTCGCAGGGCACGGCGGCTCAGGCTTCCGGAGAGGCAAGCACCGCGGTGGAGACCGGTGCGCCATGGTCCGTGGCGGGCACAGCCGCTTCCGGCTCAATCTCCACGCGCGTCTCACGCGCAATCGCTTCGGCCGGATGCCACTCGAGCAGCGTGAGAAATCGCTGCACGCGATCCACGAATTGCACCGGTTCCCAGCCGCGCGCGTAGCCGCGCTTGGCGTGGACGTAGTACCGCTCCTGTGCGAGCAGGGGCAGGTGCTCGCGCACATCCGCCCACGAGTCCGGATTCTTGCCGCGGGACTGCGTGAGAATGCGTGCATCTTCGAGGTGACCGAAGCCCACGTTGTATGACGCAACCGCCAACCACGTGCGGTCGGGCTCGGGGATGCGCTCAGGGATCTTCTTTAAAACCTCGGCGAAGTACTTTGCGCCGCCGATGATGCTCTGACGGGGGTCGCCACGATCCGTGATGCCGAGGGACTGCGCGGTGTCGGCCATGAGCATCATCACGCCCTGTGCGCCATCCCCGGAGGTGGCCTTGGGGTCCCACTTCGACTCCTGATAGCCGATCGCCGCGAGCAAACGCCAATCGATCCCCGAGACGGCTGCCGCTTCCTCGAACCAGGCCCGGAACGGCCCGAGCCTCGCGGCGACGTGTTCCTGAAAGCGCAGCGATTCCACGTACTCGAATTTCCGCGCATCGCCCGTCGCCTGTTTCGCGAGCTCGGCGAGCAGGCCCGACTGCGTGATCGAGGCGAAGAAGTGATTCACCGCCTCGAGCAGATCCGTCGCCCCCTTTCGCACGATCCACTGCGCGGGGCGCTTCGTGGGCAGCGAGAATCCGACCGCAAGGTTCGGGTACAGATGGCGCGCGAAGGAGAACTCGCGCGCATCCACGATGGCGTAGGTGGCCTGCCCGGAGTCCACATCCTCCAGCGGATCCGCCGCCCGCGGGGCGGTGGCGACCCACTCGAGATTCGGGGCGACCGTGTCCTTCAGCTTCTGCAGAATGTGTTCCTGCGGGCCGCCGGAGCGTACTGCGAGGCGCGCATTCTCGATCTGCAGCGTGCCGCGCGGGCGAATGCCGCCGCGCCGGTACACGACGATCTGCTCGATCTGCTCATAGGGATCCGCTGCGTCCCCCACACGCAGCCAGGCTTCATCCGCCGTGACCTGGGCCGCAGCGATGTCGGCGCGGTGTGCGGCGAGTTCCGCCTGCATGGCCACGGCGTTCGCCACCGGCGTTATGACCAATGCCACGCCGAGCTGCTGAGCGAACTCGCGCGCCAGCGAGAACTCCAGCCCTTCCGCGCCGTGCGCCCCGAGGTAGTAGGTGGTGGGGCTGTTGGCTGTTACGACGCGCAGCTCGCCGCGTGCGCGGATTTCATCGAGGACGCTGGCGGATGTCTCCTTCTTCTGGCAGCCCGTCAGGAGGGCTGTGGTCGCGATGATGGCGATGGCGATGGCAGCGGGGCTGCGCACGTCTCGGCGCATCAGGGGCCTCACTCGTCTTCAGGTTCGGCTAGAATACCACCCTCCCCCGGAGAGGTACCGAAGCGGTCATAACGGCGCCGACTCGAAATCGGATGGTCGGGTAATACCGGCACGTGGGTTCGAATCCCACCCTCTCCGCCACTGGTTTTTTACAATTCTTGCCGGCACCGGGGTCCAGGCGCCTGGTTCCTGCTGCGAGGCTCCTCGCCAGATTCCGGGGCCTTTCGGGGCATCGGCCTGCGCGTGGGTTCTGCGCAACACCGCTCGGAATCGCGCTCATATGCGGCGGCCGGTCACTCTGCGATTGCATCGCTTTTCCGGATCTACCCGACGACCGCCTCAGTCGCGCCTTTGAACCAAACGGCGTACCTGTTCGGCATCACCTGCGACCCGTGGCCGTGCTGCCCGGCCACCCGGAGCAGCTTCTTTCCGATTCGTCAGATTCCATGAGACCGAGGAGTGTCGCGCGGTTGTCAAGGTGGACTATTTGCCAGTGACCGGAGGCTCCGCAGGCCCTGCGCTCGTCCGATGACGTTCTTCCACGCTCGCGCCAGCGGTCTTCCGCGATGAGTCTGCCCAGAGGCGATCCGTGCTTTCCGCCGTTACTGCCGGGCCATGGCGATACGGAGGGCGTCCTCGGGCTTGAGCAGATGCGCCATGCTTCCCGGCCCTTCCGAGATATCGATAAATACGCCTTTGATACGACCGTTGAACATGTTGTCGCGGGGCCCGTAGTCCTCGGCGACAGGCGCACCGCTGTCTTCGCCGACGTCGCAGCCGTCGTCCGCAGAAAAGACCATTGCGAGCGTGGCCGGCACGTCGCCCTGACCGACCTGCTTGCCGTCCGTGTACAGAGTGACCTTGCCGCCCTTGCCCAGGCCGCCTCCGGCATACCTGAACTCCATGCGCACCTGATGCTCGCCCGGCGAAATCGGATTTGCGCCTTCGACATAAAAGCGCTTCACGCCGCCGAGGTTGTAGCAGTACTTCAATTTGCCTTGGTTCGCGTACAGGCTCCAGCCGCCAATGTTGGCGCCCTGGGCGATGATCACACCCTGGGCGCCTTCCTTCGGCGCAACGATCTCGGCGGTGACGGAGTGCGACTTGTTCTTGATGTTGACGACGCAGTTTTCGGACAGGCGCCCCATGCCGGCGAAGAGGATCTGGCTGTTCCTCGTCACCAGCGTGGGACGGCCGGCTGTCTCGGGATTGAAGCGGTGTGCCGGATCGTCGTCCAGCGGCAACACGTTGTGACGAGCCGCCTCCAGAAGCCACAGGCGCTGCAGCTCATGCAGCTTCCCGGGCTGCTGCGCGGCGAGGTCGTGCGATTGGCTCCAGTCTTGCGTTGTGTCGTAGAGCTCCCAGACGTCCTTATCGAACGGCACCGCCTTGCGGCCCACGATGATCCAGGGCGTGGCGTGTTTCGTTACAGCAGTCCATCCCTTGTGATAGATGCCACGGTTGCCGAACATCTCGAAATACTGCGTCTCGTGCCGCTCCGGTGCGGTCGCGTCATCGAACGAATACAGCATGCTCACCCCTTCAATGGGCATCTGCTGGATACCGTCCACAGCGATCGGCTCTGGAATCCCGGCCGCTTCGAGCACGGTAGGCGCAATGTCAATCACGTGGCAGAACTGCGAGCGAATTTCGCCGCGTGACTTGATGCCATTGGGCCAGTGCACGATGGTGCCGTTGCGAGTACCGCCCCAGTGCGAAGCAACCTGCTTTGTCCACTGGTACGGCGTGCTCATCGCGTGAGCCCAGCCGACGGCGTAATGATTGTAGGAGTTGGGACCGCCGAGCTCGTCCAGGCGTGAGGCGAGGTACTCCGGCGATTCGATTTCGGCCAGGCCGTTGAAGTTCAGCATCTCGTTGAAGGTGCCGTTGATCGTGCCCTCCGCCGAAGGGCCATTGTCGCCGATGATGTAGTAGATGAGCGTATCGTCGAGCACATTCAGCTTCTTGAGTGCATCGAACAGCCGCCCGACGTGATGGTCGGTATGCTCGAGGAAGCCCGCGTACACTTCCATCTGCCGGCACAATACCGGCTTCAGCGCCTCCGGCATCGTCTCCCATGCGGGAATTTCCTCGTGGCGACGGGTCAGCTGACAGTTTGCCGGAACGACCCCCAGCTGCTTCTGCCGGGCCAGGGTTTCCTCGCGCAGCTTGTCCCATCCCTGATCGAACTTGCCCTTGTACTTCTGCGCCCACTCTTTCGGGACGTGATGTGGAGCGT
>JADGHX010000307.1 GCA_019683695.1 Steroidobacteraceae bacterium
ACCGCCCCCCGGGCGGCGCCCCCCGCCCCCGCCGGGGGGGCGTTTTGTTTCTGACGCGCGCTGCCTCGGTGCCCGGGGCTGGGCGCAGCAGGTGCGGGCCCAGCTCAGCGATTGAGCACACGCCCAGGTGGCCGAGGGTGCGGTCGATTTCCGCCGTGAGGATCTCGAGAGCGCGCGTCACGCCCGCTTCACCTCCGGCGGCAAGCCCGTAAAGCGTGGCGCGCCCGAGCATCACGGCATGGGCGCCGAGCGCCAGTGCTTTCACCACATCCGTGCCGCGACGAAAACCGCTGTCGACGATCACGGTCATCTTGCGACCCACGGCCGCGGCGATTTCCGGAACCATCTCGACCGGCGCCACGCAGCTATCGAGCTGACGCCCGCCGTGGTTCGTGAGCACGATGCCGTCGCAGCCGAGCGCTGCGGCGCGCTCGGCATCCTCCACGCTGAGCACGCCCTTGATGAGCAGCTTGCGTTTCCAGATGCCGCGCAGCCAGTCGATGTCGGCCCAGGTGATGGTGGGGCCGAACAGGCTTGGGATGATCGTGCTGCCGCCAATGGCGCTGGCGCCGCCCTTCGGCAGCATCTCCGCCAGATTGTGGAACTGCGGAATGCCATTGCGCAGGATCACTTCGCGTAGCCACGTCGGGTGCCGCAACACATCCAGCATGACGCGCAGCTTCAGCCGGCCGGGACGCACGTAGTTGCGTCGATCCCATTCGCGGTGGCCGAAGACATTCGCGTCGGTGGTGAACACGAGCGCTTCGAAGCCTGCGGCATCTGCGCGACGGACGATGTTCTCCGCCACCTTCAGATCGCGCATCACGTAGAGCTGCATCCACAGGCGCCCGTCGACTTTGGCCGCCACCTCCTCGAGTTTCGTGGTGGACACGGTGCTCAGGCAGAACGGAATCCCGGCCTTGGCCGCGGCGCGCGCGAGCCCCAGGTCGCCCTCGCCGTTCAGGATGCCGTTCATGCCGGTGGGCGCGATGACGAGCGGCGCCTTCGATTCCGCGCCCAGCAGCTCGATGCGCTGGTGGCGCCCGGTGGTGTTCACGAGTGTCCTCGGCACGAAGCGCCAGGATTCGAACGCGGTCCGGTTGCCGCGAAGGGTCGCTTCGTCCTCGGCCCCGCCTTCGAGGTACTCGAAGGCGAAATGCGGTATGCGACGCCGGGCAATCTCGCGCAGGTCGGCGATGCACAGGGTGCGGGCGAGGGAATCACGAAAGGGACGGCGTTGCCAGGGCATGACGATCGTGGGCTTCGCGGTGGAAGGGGCGCGATTGTAGGCCGTTTCTGTAGGCCGTTTCGTCATCGCCGTGCCCGGCCTTGCCGGGCGCCCACATTACGGCGCGATCTTGCAAGGCAGATCGTGCTCGCGTGGTGAGCGTATCCCGTTGCCCCGCGGAAGCCGTCGACGCGCCCTCGGCGGATCAGTTGAGGGCCGGCCTTCAAAACACGTCTTCCGGTATGCACGTTTCGGCGCTCGTGTCCGGTCCAATCCAGGCCGGGGCACCGGAGCGCACGCAGCGGCAGGTGCTTTGCGCAGTGGTCGCAGGCCCGGGGCGGCTTTGACGCCTGTCCGCCTTGAGGGCAGAGTTCATCATTCAATCGAGAGGTACAGCCATGAGACGCGTTCTGGTGGGACTCACGTTGTCGGCCGCACTGGCGGCGCCGGCCTTCGCAGCCCTCAAGCAGGGCGATGCCGCGCCGGACTTCCAGGCGCCAGCGGCGCTGGCGGGCAAGGAATTCACGTTCTCGCTGAAGGAGGCGCTGAAGAAGGGCCCCGTCGTCGTCTACTTCTATCCCTCGGCGTTCACGAAGGGCTGCAACCTGCAGGCCCACACGTTCGCCATCAACCAGGAGAAGTTCTCGGCGGCGAAGGCCAGCATCATCGGCGTGTCCCTCGACAAGATCGAGACGCTGAAGGAATTCTCCGCTGACCCGGAATACTGCGGCGGCAAGATCCCCGTCGCGTCCGACCGCGACGGCAAGATCGCGAAGAGCTTCGATATCAAGGTGATGGACGCGCGGCCGGGCTTCAAGAACACGCGCGGGCAGGAGATCGATCACGGCTTCGCCGAGCGCACGACCTTCATCGTGACGCCGGATGGCAAGATCGCCGCCACCGTGGGTGGGCCGGGCGTCAGCCCCGCGGACAATGTCCAGCAGGCCCTCGAAGCCGTTCAGCGGATCGCCGGCGGGAAGCCCGCCGCCTGAACGCGGGTGTGTCGTTCCTTTCGTCGCGGGCCCCCCCGGGGCGGGGGGGGGGCGCGGGTGAAGCGGGTGGTTTTTTTGGGTTTTTTTAAAAAC